>DVDZ01000015.1 GCA_015296025.1 Thermosynechococcus sp. M46_R2017_013
GTAATCGAATCGTTGTGCCTGAAGCCAATGTCCTTGGCGAGCGCCTGAATGAGGTGGGCTAACCACCATTGCTCTAGCCAATTCAAGGACTTAGGCAGCATTGTCAAGATACTCTAACACCTCCAGAGCAGCACGGCGAACAATTGGATCGGTTTCCTCTCTTAAGAGGAGATACAGTGCTTCCTGCACCTGACGGCGATCAGCGCCCTGAGAGACACGAGCGAGTTGGCGAATGGCCACCAGCCGATGGAGGGGTTGAGGATGGGTGAGGTCAGTGAAATACTGGGAGACCTGTTGGCTCTGATGCTGCTGTTGCAGTTGTCCCACCGTGGTTCCCAGAAGAGCAATGACACCCACTAGCAGGAGGCCAAGGAGGACAAGAGCCACCACCAACCACGGATCTGCCGTGTGCTGCCCCACATGGAGAAGGGTATAGGTGCCCAAACAGGCCAGCGCCCCCGCCGCCACCGTAAAGGCAAAGGGGTGATATAGCCACTGCTGAACCTGCCGGCGCAGATCTTGCCACAGCGTTAAAAGTCGGCGTTGCCAGCGGCTGAGGAGAAAAATCGTACCCACCCCACTGAGAGTAGCAATCATCAGGGGGCCATCGGTTTGCCACAGAAGAAGGCCTATCCCTAGGCCAGCGATGACAAGTACAAGGCGTTCAGAAAGGAACCTCACAACAGAGGACTGCCAGCGGCGCCGGGGCGATCGCCTTTGGCGCAGCGGAGTTGAATGCTGTTGAGGTTGTGGCAATGACCATTTCGCCCAAGAGGTAACCATAGGGTGGGTGTGCTGCCAATTGCTGTCTTATTTTACCCTAATTCTAGGGTGCAGCCCCTCTAGACTAATTGGATTATCCTCTCCAGCGCAAAATGACGACTTCTTCTCGCAATTGCTCCTTTGTGCCGGTGGCAAAGCGGGTTCGGAACAGATCCGTGCGCACAAATTCATAGCCCAATGATTGGGCAATCTCGGCCAACAATTGCCCCGTGCGGATCATCACCCGCAGGTAGGACGCTTGATCCCCCACAACATAGGCCAGTTGGGCATCGGGGCGCAAAACCGAGCGCAGAGCCGCCAAGTGACGGGCCATCCCCCCAAAGTAAAGTTTGGTCACCCTGCCATAGAGTTTCTCAAAGCCGGAGGTCTTGCCCAGTTCAATTCTGCGGCGTTCAATCCTATTGGCAATGGCCTGGATTTCAGGATAATCTTGAATCCATCGATCATCATCATCGGCTTTATACACATTGCGAGTGTTAGAACGGATCAACACCTTCTTAAAGGCTTGTAAATCGGCCTTGGTTTTGATGAAACCCAGTATCACCGACTCTAAACGGGTTATTCTCGTGTAGTCCTTTTCATTGGGGTAAGGGGGTGATGTAATTACCGCATCCACAGACTGCGGGGGCAGAACTTTGTCAATCCCTCTGGCATCTGCCAGATAGGCGCGAGTAGGAGCAAAGCTTTGACCTTTTACCCGCCGCAAATTCTCGGCCATTTCGTTGATCTTGGCAATCCAAGTGCTGATTATCGCTGCATCCACTGTGGATTTTCCTACCCCAACTTCAGGTCCAAACCGGAGATTGCTTGCCGTAAAAACAAGTACGTTGGCGATCGCCAACAATTGATGCCGATAGACTTTTTCTATCTTGTATTTCTCCAAACACTCAAGGAGTACCAATACCTTATGCAAGGGAATCGGACTAATTGACCCCGAAAGGATGAGTTTATTTTGCTCAGGAGAGAGTTGGTGCAAGGGGAGGTCGGCAATATTCCCCGCAAAAGGAACCGAGTCCTCTATTCCTTGCTGCCGCAGGAGGTCAAGGGCAAGTTCTGCGACTTCGCGGGAGTGACTGTAGAGTAAGTCAGGATCAACGTCCCAATCGATCTTTACCGATGTGGCAAAATGGGCGAAGGGATTGGCTTCTATTCCCCATGAGGGAATCCCCCAGAGCTTCGACTCAACAAGAGTTGTACCTGTACCACAAAAGGGGTCAAGGATCACCTGCTTTTCATTCAAGCGGAAGTTTTCTATGTAATCCCGCACAAGATGGGGCGGGTAAGACAGCACAAACCGATACCAGTCGTGAAAGGCGCGGTCTTGCTCATCTATTTTGTTGAGATTGCTGTTGTCTTTGGTTACTTTGCTATCTTGGCAATTTTTAAGCAACTTAGCTCCTGTGACTATTTGCTCCTCATTTTCCAAGTGTATGAAAGATTGACTGTTTTAGGCGGGAGTTCACTTTGTTGACTGAAGGAACCGCAATGAAGAAAACCTTTAGCCCTCTTCGCGATATTCTTCATCCGCCTAGAGTCGTTCATGGGAGACGCTGAATTTCAGCACGGAAGCCATTGACCTCCATAAAAGCGCGCATTTGACTGGCATTGGTCTCGTTTTGGAAACTGCCCACTTGCAGAGCACGGCGCTGGCCGAGGGTAATGGGTATCACGTCGGGGACGAGCGATCGCAGGCGTTCTTGGTTGGCCAGATCATCCTCTCGCAAATCAAGTACAATTACCCGAAATCGCGTTCTGGGGGCAACGGGTGCCGGTGTTCCTCCCTCTGCTTCAGAAACCTGCGGGGGCGGTGGCAGTTGGTTCATGGCTGGGTTATTGCCCACAAATCCCATTGGAATCGGTGTCCGCGGGACCGGCAATCGTTCGCGGGAGTTGTCAAGCCGCTGAGGCGGCGGGCTAGGAATTGGCGCGGTACTCACCTCTGGCGGTGGTACAGGGATGGGAATTGGTTCTGCCGCCAATGCGGGCGTCCCCCAACCCATTAGGATCAAACATAGGTGACTCAACCACGGCTGGCAGTGAATACTGAAACGGCTCATCAGGGACTTCATTGCTCTATCAACAATGCCGATGAACGATAAACAAGACTATGTTGATTTTTTTCTGTGGAGATCGGACGTCCTATGCAAAATTTAGCTCCCGGCTCTGAGGGGCAACGCATCCGGCGCATTCTTGATGCCAACCTTGACCGTGCCCGCGAAGGTCTGCGGGTGATTGAGGAATGGTGCCGCTTTGGCCGCGAAGATGCTGCCCTGAGTGCCGAATGTAAAGATTTGCGCCAAACCCTCAGCCGCTACCATACCCCAGAGTTGCGGGGGGCACGACAAACGGATCAGGATCCGGGAACGGCCTTGAGTCATCCGCAGGAGCGCGATCGCCAGACCCTCAGCGAGGTGCTCACCGCTAATTTTGCCCGCGTCCAGGAAGCGCTACGGGTAATTGAGGAATACGCTAAATTAACCAATACTGAGCTGAGTGAAACCGCCAAGGCGCTGCGCTATCGCGTTTATATTCTGGAGCAAGCTCTGATGCTCAGCCCGCGCCATGCTCGGCTGCAGCAATTGCAGCAGGCAAAACTTTATCTTGTTACTTCTCCTAGCGATCGCCTGTTGGAAATCGTTGAAGCAGCCCTCAAGGGTGGATTGCCCCTTGTGCAGTATCGGGACAAGACCAGCGATGATGCCACTCGCTTGACGATGGCTCGCCAATTACAGGCGCTCTGCCAGCGTTATGGTGCGCTGTTTTTAGTCAACGATCGCGTGGATATTGCCGTTGGTGCCAATGCCGATGGGGTACACCTCGGACAGACAGATATTCCCATGGAACTTGCTCGGCAAATTTTAGGGCGCGATCGCCTTGTGGGACGCTCGACCACCAATCCCCAAGAACTGGAGCGGGCACTTGCCGAAGGCGCCGACTACGTCGGTGTAGGGCCAATTTTTGCCACCCCCACCAAGCCCACTAAGGCCGCTGTTGGCTTTGACTATCTCCAGTACGCCCGCAAACACGCGCCGCTGCCCCAGTTTGCCATTGGGGGAATTGACCTGAGTAACATTGATGACGTTATTCAAGCAGGCGCGACTCAGGTGGCTGTTGTCCGCGCCATTATGGAAGCGGCTGACCCAGAAGCCACCACACGCGAGTTCCTACGACGCTTATCTCAAAGGGAGCAATCATGACTTCGGCGGCTGAAATTACCGCTGCTGTGCGGCAACTGTACAATACCTATCCCTTTCCCCCAGAACCCCTGCTTGATGAACCGCCACCAGGGTACAACTGGCGCTGGTCTTGGCCGGCGGCCTATAGCTTTTGTACAGGACGCTATCCCTCCCAATTGGACGTGGCCATCCTCGATGCCGGCTGCGGCACCGGTGTGGGGACAGAATACTTAGCCCACTTGAATCCGCAGGCAAAGATTACTGCCTTAGATGTCAGTGAGGCTGCTTTGGAAATTGCCCAAGAACGCTGTCGGCGCTCCGCTGCCACCAATGTGCAATTTCACCACCTAAGTTTAGAGGATGTAGCTCAATTGGGGCAGACGTTTCAGATGATTAACTGTGTCGGCGTACTGCACCACTTAGCGGATCCGCAGCGGGGGATTCAAGCTCTGGCCAATGTTCTTGCCCCCGGCGGTATTTTTCATATCTTTGTCTATGGGGAACGCGGCCGCTGGGAGATTAAGCTGATGCAGCAGGCCATTGCCCTCCTTTTGGGGCGCGATCGCCACAACTATCGCGAGGGGGTGGCCATTGGCCGGCAACTCTTTGCCGCATTGCCCGAGAATAATCGTCTGAAAAAGCGAGAGCAGGAACGCTGGAGCTTTGACAATCAGCGCGATGAATGCTTTGCCGATATGTATGTGCACCCCCAAGAAATCGACTACACAATCGCCAGTCTCTTTGAGCTGATTGCTGCCTCTGGTCTGGAGTTTATCGGCTTTTCCAATCCCCAAGTCTGGCGGTTGGAGCGATTGTTGGGCACTCAGCCGGAACTGTTGCAGCGGGCACAGCAATTAACCCCAATTCAGCAATATCAACTCATTGAATGCCTTGACCCTGAGGCAATGACTCACTTTGAGTTCTTCTTGGCCAAGCCGCCACTTCCCCGTCATGATTGGTCCGACGATGCCGGACTATTGGCTGCCCTGCCGTGGCGCCATCCCTGCTTGGAGGGTTGGCCGGGGGCCTGCGTCTTTAACTGCCACTATGAAGTAATTCACCTTACGCCTGCTGAGCAGCAATTCCTAACTGCTGCTATTGGGGACAGAACGGTTGCTGAGTTGCTCGCTGAGCAGCCCGACTTTTCTGTTGAGGGGGTGCGATCGCTCCTTAAGCGGGACTTACTTCTTTTGGGAGTAAAAGAATGAAAAGAATGACCGATCTTCTGGAGACGGTTTCTACAAGTGGTGCGGTTTACGATTGCAGCCATTGGGGACGCCTACGCCTTACGGGGCGCGATCGCCTGAGGTTTTTGCACAATCAAAGCTCCAATAATTGCCTTATCCTCCAACCCGGCCAAGGGGCAGACACCGTTTTCCTGACTGCGACCGCCCGCACCCTTGATCTTGCCACTCTCTTGGTTCATCAGGAGTGGGTGGATCTACTGGTATCACCACAGCGCCGCGAGTTTCTCCGCCGATGGTTCGATAAGTACATCTTCTGGGGCGATGATGTGCAAGTGAGCGATCGCACTGCCGAGAGTTACTGCTACCGAGTTTTTGGGGATGTTGCCAAAAAGATGAGTCACCAGTTCAATCTAGGAGCATTTGCCAATCCCTACGATCATGTCACTGTTACTCACGAAGGTGCTCCCCTAACCCTTGCTGCCACCAGTGGCCTCGCCATTCCCGGTTTCACGCTTTGGAGCGATCGCCCCCTTGCCGATTTACTCGCTCCCTATCCCCAACTTACTGATGCCGACTGGGAGCACTTGCGCATTTGTCAGGGTCGCCCCGCTGCCGATGCCGAACTCACAGAAGAGTACAACCCCCTCGAAGCTCGGCTGGGGCACACGATTTCTTTTAATAAGGCTGCTATATTGGCCAAGAAACAATTGCCCGCCTCAACACTTACCAAGGGGTCAAACAACACCTTTGGGGACTAGAATTAAGTGCCGCGGTGACATCCCCCACCCCCCTACTCTTAGAGGGTGAAAAAGTGGGTCTCCTCACTAGTTGCACTGCCCTAGATAGGGGTGCCTTTGGTCTGGGCTATGTGCGCACAAAAGTAGGGGGTGCGGGATTGACGTTGCATACCCCGCAGGGCATCCTTGTCCGAGTGGTGGAGGTGCCATTCTTAAGAAGTGTTGCCTGAGTGTTGCCTGAAAATACTCTCATCAGAGAATGCTATAATCCAATCGGTTTGTGCAGACCTTGACTGAGCAAAGGAAGGAAGCCCATGGCAACGGCACAGGTGTTGGCGTTCCTGCAAAAGACCGATGCCAAACTGCGGGACGAATTGGAAAACCTTCTGGGGGTAGGCGATGGCAACACTTAGTGGGGCTGCTGAACTGGATACTGAAGAACTAGCAGCACTGCGGGGAGAAATGGCACCGAAAGTGGTGGACTTTGCCAGTCAGCATGGTTTTGAATTTTCCATTGAGGAACTAGTGCAGGTGATAGACTCCTTTGCTCAACATCAGGCGGGGGACATCGGTGATGATAAATTTTCAGAAATTCTAGGCGTTCCTGTCAATAGGGAGCACGCTGA
>DVDZ01000095.1 GCA_015296025.1 Thermosynechococcus sp. M46_R2017_013
CCAGAAGTCATTAGTAAACTGCGAGAGCAGCATGTAGAAATTGATGTGCATCCGGCTCGCAATGATGGCGCCCTGTGGAGTCTATTGGGGAACCTGCTTTTCCCCGTTTTGCTTTTGGGGGGACTCTTCTTCCTCTTCCGCCGTTCCAGCAACGTGCCGGGAGGACCAGGTCAAGCGATGAACTTTGGTAAATCCCGTGCCCGTTTCCAAATGGAGGCCAAAACGGGTGTCATGTTTGACGATGTAGCCGGCGTGGATGAGGCCAAGGAAGAACTACAAGAGGTGGTCACCTTCCTGAAAAAGCCGGAGAAATTTACGGCGGTGGGTGCCCGTATTCCTAAGGGGGTGCTATTGGTAGGGCCGCCCGGCACCGGCAAAACAATGTTGGCCAAAGCGATCGCCGGCGAGGCGGGGGTACCCTTCTTCTCCATCTCGGGGTCAGAATTTGTGGAAATGTTTGTCGGAGTGGGTGCCTCCCGTGTGCGGGATCTTTTCCGCAAAGCCAAGGAAAATGCGCCCTGTTTGATTTTTATTGACGAGATTGATGCCGTGGGTCGCCAGCGGGGAGCTGGGATTGGCGGAGGCAACGATGAGCGGGAGCAAACCCTCAACCAACTGCTGACTGAAATGGACGGCTTTGAGGGCAATACTGGCATCATTGTTATTGCGGCAACAAACCGTCCGGATGTCCTCGATGCAGCACTGTTGCGTCCTGGCCGCTTTGACCGTCAAGTCATTGTTGACGCCCCTGATATTAAGGGTCGCTTGGCAATCCTCAGCGTCCATGCCCGTAACAAAAAACTGGCGCCTGAAGTCTCCCTTGAGGCGATTGCCCGCCGCACCCCTGGATTTACAGGAGCCGATCTGGCTAACCTGCTAAATGAAGCAGCTATCCTCACCGCCCGCCGCCGTAAACCAGCAATTACAATGCTGGAAATTGATGATGCAGTTGATCGGGTGGTGGCTGGCATGGAGGGTACACCGCTAATTGACGGCAAAAGCAAGCGGCTCATTGCCTACCACGAGGTGGGTCACGCTATTGTCGGCACCCTGCTTAAGGATCACGATCCTGTGCAAAAAGTCACCTTAGTCCCTCGCGGCCAAGCCCGCGGTCTCACTTGGTTTATGCCCTCAGAGGATGCGGGTCTCATCTCGCGATCCCAGTTAATGGCGCGCATGGCAGGTGCTCTAGGGGGGCGCGCTGCCGAATACGTTGTCTTTGGGGATGCTGAGGTGACCACTGGCGCAGGGAATGACCTGCAACAGGTAACAGCCATGGCTCGGCAGATGGTCACCCGCTTTGGCATGTCCGACCTAGGGCCCCTCTCGTTAGAGAGCCAAAATGGTGAGGTGTTCCTAGGTCGGGATCTGGTATCTCGAACTGAATACTCCGAGGAAATTGCCGCTCGCATTGACGCTCAAGTGCGGGAATTAGTCCAGCACAGCTACGAATTAGCTATCAAAATCATCCGCGAAAATCGAGTGGTCATTGACCGCTTGGTGGACTTGTTGGTGGAAAAAGAAACCATTGATGGCGAGGAGTTTCGCCAAATTGTTGCCGAGTACACTGTAGTTCCTGATAAAGAGCAGTTTGTGCCCCAACTTTAGGGAGAGCTATAGCTCTTTTTCAATTGATTTCATATGTTTAGGTGTAGGGTTTGCCCTACACCTTTTCTTTACATTTTAAAGCCGCTGAAATAGAATGATAATCGTTATCAAATTGTCGGAAACTTCAAGCCATGACCCAATTTTCCCTTCCTGAACTAACCACGGCAGATGCTGCCATTGCTGCACTCCCAATGGCTCCTTCTCCCCGTGTTTCCGATGCTGAGATGGAGCAGGCTGTGCGCGTACTACTGATGGGGTTGGGTGAAAATCCGGATCGCGAGGGACTGCGGGACACCCCCAAGCGAGTGGTCAAGGCCTTAAAATTTTTAACCTCTGGCTATTATCAATCCCTTGATGAGATTCTCAATGGGGCTGTTTTTCACGAAGACACGAACGAAATGGTCTTAGTGCGCGACATTGATCTGTTCAGTTCCTGTGAGCACCATATTTTGCCGATTATTGGTCGCGCCCATGTGGCTTATATTCCCAATGGCAAAGTGATTGGATTGTCGAAAATTGCCCGCATTTGTGAAATGTATGCGCGGCGTCTTCAAGTCCAAGAGCGATTGACCCAGCAAATTGCCGATGCCCTGCAGGGGTTGCTTCAGCCCCAAGGTGTTGCAGTGGTGATTGAAGCCACCCACATGTGTATGGTCATGCGCGGGGTTCAAAAACCAGGATCATGGACTGTCACCAGTTCAATGCAGGGGGTTTTTGCAGAGGATGCCCGCACTCGTCAAGAATTTCTTGACTGATTCGCCATCAACCCTCCTTCCACTAAACAACGCCATGGATACCTGCCAAGTCATTGTTGTTGCCGGTCGTTGGGGTGCCGGCAAGACCCACTGGATTCGGCAGCAATTAGCAGCCCAGAGTTGGCAGAAAGCCCTTTTTTACGCCTGTCCGGGGTATGGGGCAATGGGGGTAGACTTGGTACGCATGGGGTATCTCTATCCACGATTACAAGTCCTGCCCACAATCAGCCTAGAGAAATGCTGGAACACGTTGCCAAAGGAAGGGCAATTTTTTCTAGAGATTGGCTATCACCTGGACGTCCACCAGTTGCAACTTCCGGTGTCTTCGGTTAAGCGGGTGGCGATCGCCACTCCAGAGGATACGGAGCTAGGGCAATGGGCGGATGAGGTGATTGAAGCGGTGGTGCCTCTGCCGGCGATCGCGCCAACCTTGCCGCAGCTGTGGCAAATAGAACTCACGGGTCAAGTCTTTGATCCTCCCAGTTTAGATGAGCTGCTCCTGGAACTGACAGCGGGAGCCTATGGTTCAGTGCAGCGGTTGAAAGGCATTTTTGAACTACCGGATGGTCAAGCCTTTGCCGTTGACTTTTGTCTAGGTGTTGAGGAGATCGAGTACACCAACCTCAACGTGCCACCCTGGTTAGAAGGGCGCCCCCAGCGCTGGAGTGGTTTAGAGCTAATCGGCCACTCTCTAGACAAGGCAGCCATTCGTCAACTCATAGAGGATGCAGTTTTGAGTGATAGTCTTCTAGCGCAATACCAAGCCCACTACCGTACACAAGTGGAGGCCTAGGCCATGAAGTATGCAGTAATATCCTGTATTCACGGTAACTACGAAGCCCTGAATGCTGTCCTGTTGGATATTGATCGTCAGCGAGTAGATCAAATTTACTGTCTTGGGGATCTTGTGGGCTATGGTCCTTATCCCAATGCAGTGGTGGAGATGATTCGCTCTCTCGACATTCCCACCTGTCAGGGGTGCTGGGATGAAGATATTGTCATGGGTTTGAATGCCTGTGAATGCAGCTACCCTTCTCAATTAGCTGAGAAGCGGGGGCGACGTGCCCATGAATGGACAAACCGGGTGCTACATCCTGAAGTTCGTGATTACCTTGCCCAATTACCGATGACCCTACGTCAGGGAAACCTGTGCTTTGTCCACGGCAGTCCTAATAGCCAACATGAATATCTCCTGCCCAGCATGCATGGATTTGCTGCCCTTGAGCGAGTCCTAGCTGCTCAAGCAGAGGTTCTCTTCTGTGGCCACACCCACATTCCCTATGTGCGCTACTTACGGGAGGGAAAGATTCGAGTCCAGCACAGGGGAGAAACCCCCCAAGAATTTCAAGCAACTGTCAAGATGATTGTCAATGCTGGCTCGGTGGGAGAGCCACGGCATGGCCGTCCCAATGCCACCTACGTTATCTACGACACTGATACCCAAGAAGTTACGCTACGGGAAGTTCCCTACGATTACCAGAAAACCTGTGCCGCCATTCTTGAGCAGGGGTTGCCACCGATTTTTGCATGGCGATTGGCACGGGGCATGGAGTTTGCAGAACGAGCTGATGATCCTCATCACGTGTGCCAGCGATGATCGCTCACTGGGCTATCCTTAGCGGTATTGAGGGGAATTTGAGAGCACTGGAGGCAGTGCTTAGGGATTTACAGCGACAGCGTCCCCCCATTACGACGCTTTATGTCCTAGGGGACATTATTGGTCTTAAGGGGGAAAATGACGCCGTTGTGCAACGTTTACAAATGCCTGATCTAGAGCCTTTAGAACCTCAGATTTGTATAGGCTGGTGGGAGGAGCAATGCTTTAATCTATTCGGTGTCGGCATATCGGGGGAAGTTCCTGAGTTGATTGCCCAGCAAGGAGAGGCAGCAGTTGGCCGGCTGTGGGAGTCCATTTCCCGTTCTTCGGTGCAGTGGTTGCGATCGCTCCCCTTTGGTTTCCATGAGCTAGATTGTCTTTTAGTGCATGGCAGTCCGGTCAGTGCCTCAGAAGTCTTAACGCCAGCCACCTCTCCAGTGGTGTTATGCGATCGCCTAATTCGAGCCGATGCCAATCAGCTATTTTGCGGACGTTCTGGAGAACTGTTTGACTGCTGGATTCGTGCAGAAGCCTTAACCAGTGAGGTGAAAACCCTAGACGGCAGGGAGGAACAAACCTTTGACCTGTCACAACGGCGTCTCATTGGCGTGGGTTCTGTAGGGCGACAGCCCAGTATGGCTAGTTACGTCCTCTACCAGCCAGGAAACAATCAGCTCAAACAGTGTTTTGTGCGCTACTAAGTTAAACCATAGCAAAATAGGACAGCCCAGTTTAGTCTTAGGACTCTTGTAAGGGCTGTCCCTGTACCTAGTTATTGCGGCATTGCACAGTTATTGCGAATCAGACTGCTTGCCCTTGAGCAACGCAATCCACTCCTCCACCTGCGCCGCTGCAATTTGGCGACATCCCAACCCAAAAGCGAGGGCGATCGCCACTGCAATGGAACCAAAGAGCAGGCCAAAGGCCAAATTTACAATACTGGCCGCAATGCCCATTTGTTGCAGTGCCATTGCCCCCACAAAGGCAAGAATGGCAATTCGCGCCGCCTGCGCCAAAAAGCGGGCTTGGGATCCACCCGTAGCGGCAACCACACGAAAAGCCAAATTTGCCAAATACAGACCCACCGCAAAGATGACAATCCCCACCAGCACTTGACCCAAAATGACCAGTAGGGCACTGACAAACGCCGTCAATGCCGGAATCTCAAGCACTTCAACAGCAGCGATCGCGCCCACCAAGACAATGCCAACCAATACGACAATGCCAGCGATTTCCGAGGGCTGACGCCACTGGCGCTGCGTCTCAGCGGCCTGTTCTCCTTCGGCAGGAGGGGTCGGTAAGCCTAGCCAAACAAATACTTGGTCAAAGCCCAAGCTAGCCAAAAAGCCCGTCAGTGTATCCGCCACAAAACGACCAATGAAATAGGCCAGCACCAAAATCACCCCCGCCGTAAAGATGCGCGGTAGTGCCAGCAAAATCTGATTGAGCATTGCTGTTGCCGGCGCACTAATGGCTGCAATTTGCAGCGCCTCCAAAGCCGCGATCGCCGTGGGAATCAAAATCAACACATAGACCAATGTGCCCGCACCAGTTGTCAGGGATTCACCCAGTGTTCCCTGTCCCAGCCTGAGCCGTTCACCCAAGCGCTGCACACCTAAAGCAGTCATTAAATTCACCACCAAGCCGCGCACAATCCGTGCAATTAGCCAGCCCACAACTGCAATAATTACTGCCTTCAAGATAAAGGGCAGCGCCCCTAGAATATCGTTGAGCAGATTTTGCACAGGCTGAAGAGCCCCCTGAAGGTCAAGAACTCCTAAAATCAAGGGCAAGAAAAATAACAACACAAACCAATAGAGCACATTCCCCAGCATGTCACTAAACAAAATAGGGGGAGACGCTGCTTCCCCCTCGGCCAACTGCTCTAGGGGACGATCTAAATTTAGGGTTTGGGCTGACCGCACAGCCGCCAACTTGGCCAATGTCGCCACCATCCAAGCCACCGCACCCAAAATAATCGCTGCTCCCAGTTTAGGCAGGAAGCTAAAGACCTGATTGAGAAATGCGTTGAGGGGTTGAGAAGCTGTGGTTAACCGCAGGGCATCTAAAAACATGACCACAGCCACCAGAAAGATGACCCAAAAAACAATGCCACTGATAATACTGGCAATAGAAACCCTCCGCACCGCCTCACTATCGCCGCCTAGGAATTGGGTCAGCCGCGTGTCAAACTGAAGACGCTTCAAAAGGAGCTGGGTCAGTTTTGCGAAAATTAGCGCCGCAATCCAACCCAAGATGAGGAGTGCTACTGCCGTAATCAATTGAATGAGTAGTCCCCTTAGGTCATTCAAGTTAAGACCAATGCTTTCTTGAAGTTGCTCGCCCATAGAGGGAGATTCTTGGATGAGCTGAGCAAAAGAAGCTCTTGGCAACCAACAAAGGTTTAGCAGCTTATTAGGCATCTTATTCTTCCTCAGTCACAACGAAAGCAGCCCAACGCTAAAAGCTAGCCCTATCCTACCAAAGCAAAAAAAATTTCCATAGAAACTTTGCAA
>DVDZ01000149.1 GCA_015296025.1 Thermosynechococcus sp. M46_R2017_013
CGTTATCGAGGGAAGAGAGGTCGGTGTGTCGGGTGGGAATCAAAACGGCATCACTAGCATATACGGCACTTTTACTTAAAAAAAGCCACGCACTAGGGCAGTCAATGAGGATGTAGTCATAGCGATCGCGCAACGGCAGGAGGCATTCCCGCAGGCGGGTAATGGGCGGATTTTGCGTTTGCATTGCCTGAATCAGAATGCTTTGCAAGTCAGGGGCAGCGGGGATGACATCAAAGATATGGGCGGATTGAATGCTGCTGCTGGTGCGAATGCGCAGGTCAAAGGGGCGAATGGTATGGGCAATTCCCTGTTCAGGGTTTTGCAGGCAACTGGCGAGTGTTGTATTCGTGGGGGTTAATTCTAGGGCACGACTGAGATCCCCTTGGGGATCGCAATCTATGAGCAATACAGTGGCATTGGCCACAGCAAGGGTGGCTCCTAAGTTAATCGTAGTGGTGGTTTTGCCCACTCCCCCTTTGTGGTTATAGATACACAAGGTGATGGCACGGGGGCGCGATCGCAAGCAGGTTTTGAGGTCTTCGACAATTCCCTCAAGGCGATCGCCCGTCAGTTCATAATTGGGTGTGGCTGGATAGACCAAGTGACCATGGCGTTGAAAAAGCTGTAGATGGCGGGCATTTGTGATCAACCCCCAAGCGGTTCTTTGACAATGGCAACCCCTGAGAAGTTGCCGTAGCTGTTGCAGAGCACGATTCTGATGGGCAGAACGACTGTCAAGGTTCAAGGCCACGGTTTGAGTTGGCGTATTACGGGAGCGACGAGCGGGAGTTTTAATCTCAACAATTAAATCGGGGTCAACTTGAGTTTGACAAAAAGGAGGCTGATTCTCGCGGGGAAAACGTGCGGCCACATCGGCAATACCGGCACCGGTGTCAAAAGAGGAGAGGCGATCGCGATCGCCAAAGCCCAACACACTCAGCAGCGGTTGCACAAAGTGCTGCTCAACAACGGCTGCACAGGTCTCATCACCGTGAATTTGTTGCCATTGCGATCGCAAGCGGGAAATATCCAACGTCAAGCACCACCCAGCCGTCTTGAATTTTTCAGAATAGGTTGGCTACCTGCGAGCGTCAAGAGCACTTTCCAAAGGTCTTGCTCATTGAGTATGATAATAAGTCTGCAAATCTTTCACATTCGTCCCCTTGGGTGTCCTCACCGGATGATGGACGGATGGTTGTTTAACCCATAGGAGTACAACTCAATGGCAGTTCTTAGCCTTGCCCAAATGCTAGAGGCAGGGGTTCACTTTGGCCACCAAGCCCGCCGCTGGAACCCCCGGATGGCACCCTACATCTTCACCGTTCGCAATGGGGTGCACATCATTGACCTTGTACAAACCGCCCAACTGGTGGATGAAGCCTACAACTACATCCGCAACGCCGCTGAAAAAGGCAAACGCTTTTTGTTTATTGGTACTAAGCGCCAAGCCGCCGGCATTGTTGAACAGGAAGCGCTCCGCTGCGGCAGTTACTACGTTAACCAGCGCTGGCTGGGGGGAATGCTCACCAACTGGAGTACGATCAAAACCCGTGTCGATCGCCTCAAAGAATTAGAGAGCATGGAGGAAAACGGCCTCATTGATCTGCGGCCAAAACAGGAGGCCTCAGCCCTGCGGCGAGAGTTGGCACGCTTGCAAAAATACCTTGGCGGGATCAAACAGATGCGGCGGCTTCCCGATGTAGCGATTATCGTTGATGTTAAACGGGAATACAACGCCGTTGCTGAGTGTCACAAACTGGGAATTCCCATTGTGGCGCTGCTAGATACCAACTGCGACCCCAGCCAAGTGGATATTCCCATCCCTGCTAACGATGATGCCATCCGTTCGATTAAGCTGATTGTGGGTAAACTAGCCGATGCCATTTACGAAGGCCGCCATGGTCAATTGGACGAACCCGAAGCGGATCTCGCTGATGAGGACGACAATGGGATGAACGCCAGTGACGATGGTGATGCTGAAGCCCTAGATATTCCAGATGACTCTGACGCTTAATCCTTGAGGAACAGATCATGGCAGAGATTTCAGCCAAACTAGTCAAAGAACTGCGGGACAAAACCGGTGCCGGCATGATGGACTGCAAGAAAGCCTTGCAGGAATCCAACGGCGATATGGAAGCCGCCATTGCTTGGTTGCGGCAAAAGGGTCTAGCCTCTGCGGGCAAAAAGGCCAGTCGCGTAACCAGTGAAGGTCTGGTGGATAGCTACATTCACACCGGTGGGCGCATTGGTGTCCTAGTGGAAGTGAACTGCGAAACCGACTTTGTCGCTCGCAACGAGAAATTCAAAGCCCTTGTCCAAGATATTGCCAAACAAATTGCCGCTTGCCCCAATGTGGAATTTGTTTCAGTGGATGATATCCCCGCTGAGTACAAAGAAAAAGAACGCCAGATTGCCCTTGGCTCCGATGCTCTAAAGGGGAAACCCCCTGAAGTCAAGGAGAAAATTGTTGCTGGCAAACTAGAGAAAACCCTCAAGGAGCTGTGCCTGCTCAACCAACCCTTTATCCGCGATCAGTCCAAAACCGTTGAGGAGTTGGTCAAGGAGCATATTGCTGAACTGGGGGAAAATATCCAGATTCGCCGCTTTCAACGCTTTGTCCTCGGTGAGGGAATTGAGAAGAAAGAAGCCAACCTTGCTGAAGAGGTGGCTGCCCAAACCCAAGCTATGAGCGCTGCTGCAAAAGCGGCTAAAGCCTCAAGTGAAGCGCCCGAAACCGTCAGTGCACCTGAAGCTACAGCGGCAACCACAGCAGAGACAGCCCTTGAAACTGGGGCAGAGACCGCTCCTGAAACCACGGCAGAGGCAGCCCTTGAAACTGGGGCAGAGACTGCTCCTTCTGAACCGGCTCCTGAGAGTAAAGGATTCGGCGCTGCCGCTAAAAAGGCGGGTAGCAAATCTCGTGCCAGCAAGAAGAAAAAGTAATGTCCCTAGCATAGCCATGGGCTTGGAGAAATGCGAGGTCAATTTCTGGGGGCGGTGAGGCAAAGGGAAGCCGGAGAAACTTATGGGTATATTTACCCAATAAATCCGCCTCTAGATTCACTTCGTCACCAAGCCTGAGAAATTGCAATGTGGTTTCTGCGTAGGTGTGGGGGATGACAGCAATGCTGAATTCATCCCCTTTTTCATTGCAATGGGCAACGGTGAGACTGATGCCATTGATGGCAATGCTCCCCTTGGGAATGATGTATGCAGCAACAAACTCAGGGGCGGAGAAAGTGAACTCCCAACTGCTGCCTGTGGGGGCGATCGCCAGTACGGTGCCGACACCATCCACATGACCTGTAACAAAGTGACCACCCACTTTATCCCCCACTCGCAGCGCAGGTTCTAGGTTCACCATAGCTCCCGCTGCTGCTTTGGCTGCCAATGTTGTGCGCTGCAGCGTTTCCGGGGAGACACTCACCGTAAACCCCGTGGCATCAAAGGCTTCCACTGTGAGGCAAACACCATCAACGGCAATACTATCGCCAATGGCCATGTCCCGAAGGAAAGGGGCATCGGTAGCCGTAATCACCAACTGGGACTCGGAGTATTGCTGGAGCATACCGATCGCTTGAATAATACCGGTAAACATTGTTGTTAACCTTTCAGTAAATGCCTTTGATAAAATCTCAGCTCTGCCTCAAGGGCGGTGGCGATTGTACTGCTTTGGCGAAAGCCATGGCCCTCTTCAGCAAAGGTGTAATATTCCACAGGGATGCCTTTAGCTTGCAGGGCAGCCACCATCTGTTCCGCTTGGCTTGGGGGAACGACCACATCCTTTAGCCCCTGAAAGAAAATCACCGGGCAGGTGAGGTGATCCGCATGGTAGAAGGGCGATCGCTGGCGGTACAGGTCTGCTCCTTCAGGATAGGGAGCAATCAGTTGATCAAAATAATGGGCTTCAAAGGCATGGGTTTCCTTGAGCAGGCTAATGAGATTGCCAATGCCGTAGTAACTTGCCCCCCCATGGAAGGTCGTGGTAAACGTCAGGGCACAGAGGGCGGTGTAGCCCCCGGCGCTGCTGCCGCGAATGGCTAGGCGATCGCTAGCCACCCGTCCTTGAGCCACCAGATACTGTGCTCCGGCAACACAGTCCGCCACATCCACCACGCCCCACTGTCCCCGTAGGGCATTGCGATAGGCGCGACCATATCCCGTACTGCCGCGATAGTTGACATCCAACACGGCAAAGCCGCGACTTGTCCAAAACTGGAGGCGCAAATCTAGGCCGGTGCCACTTGCTGCCGTCGGCCCCCCATGACATCTCACGATCAAGGGTGGGCGTGAGTCTGCCGGGGATTGTACTTGAGGATTTTGGGGCGGGTAGAAAAAGCCATAGGCCGTTGCGCCGTCACTTGTGGGAAATTCCATCACCTCGGGCTGCGAAATCCACGCCGACGGCAGGGGAGCAGTAATGGGGTGCCGTGCTGTGGTGGTGCCGTCCTTTAGATCGAACTGCACAATCTGAGGGGGCAACAGGGGCGAACTACCAATAAAAGCAACGGCGCGATCGCTCACGCGCACAAGGCTATGAATCTCGGTGTAGTCCGTGGGAATTGTTTGCCATTCCCCTGTTGCTAACGACACCACTGCCAACCGCCACAGCCCGCGATCGCTATAGGCTAAAACCGCGGTTTCAGGATTTACAAGAGCATAGGTGGATTGGCCAAAGACCCACAGGGGCACGCCACTGTCATAGTCCGCTTGCCAAACAGGTTCATGGCTGCCATTACAGTAACGATAGAGATTCCACCAACCGGAGCGATCGCTAATGTAGTAGAGGGTCTCTCCCTGCCACTGGGGCTGCTGCACAGATTCCTCGCTGCTGCCAGCAATAGGGTAAGGGGTTCCCAGCGTGCCCTCTTCCTTGACTGTTGCCCCCCACAGTTCACAGCCATCCCACGGCATCTGGGGCGCTGACCATTGCAGCCAGACAAGGGTGTTCCCTCTAGGACTCAACCGCGGTGCAGCGTAGAAACCAGCGCCTTGAACCAAGGGAATCCGTTTCCCCGCAAAGGAAATGGCAACAAGGGACTGCTGCGATCTCCCCATTGGTGGATGCACTTCTTCAACACACAGCAGGCGATCGCGCCTAGGATCGACGCAGCCGTCGGCAAAGCGGCAATTGTCAGCCCGATAGATCAGCTGGGGGATAGCATCGCTCAGAGCATAGATGCCCTGATCGGCATCATTGACAAAGTAAATCTCGCTGCCACAACACCAGTAGGCGCCGCCGCCATACTCATTCACCCGCGATCGCACACTCCAAGGGGCAGCCAAAAGTTCTTGCCCTTGGCACACCAGCGCCACGCGCCCCTTTTCCTGGGGACGCCGCTCCAACCAAGCTAAGCCAAGGGGAGTCGAGCACAATTCGCTGATACTCGTGGTTGCTGCACTAGCTTGGTCAGCAGAGAGGAGGGAAGGCCAGTCACCGTAGTCCAGACTCATTGGGCAATTTGCTCAAGTACCAACTTTTGCCGTTTTACTGGCTCAGGGATACTAATGGGATACTTGCCCGTAAAACAGGCCGAACAAAAGCGATCGCCCGTATCGTAGGTAGCCGCAATCATTCCCTGCCAACTGAGATAGCTCAGGGAATCCACGCCAATCTGCGCTGCAATCTCAGCAATGGACTTGGTGGCGGCAATGAGTTGATCTTGACTGTCGGTATCAATGCCGTAAAAGCACGGATGAGTGACCGGCGGCGAAGAAATACGCATATGGACTTCGACGGCACCGGCATCCCGCAGCGCCTTGACAATTTTGCGGCTAGTGGTGCCCCGCACAATGGAGTCATCCACAATCACCACCCGCTGTCCCATCAGCACATCCCGCAGTGGATTCAGCTTCATCCGAATCCCCGCCTCCCGCATTGACTGGGTGGGTTGAATAAACGTGCGCCCCACATAGCGATTTTTAATTAGCCTTCGGCATAGGGCACACCTGTGGCTTGGGAAAAGCCAATGGCCGCTGGTACCCCCGAATCGGGCACTGCAATTACCACATCCGCGTCTGCTGGGGCTTCACGCCCCAACTGCTGCCCCAAGCGCTGGCGATAGCTATAGAGGCTCTCCCGCTGCATCACACTGTCGGGGCGGGCAAAGTAGATCATCTCAAAGATGCACAGTTTCCGTTGGGATTCTGCCCATTGCACACTGTCAATGCCTGCGGCAGTAATGTGCACCAACTCCCCCGGCTCCACATCGCGCACATAGTCAGCCCCAATAATATCGAGGGCACAGGTCTCCGAAGCAAGGACATAGTGAGGCTTCCCCTCTGTCAGCAGGCGGCCAATCACCAAGGGACGAATGCCGTGGGCATCCCGCAGTCCAAACAATCCCGCCGGCGTACCGATCACCAAGCTATAGGCTCCTTGGCACTGTTGAGCCGCAGTAATAATGCCCTCTGACCACGATTGCCCCGTGGCCACCGCTTGGGCGATCGCCCAAGCAATTAGTTCTGAATCCGT
>DVDZ01000145.1 GCA_015296025.1 Thermosynechococcus sp. M46_R2017_013
ACCGGGAGCAATGAGTTGAATTAAAGGCTCAGCCAACACCATCAAAATTGCCGTCAAAAGCAGCAACAGCCCGCCTACAAGGGTGGTAATGGTTTCTACGAGGGGAGCAGCCTTTTCTGGGGGTTGCTTGAGCACTACGCTGATGATGGAGCTGTGAAAAGGCCCATTGATGCCCCCTAACAAAATAAACAGGAATCCCGGAATCACATAGGCATAACTATAGGCATCCACCGCTGCACCGACACCAAATTCGGCGGCGATCGCCTGCTGGCGAACCAGCCCCGCCACTTTACTCAACAGCGTTGCCACAGCAACAATGGTGGCAATGTGGGCAAGGGATCGCCCCTTCGGCGGGGATTTTGAGGATGGTTCTGTTTTCACTGCAGGTCCTAATCCAATTTTGGAAAATGAGTCAATCAGGGCAGAACTCTGGCGATAATCGTACCAGCGATTTAGCTCTCTTTTATGGCAGCGGGTAGCAAAACTGTAAAGCACGTGCCCTGACCAACCTCACTGTTGACCTGAATCTGACCTCGATGGGCCTGAACAATGGAGCGGGCGATCGCCAGCCCCAAGCCTGTTCCCTCGGAAGTTGTCCCCGGCAGGCGATAAAAGCGATCAAAAAGGCGTGGCAGCTCACTGGCAGGAATTCCCGGTCCATTGTCGGCAATGACCACGCGGTAGAATTTGCCCTGTGGTTCCAACCTCACCTGGATTTGCCCCCCAGGGGGGGTATATTGCACGGCATTGCTGAGGATATTAGTCAGGAGGCGGCTGAGATGATCGGGGTTGCCCCAAAGGCGATAGGCCTCCGCTTCTGAGGTCTGCGGATCGGCAAGTTCAAATGCCAGTTGCAGTTGCTTTTGGCGGATTAGGGGCATCTGCTCCTCAATGACGCCCAAAAGAATGGCATCCAAGTGGCAGGGCTGAGCCTGTAAGGGAAGCATGCCGCTATCTTGGCGAGCCAGAAAGAGCAGGTCATCCACCAGGCGGCTGAGGCGACGGCTGAGGCGCTCAATAACAAGGAGCTGTTGGCGCTGGGTTTCGGGATCGGGAGTGGCCAAGGCAACTTGCACATTGGTTTGAATGAGAGCAACAGGATTGCGCAGTTCATGGGAAGCATCGGCCGTAAATTGCTTTAGGTAGGCATAGGACTGCTGGAGGGGGGCGATCGCCAGCCGCGAAAGGAACCAACCACTAATGCTGACCAGGGTCAGGGTCAGGGCAATGCCCAAAAGCAAATCCCAAAGCAGGGCTTGACTCGGCTGGGTCACTTCAAACCAAGGATGGCTAACCCGTAAATAGCCCAAGAGGCGATTGTCCACCACTAAGGCCACCGTCATCTGCCGCAGCCAGCGATCTGCTCCCACCTGTACCGTTTCCGCCGCCCGACTTAGATGCAAGGGCAAATCCAAGGGTTCTGAAAACGTGCTCCAAGCCAACTGTTGATCCGGCGTAAATCCCTCTAGGTCAATGTGATCCTCCTCCAACGCCGCAAGGGGATGACTGCCTAAACTGCTTTGCCAATCAATGGTTGCCGCTGTGCCAGCGTCAATAATGAGGGAGCGACTCACCACCTCCACAACATGACTAAGGGTGTCATCAACCCGTTCAACCAGCGTTCCCCGCACATAGAAGAAGAAGCCCATGGCAAAAATGAGAAGCAGGAGTGCCGTCACCCCCACATACCACAGCGCCAGCCGGTATTGAATTGCTCGAACCATGGCTATTGCCGTAACCTCAAGGGCGACCAATCTCCACTGGAGACAAATGCCGCCCAGTAGTAGGGAGATTCCTCCTGGAGGCGCTGAAGCTGGACTTGCCGCAGGGCTTCTGTACGCCCCATCCCTCGGCGCAGGTTTTGGTAAAAGGCCACCATCATCTCGCGGGTCACTTGGTCATCCACTTTCCACAGGGTACTTACTTGCGATCGCGCCCCCGCCAACGTGAAAGCTCGCCGCAACCCATAAACCCCTTCCCCGTTCACCACCTCTCCCCGCCCCGTATCACAGGCGGATAACACCACCAATTCTGTGTTACTCAGGTTCATCCCTGTAACTTCCAAGGCCGTGAGCACGCCATCATCCACGTCTGAACCACTTTGGCGTTGATTAAACCCCGCCAAGGCCAGTCCGGATCGCAACAGGGGGTTTTCAGGGATGTCCTTATTCCCTTCGTGGGTCAAAAAGAAGCCGTGGGTCGCTAGGTGGAGAATTTTGGGAGAATTCGCTGCTTTAACCGCTGCCTCCGTGGCCGCATCTTGTTTCAACAGTTGGGCTTGGGGGAAGAGTGCCTTCACAGCTTGTGCTTCTTCAGCCGTTCCCGGCAAAGGTGCAAAGGACAGCTCCCGCAGATCAAGGGAGCGTAGTGGAGATCCCCCGCTAAGGGAGTGATCAAAACTCGGGTCAGCAATAATCAAAGGGGTATTTGCAGGTGCCGGTCGCGATTGGAGACGCAGAAGTTCACGCCCAGAGGTCAGCAGGGTAATCAGATAGGACTCCACCAAGTAGCGCCCTTGGGCATCCACCAGTGCTTGAAAGGGAATGGTGTTCAACTCGCCATCCGGCGCAATGAGCAAGTGGGTTGCATTGCCAATCCACGGACGAATGGGGGTAATTACCCGCTCAGCCAGGGCTTGCGCCACCGCTTGTACCTCTGCCTTAGGCAGGCGCGGATCAGCCAAACGGAACCGAGTTTGGCGCACTTGGGCCTCTATTTCAGCCGCAGACCCCAAATCTTTGCCTAGGGGTTGACCGGTTGGACGCAGAACATAGACGCCATAGCGCGGCTCACCAAACTGCTGAGTCTGCAAATCGTAGGGGCGATAGCGAATGAATTCAATTAAAACGGCATTGGCCGGTATTGCCCGTTGAACAGCGGCGATGGTTACCGGCTGGGTGAGTTCGCGAAAGGCCGCACTGCGGAGACTCAATTCAGCTTCCAGTTGATTGGCTCGTGCCTGCAGCTGCTGCAATTGGGGGAAAGCGGCGGGTTCTGCTGCGGCAAAAACGAGGTTGGCAATGGTTGTGCGCAGGGTGGTGAGTTCCTGCAGTTTGGCTTGATCTGGAGCTGACAATTGGCGGCGCAGTCGCGCTTGGTTTTGGCTGAGGAAATCCAGTAACCGTCCTTTGCGGCGCAAGATCGTTGTCAAGGCCAGAGCAATGGCCTCAGAAGCCTGAGGAAGATGCTGGAGATGCAGTGTAAGTATCGCATCAGTACTATTTTGAAAAGTCTTGAGGTAGTTGCGCTTGTAGTCCTCTGAGCCAACAATGAGATTTTGACTCAGGTTCTTTTCCTCAATCTCTTGGACGTTTTTCAGCAGTGCCAGAGTCTGAGGAAAATTCCCCAGTTGCCAATAGACGGCAGCAAGGTTGCTGAGGGCGGTTGCCGTGTTGGGATGGGTTTCCCCAAGGCGCAATTGCACAATTTCTAGTGTGCGTTGATAGAGGGGCAGAGCCGCTGAGTAGTTGCCCTGATCAAAATAGAGGGTTGCTAAATTGTTCAAGCTAGCAGCAATGTCTGGATGACCTTGCGGTAAGGTTTGTTCGCGAATCTTAAGGGCACGTTGGTACAAGGGCAAAGCGGCAGCGTAATTTTTCTGTGCTCGATACAGCCCTGCTAAATTGTTGAGGGTTGTTGCCACGTAGGGGCTTTTCTCTCCTAGGGCTTGCTCAAAGATCCGCAGGGCGCGTTGATATAAAGGTAGAGCGCGGGGGTAGTTTTTTTGCTCTGCGTAAAGGAGACCGAGGTTATTGAGAATGACTGCTACTTCAGGATGATCGCTGCCGAAAGTCTTTTCGGCGATCGCCAGCGATCGCTGAAATACCGGCAATGCCGCCTCATGGTTCCCCTGGGCGCGATAGAGATTGGCTAAGTTATTCAAGACGGCAGACACCTCTGGTCGATCTGCTCCGCGCGTCTGCTCATAGATAGCCAAGGCTCGCTGATAAAGGGGGAGTGCCGCTGCATAATTTCCCTGCTCCACGTGGAGCTTCCCCAATTCATTGAGACTTGCAGCCAAAAGGGGGTGATTGTTGCCCAGGGTATTTTCCACTAGGGTGACAAAGCGCTCTGCAAGAGGGATGGCGGCTTGGATATTGCCCTCCTGCCGCAGTTGTTCGATTTGATTGGCCAGTTCTTGAAAGGGGGGCGGGGTGGGTTGGCATAGGCTGGGGGAACATAGCCCTAAAACTAGACTACTGCCCAAAGCGATCGCCCCCAAGACAAGGGATCCTCTGGTGTTCATTTTTCCTCAGTTACTCCTCAACCGCAGCCATCGAATCAGCAATACTGATGGGAAACTTTGACCCCTAGTTCCTGCCAAATGGCGTCTAGGAGAGGCTCCAACCCCTGACGCGCCACTGCAGAAATGGCAAACACGGGTTTTCCCAAATACGCGCTGAGGGTTTCCTGAACAGCGGTGACCCGAGAAGGCTCTAGGGCATCTATCTTATTGAGAACAACAATCTGCGGGCGATCGCCCAACCCACTGGCCATAGGCCACCAATTCATTGCGAATGGTTTGGTAGGCGCTCACCACATCTTCAGCCGTCGCATCAATCAAATGCAGCAGCAGACGGGTGCGCTCAATATGGCGGAGAAACTCATGTCCCAATCCCAGGCCTGCATGGGCACCCGCAATCAGACCGGGAATATCGGCAAATACCGTTCCATCCCCGTTAGGCTGGCGCACTACCCCTAAATTGGGCACCAACGTTGTAAAGGGATAATCGGCAATTTTGGGCCGCGCCGCCGACAGCACAGAAATGAGAGTTGATTTGCCGGCATTGGGCAGGCCAATAATGCCCACTTCCGCCAGCAGCTTGAGTTCTAGCCGCAGGTGTCGCTCTTCACCCTCTAGGCCGGGGAGGGCATAATCCGGTGCCCGCTGATGATTGCTGAGAAAATGCTTATTCCCTAGACCCCCTTTGCCCCCCTTGGCCACCAGCAGTGTTTGACCAGGGGTAGTGAGGTCTCCCAGCAATTCCTCCGTTTTGGCATCCCAGACCATTGTGCCGCAGGGCACTTCAATAATTAAATCGGCACCACAGGCGCCGGTGCGGTTATTTGGTCCGCCCCGTTGGCCATTTTCTGCCTTAAAAACATGAGCATAGCGAAAGTCCAGCAGCGTTTGTAAATGGGACACTGCTTTGAGAATGACTGATCCACCATTGCCGCCATTGCCCCCCGATGGGCCCCCCGCAGGCACGTATTTTTCACGGCGAAAGGCAATAATGCCGTCGCCCCCTTTACCGGCTTTGACATGAATTTCCGCAAGGTCAATAAATTGCATGTTGGCGGTAATGAGCTGCGTATGGGATGGATATTTGAGTATTGTATCCTGCTAATTTGTTAACAGTTCTTTTTACGGGAAGGGCACAGACGCCAAAGGGTGAAACGTAGTATCGAAGGCGCTGGAGGTATTCATACAAAAAAAGCTATAAAGAGCAATATGGTAGGCTTTAGGGAATTTTTAATGTGGCGAGGCAGTAGTGTTAACTCGATGGCAGCACCGACGACGACCCGCTCCGCCTGAAGAAGGGGTTCTATTTTGGCGACTGGTGTTGTGGCTAGGGATTGCCTTGATCTCCGGCAGCTTAGGGGCATTGGGGGGGGCTCCTGAGTCAGAGTACACCGCTCCTGCAGCGATCGCTCACCGGTGGGGAATGGCAGGTGTGTCAATGGGGCGATCGCTGGACAGGGGCAAGGCTCCATCAACCCTTGAATTTGTTACTCATTGGCTCTAAGGTCTTGACCTCTGACTTAGATCAACCAACCGACCCCAACCTCACCTACCACGCCCTTGTCAACTCCGTTGAGGGGTTGTCAGACTCACTCCTACTGGTGCGTTTTGATCCCGTACAGCAACGTTTGGTGGTGCTGTCAATTCCCCGCGATACGCTGACCTTCATCCGCGGCCGAGGAGATGCCAAAATCAACGAAGCCAATGCCCTCGGCGGGCCAGCACTGGCGGCGGAAACCGTCAGTGAGCTGTTGGGTCGTGTGCCCATTCATCGCTATTTGCGCATTAACGTTCAAGGCATTGAGAAACTGATTGATGCCCTTGGGGGGGTGACGCTGGATGTACCCACAGCCATGCGCTATCGCGATGACAGTCAACACCTGTACATTGATTTGCAGCCGGGACGGCAGCACCTAAATGGCAACCAAGCCTTGCAGTTTATTCGCTTTCGCTACGATGCCCTTGGGGATATTGGCCGTGTCCAGCGACAACAAATGTTTTTGCGGGCGTTGATGGAGCAAACTGCTCGCCCTGAAACCTTTGCTCGCATGCCGCAAATTCTCAGCATTATTCGTGAGCATTTGGACACGAATTTAACGATTCAGGAACTCGTGAGCTTGGGACAATTCCTCACCCGTTTGCCGCGATCGCGGGTAGAGTTTTTAATGCTGCCGGGCAACTTTAACGGCACTATTGATGAAGTAAAAGTCAGCTATTGGTTGCCCGATTACCGGCGGATTGCTTGGCTAACGGATCAGTATTTCCGTGATACACCCCCTGCCAATCCGCGGGCAACAGGTTTGACCGCCCCTGCCCAAGTGCGTATTGCCATTCAAAATACCACGTTGCCAGAGTCATTGGTTCTGCGCCTAAGTCAGCAACTGGAAACCGCAGGTTACCCCGATCCAATGGTTGCTGAACCATTGCCCCAATCCCTGCCAATTACCCGCATCATGCTCAGCAGGGAGATTTGGCAGCAGCCCGTCAAGTGCAGTTATTCCTAGGATTTGGAGAAGTACGGGTAGAGAGTACAGGTGTGCTAGCATCGGATGTAACTATTCAACTGGGCGCAGATGCCCGCGATCGCCTGCAATTGAAGCCGACCAAATCTCTGTGAGCGAACCCTACGTCATTGGTGTTGATCTCGGTGGCACTGCCATCAAAATGGGGCGATTTAGTCCCAAGGGGAATTGTCTGAATGCCCTGACACTGCCGACTCCCCAGCCTCCCTTTCCAGAACGGGTGATTAAAGCTATCGTGCAGGGGATGAAGGAACTGGATGCTGAGGATCGGGCGTTGGCCATTGGGATGGGCATGCCGGGGCCTGTGGATGCCAGCGGTCGCATTGCCCGCCGCGCCATTAACCTTGACTGGTACGAAGTACCCATTAGCGACAGCCTCGAACAATTGACGGGCAAACCCACAGTGATTGGTAACGATGCCAACTGCGCCGGCCTGGGGGAAGCATGGCTGGGGGCGGGCAGTCAGTTTAAGGATTTAATTTTACTCACCTTGGGGACGGGGGTGGGGGGTGCGATTATCCTCAATGGCAATCTCTTTGTCGGTCGGGATGGAGCTGCCGGCGAGTTGGGGTTGATTACCCTCGACTACAATGGCCCTCCCTGCAATAGCGGCAATCGCGGTTCCCTGGAACAACACGTTTCCGCCCAAGCCCTGCGGCGGCGGTGGGGCTGTGAACCCCATGAGATGGCAGAGCGTGCCACCAATGGCGACCCTGAGGCGATCGCCCTCTGGCAAAGCTATGGTCGTGAATTGGCTGCTGGCATTGCCAGCTTGGTGTATGTCCTTACCCCAGAAGCGGTGATTATTGGTGGGGGAATTAGTGCTGCCAGTGATCTCTTTTTTCCCGCGATGATTGCTGAATTGGAAGAGCGAGTATTGCCCACCTCCCGCAATCACCTCCACTGCTTGCGAGCGACCCTTGGAAATCAGGCGGGCATGGTCGGTGCAGCCAAACTAGCGTGGACATATGTCAAAGATCATCTGTGAGGCATAGGTGATTGAGCATTAGTTCGGCGCGTTCCAAGTTGGCAATCACGCCATCACCCAGTGGCTGCATGGTCACTACATTGCGCGGCATCTGACCTAGCATTCGCTTGCTTTAGTCCCAACGGCAAGGAGGTTTTCCTGTTTTAGTCAATGGCAACAACGGGGGGTTCCCTTAAAACTCCGCCCCATCTCAAGCAGGCTATTGATTGACAGCATCTTCTTCATCAGGGTCACTCAAGGCCATGCCATTGGCTTCACGACGAAAGGTTTGCCGCTGTTGCTGGGTGACTTCGATACCGACGGCGATCGCTTCCTTGAGCCTTTCTAATGTGGCTTGCCAGCGCTCTTGAGTGGTTTCTGAGAGGCGATCGCGATGTTGCTCAAAACTGGCAGTAATGTCTTCGAGCAGTTCGGGTAAAGCCTCAGCAGATTTGCGCAGCAGTTGTCGAGTTTCCTTACCAGAGCGGGGAGCCATCAGCAGCCCTACAACTGTACCGATCGCGCCTCCTAGCAGCAAACCACCCCAAAAGGCACCACCGCCACCCTGTTGCTGACTCATCGCTTTCTCCTTCGTAGGCGGACACCATACCGCCCTATCCAGCTTACCAAGGTTAAAAACAGACGGACACGGCGCTGTTGCCGACGCCATTTAGGCAATTGCGATCGCAAGCCTGCAACTCCCCGTTGGCCGATGATAATTACTTCAGGGGCACCACCTAAGACCCTATGGGTACTCCGCTCGGCATCCAGTAGAGCACGGGACACCCCCCGTAGAATTTGCCGCAGTTTTACCAACTGCCAAGCCAACCACAGAGAAATCAGCGCAATCAGGCAATTGCAGCCAATTACAATCCAGACCATTCGTGGCGTAGGGGACATTGAGCTTCGGTATTACCGGTTCATCTTTTCATAGATTGCCACAGGGGAGGGTGATGTGCGGCTGAGTAGACTAAGAGTTGAGGATATTCAACGTGTGGTGAAATTGCTGCCAAAACGACAACGTCAGCGACAGATATGGCCTTGGCCAGTGTCGCTATTGCTGGCTGTGCTGATTGTTGGCGGTGGGTTAGCCAGTTGGTACCACTGGCGATCGCCCTCTTTAAGACCGCTTTACACACTCACGGTGGAGGCACCCCCCCAAGGTCTGCAAGAGCTAAAGCAGTGGGCACAGTCTTCAGACCCCCTCAGGCGCGATCGTGCCCGCTATCTTTTGGCCGTAGAAAGCCTGAGTCAAAAGAATCCCCAGTCTAGTCTCCAGTGGCTCCAAGGCCTTGAACAGACTTACCGGCCAATGGCTGCCCCCATTCTTTTACTGCGGGCTGAGGCCTATCGCCAACAGGGAGACAACCGCAAGGCCAAGCAAGTGTGGGAACAGTTGCTGCGGGACTATGGCAACGAACCTGAAGCGGCAGTGGCGCTTTTGAGCTTGAACCAACCGCAACTGGCGATCGCTCGCTTTCCCCGCCATCCTGCCGTCATTAACTACGTGGCGGAACAGTTAGCGAAAAATCCCGATCAAGTGCCCTACCTGAAGCTGGTGGCACGATACGGTCTTTTCCTTAAGGCCTACGGCACCTACCTTGAAATTTTGCGCCAGCGCTACGCCGATCAACTGACGCCAGCCGACTGGGAAGCAATTGCTTTTGGCTATTGGGAGAAAATGCAGTATGCCCCCGCCGCAGCCGCCTATGCCAAGGCACCGCCAACGCCTTTGCATCTTTATCGGGTGGGACGGGGACGGCAACTGAGTGGGGATATCCCTGGGGCGATCGCTGCCTATCAGACGCTAGTTAAACGCTTTCCCCAGAGTTCAGAAGCTGCCCTAGCCCAACTGCGCCTTGCCCGTTTGGCTAAAACTGCGGCAGAGCGTCTCCCTTTGCTAGCGAAGTGTCTTCAGTTAGCGACCCAAAATCAAGCGCCGGCGATCGCTGCCGATGCCCTCTTGGCACAGTATGAAAACTACAAAGAACTGGGGAATACTAAGGGAGCACAACAGAGCCAACAACAACTCCTGAAGACCTATCCCCAAAGTGGTGCCGCAGCGGAACTGCGCTGGCAACTGGCTCAAGGGGCTGCCCAAAAATGGCAGTGGTCTCAGGCACAACGGTGGGTTAGTGAAATTCTCAAATTCAATGCCGACAGTGAGCTGGCGCCGCGAGCGGCCTTTTGGCAGGGAAAATGGCAGGGGGAAGCAGGACAACCCCAAGCTCAACGCCAAACTTGGCAGTTACTGATAGAGCGCTATCCCTACACCTACTATGCTTGGCGGGCAGCCAGTCTGCTCAAAAAGCCAGTGGGCACATTGACAACCCTGCGGCAACAGCGTCCTTCAGTGACACGCGATCGCCAACCCCTCCTCCCCTTAGCTACGGGTAGTTCAACCCTGCGGGAACTGTATCTCCTGCGGCAATCACAGGAGGCTTGGCAGCGCTGGCAGTGGGAATTTGAAAATCGGGTGCAACCCACAGCGGCAGAGCAACTGACCGATGGCCTTATTCGCCTAGGGGTAGGGGAATACCTCGATGGCATCTTCATGCTGCAAAACTTATTTACGCGGGCTGCCAATGAACCTGAAGTGGCCACCTTTTTTGCCCCCCTTCGCCGCGATGTTCGCTTTTGGTATGCCCTCTACCCCCTGCCCTACTGGGCGTTGGTGCAAAAGTGGTCACTGGCGCGCAACTTAAATCCTCTGCTGGTGATGGCTTTGATTCGCCAAGAGTCTCGCTTTGAAAAGGACATTCGCTCAGTGGCAGGGGCAACGGGGTTAATGCAGCTCATGCCCGAAACCGCTGCTTGGATTGCCAAAAAGTTGAACCTAGACAGCTATTCGCTTGTGGATGCGGAGGATAATATCCGCTTGGGCACTTGGTACTTTGACTACACCCACAATCAATACCATCAAAACACCCTCTTGGCTTTGGCAAGCTATAATGCGGGGCCTGGAAACGTCAATCGCTGGTTAGAGCGGTTCGATATTAACGATCCCGATCGCTTTATCGAATCCATTCCTTTTCCTGAGACCTATGACTATGTCAAGAATGTCTTAGAAAACTATTGGAATTACTGGCAACTCTATGCCCAGCCCTAGGAAAATAGTCTATTCTCTAGAGAAGGGTTGGGTTAAATCATGGATCAGGATATTCCTGTTGCGGAGCGGCTACAACCAATCACGAAGGGCAAGGGAGAGCCTCGGCGAGGGGGACTGGCGATCGCCAGTGCAATTGTTCTTGTGGGTCTTGTCGGGGGGGGGAGCAGCAGGGTTTCTCAATCGTCCCACTGCATCGCCAACGGCTCTAGAAACCAAGTCAACCCCGATGGCTACCCTAACGGAGAACCTGCTGGGACATCTGCCCTACACCGAAGCACCCCTCTCAGAACTTGAACCGGTAACTGCCGATGGTCAAATCAAGCTACGACGAGCGGCAGCAGAGCGGTTTCGAGCCATGGTGAGTGCGGCGCAGCAGGAGGGAGTGGTTCTGGTGCCTCTTTCGGGCTTTCGCTCCAAACAGGATCAGGACTATCTCTTTTTTGAGGTCAAGGAGCAGCGGGCACAACGCACAACTGAGCGGGCATTGGTGAGTGCTCCCCCTGGCTATAGCGAACACCATACGGGCTATGCGGTGGATATTGGCGATGGCCACCGACCCGACACCCATCTTAAGGAGACCTTTGAGGACACACCGGCGTTTCAATGGTTGCAAAAAAATGCCGCCCGCTTTAGTTTTGAACTCTCGTTTCCCCGCAACAATCCCCAGGGCGTCAGCTATGAACCTTGGCACTGGCGCTTTGTTGGCGATCGCCACAGTTTGCAAACCTTCTACAGAGCACGACAACTGACACCGAGGAATTAGCCATGGGAGGACTTACCCCTCGTGCGGTTTTAGTGACAGGCGGCACCGGCGGACTGGGGCAGGGGGTAGTGCCCGTTCTCCTTGGCCACGGCTATACCCTCACCCTCCCCTACATTGATGCGGTTGCCCGTGCAGCCCTTGAAAAGCAATTGACGGCGGCGGAGTTGGCCAATGTGCGGTTTGTGGCGGCGGATTTGAACAATGAAAGTGAAGTGGCAGCCCTAGTGGAGCGAATGCCGCAATTGGATGCGGTGGTTCACTTGGTGGGCGGCTTTAGTATGGGGGCAACGGCGCAATTTGCCCTCAGTGACTGGCAGCAGAGTTTTCGCCTCAATGTGGAGACCACCTTCTTGGTGTGTAAGCATGCCCTCAAACGCATGCAGGCTCAGCGGTACGGGCGCATTGTGACCATTGGCTCCCGCGGTGCGGTTGAACCCGCAGCGGAACTGGCTGCCTATTGTGCCGCCAAAGCAGCAGTGGTGGCCCTGACGCGGGCAATCGCAGCTGAAACCAAAGGCCAGAACATCACCGCCAATGTGATCCTCCCTAGCATTATTGATACCCCCGCCAATCGAGCGGCAATGGGGTCAGCGCAAGCAGCCAACTGGGTGAGTCCAGCAGCCATTGGCGAACTGATTGCCTATCTCATTTCCGAAGGAGGAGCGGCCATCAGTGGGGCGGTGATTCCTATTTATGGCAATGCCTAGAGCAAATTGCAATGCTCTTTATCATTTTGTTGATTTTTCTTTGTATGCTCACCAATATCTTCACGGAGGTGCTCATTTTAGCTCCCCTAGAGGTGTTGCGCTCCATTCATATTCCCGCAATTGTCCTTTGGGGCGGTCTGATCCTCCTCTTGGCATGGCTCATAGGAGACTAAAGCACTACAGAACCGTTTGGCTAAATTCGGCAATTTGGGCAGCTGCCACTTCTAAACAGGGGCGATCGCGCACTAGGGCAAAGCGCACATAGCCCTCTCCCCCTTGACCAAACCCCGATCCGGGCGTCGCTGCAATCCCAGTGGCTTTGACCAGCGCTTGACAAAAGCCAAGGGAATCCCGCCGCCAAGGCTCAGGGAGGGGAGCCCATACATACATCGTCGCCGCAGGCAGGGGCACCGGCCAACCGTGATCGCCGAGGGCTTGAACAAACACATCGCGCCGCTGGCGAAAGATCTGCCGCGTTTGCTGGACACTGGTTTGATCTCCCGTGAGGGCGGCAATGGCACCCCGCAGGATGCCGGCGTACTGGTTAAAGTCAATGACCGACTTAATTTGGCGCAGCGCCGCAATCACGTCGGCACGGCCAATGGCAAAGCCAATGCGAAACCCGCCCATATTGTAGGACTTGGAGAGGCTATAGAATTCAATGCTCACTTGGCGATCGCGATCCACTTCAAAGATCGAGGGTGCTCGCTCTGCGTCAAAGACCAGATCAACGTAGGGGAAATCGTGTACCAGCAGGAGGCCGTGGCGATCGCAAAACTCCACCGCTGTCTTAAAAAACTCAAGGGGAGCAATGGCCGTAGTGGGATTGTGGGGATAGCTGAGAATCAACAGTTTTGCCTGCTCTCGCACCGTCAGGGGAATGGCCTCTAAATCCGGCAAAAAGTGATTTTCTGCCCGCAAGCGCAATGGATAGAGTTGCCCCCCCGCAAGATATACACCCCCCACATGGGAGGGATACCCCGGATCGAGCACCAGCGCATACTCTTGGGGGTTCATCACCGCAAGGGGCAAGTGTGCCGTCCCCTCCTGGGAACCAATCAGCGTCAGCACTTCCCGCTCTGGATCTACCCTGAGGCCAAAGCGGCGTTCAAACCAAGTGGCCACCGCTTGGCGAAAGGCCGCCGTACTGGCAAAGAGTTGATAGCCATAGGTACTGGCATCGCGTACCGAGCTTCAATGGCCGCCAAAATGTGATCTGCGACGGGTAAATCCGCAGAGCCGAGGGAGAGATCCACAATGGGTTGCCCTGTGGCTGCCACAGCTGCCTTAGCCCGATCCATGGCATCGAAGACATTGTTTTGAAAGTACCGCAGGCGATCGGCCAACCTCATGCTGCTACCTCCACATCACTGGAAAGCAGTGCCTCCACAAATTCAAAACTGGAAAAGGGGCGCAAATCCTTAATGCCCTCGCCAGCACCAATGAAGCGAATGGGCAGGCCTAATTCCTGTACCACCGCCAAAGCTACCCCTCCCTTGGCCGTCCCGTCCAACTTGGTGAGAATGACGCCAGTGAGTTGCGCCGCTTCCGCAAAGACCTGCGCTTGGCGCAAGCCATTTTGACCAAGGGTGGCATCCAGAACCAGCAGGGATTCAATTTGGGCATCGCCAGCCTTTTTATCAATGATGCGGCGGATTTTCTTGAGTTCCTCCATGAGGTTGGCTTTGTTTTGCAAGCGGCCAGCGGTATCCACTAGCAGCAGTTCTGTCCCTCTAGCTTGGGCAGCACCAATGGCATCAAAAACAACGGCAGCAGGATCGGTATTTTTGCCGGGGTTGGCAATCACCTCCACATTGGAGCGCTGTCCCCAAATTTTCACCTGTTCCGTGGCTGCTGCCCGAAAGGTATCTGCCGCGGCAATCAAACAGCGATAGCCTGAGTGGGTGGCAATGTGCGCCAGTTTACCAATGGTAGTGGTTTTGCCGACACCGTTGACACCGGCAATCAACCAGATATTCAGCACGCCTTTTTTCGGGGCAAAGTCGCGGCGGTAGCCTTGTTGAAAGGGGCGATCAAGAATGTCCCGCAGAATCTCCTTCAGGTAGGCGATCGCCTGATCGGCAGGGAGGGTTTCTTGGCGAATTTTTGTTTGCAGTGCTGCAATGATCTGATCTGTGGCCTTGACTCCCACATCCGACTGCAACAGCAGCATCTCAATTTCTTCGACCGCATCCCGACTCAGGGGGCCTTGACCCACAATCGCCCGCAGTTGATTCACGAGTCCACGACGAGTTTTGCCCAGGCCTTGGCGCAGGCGTTGCAACCAAGTAATTTCCTCAATATCCACCTCCTCTGGCCGCCGCCCTTGGGCTGCTAGCACCTCCGCTGACCACAAAAAGCCCTCATTGAGAACAAGGGGGGGATTCGGTTCTACAGGTTCAGCTTCCCCAACAGGCTGGACAGGGGCAGAGTCAGTCACGGCAGTCTTTTCAGACTCTTCAGAAACGGAAACGGGGCTATCAGCCGGCGTCTTTTGGCTTGCTTCAGGGGGTTCAACGGTTGCGGCGCTTTCCGATTGCTGTCGCGCCTGAATAGATTGGAGTGCTGTTTTTGCCCAGTTGAGGATACTGGGGGAAGCGGTGGACTCAGTTGTGGGTTCTGTAGATTCTGGAGGTGGCGATTCCGTTGGGGTTTCTGCTGCAGGCGATGGCTCTTCACCACTGCCGCCAAACTTGCGTCGAAACCAATTAAAAACCATGCCCTATCCTTTGTCCGACTGAACTTGCCTATTGTCCAGAATAGCCTTGATTCTCTTCTAAAAAGGCTTGCAAGCGATCGCCCAGCCTGCGGCTCAAGGCAGGATGACACACCACTAAAGGCGGCCAGTGTTGCACATCGGCGCGATTGTAGCGGGGCAACTCGCCATTGGCATAGGTAAAGGCACCCCCTGCCTCCTGCATGATGAGATCTGGTGCGGCCAAATCCCAGTCCTTGGGGGCACTGCGGCCTGTGAGATTGACGTACAGATCTGCATCCCCTTGGCAAATACTTGCTGTTTTGCAGCCCATACTCCCCATCGGAATTTGCTGTATGCCCCCCAATGTACTTAAAAAGGCTTGGAGGCGCTCTCCGCTGTGGCTCCGACTCATGACCACCCGCAACGGCCGCCCCTCATTGGGCGGCTGAACCCGCAGTTGTCTAGAAGCCCAGCGTGTCTCTCGATAGGTGCCTGCGCCGGCAATGGCGGTGTAGATGACCTCCTGCTCTGGCCAGGCAACGGCAGCTAAACAGGGGCGATGTTCATGAACCAGGGCAACGTGAATGGCATACTCCCCCGTTTGTTGCAGAAAGTCGTAGGTGCCGTCGAGGGGGTCAATGATCCACTGGTAGGGCTGAGGCAACGGCTGCCCTGGGGTGTAGGTTTCTTCTGTCAAATAGCCAAACTGGGAGGCGGGAAAATGTCTTTGGAGGGCATGGCGCAAAAAGGCATCAATCGTTTGATCCGCCAGGGTAACGGGATCACCGCCTTTGTCCTGCACCGTTAGCTCCTGCCCTTGGCGGTAAAACTGGCGCAGTTGCTCAAGGGCCTGCCACAGAATTGGGCGCAGCGTTGCAAGAGTCTTCTCAAGATCAAGGGCGGGGGACATGGTTTTAAGCTGCCTCAAAGGAAAGACCGCGGGGAATCGCGGCAATTAATCTGCGGGTATAGTCGTGCTGTGGCTGTTGGTAAACGGCTTGCGCCTCACCCATTTCCACAATTTCGCCATTGTACATAACCATGAGGCGATCGCTCATGAATTTGACCACACTGAGGTCGTGGGAAATAAAGAGGTACGTTAGTTGAAACTCCCGCTGCAGTTCCTTAAGCAAATTGAGCACTTGGGCCTGCACTGATACATCCAAAGCCGATACGGCCTCATCACAAACGACAAACTCTGGATTCAAGGCCAAGGCACGGGCAATACAAATTCGCTGCCGCTGCCCCCCCGAAAACTCATGGGGATAGCGATGCTGGGCTTGGGGGTCAATGCCCACCCGTTCCAGAAGGTAGGACACCCGCTCCTGGCGCTGACGCTGAGATTGATGGCGGTAGTGAAGCCACAGCGGTTCTGCCACCAACTCGCCAACGGTCATCCGTGGATCCAAAGAACTGTAGGGGTCTTGGAAAATGAGTTGCATCCGTTGCCGTAGGGGACGTAATTGGCGGGGGAAAGATGACTAATGTCGCGATCGCCAAAAAAAATCTTGCCCTGAGCGGGTTCCAGTAGGCGCAACAGGGTGCGGCCTAGGGTGGTTTTGCCGCAACCCGACTCCCCCACCAAGCCAAGGGTCTCCCCTGCACGAATCGTAAACGAGACATCTCTAACGGCGGTAACAAAGCGCTGTGTTCCTGCCACGGGATACTTCACCCAGAGGTGTTCAACCCGCACCAACGGCGGTTGATGCGCCAAATGGACAAGACGCTCCTGCTGCTGCGCTGGAGAAATCACTTCTAAGCGGGGGGGGTGTTGCCCCTAGAAAATCAGCCACCGTGGGCAAAATAGCCAACTGGCAATCCAAGCGGGGACGGCAGGCCAATAGCCCCTTGGTATAGGGATGTTGGGGGTAGCGAAACACCTCCTCCACTGTTCCCGCTTCAACAATTTGCCCTTGGTACATGACAATGACCCGATCGGCCAACTCCCCAACAAGATTGAGATCATGGGTTACAAAAATCAATGACAAATGATACTGTTGCCGTAGCTCCCGCAGAAGCCGCAGGATGGCCGCCTGCACGGTGACATCGAGGGCAGTGGTTGGCTCATCGGCAATTAAAAGCACTGGCGAGGCCGCCATCGCCATGGCAATCATCACCCGCTGGATTTGTCCGCCGGATAGTTGGTGTGGATAGCGCTTGAGAAAGCGTTTTTTGGCCTCCAGGGGGTCTTCGGGCTTGAGGAGCTGAACCTGCTCAAGCAGGGCGATCGCCCGCTGTTGAACTGACAGCCGTGGCAGTTGCTGTTGCGGATCAATGGCCTCCGCCAGTTGAAAGCCAATGGAATAGACGGGATTGAGGGAACTCATTGGCTCTTGAAACACCATACTGATTTGCCGTCCCCGAATCTGTTGCATTTGGCGAGGGGAACAGCGCAGCAAGTCAATGGCTTCCCCTTCTGGTTGAAACCAAGCTTGGCCACAGCTAATGCGTGCCGGCGGCAACAGTAACTGCAGGAGAGCCAAACAGGTCACTGATTTACCGGAGCCTGACTCGCCGACAATGCCAAGGGTTTGACCCCGCTCAAGGCTAAAGGAAATCCCATCCACTGCCCGCTGGATCTGACCCGCTTGGCAAAAGTCAACGGTGAGTGCTTCAACACGCAAAAGGGGTGACGACATCGCAGGGCGAACCAACTCAGAATAATCCTAGAATAGAGGCGATTTTGGCACTCAGGTATGGAGTTGATCTTTTTGGGGGTTGGCCTGCTGTTGGGTCTAGCAGTCTGGTTCTGGCAGTGGCAGCAAGTGCAACACGCTTTGGAGATGCTCCTTGAGCAGTACACCGTCCGTCCCTTCAAATCCTCACCGTGGCAACGTCTGCAGACCTTACTGAGCCAACAGCTTCAAGAACAAGAACGCTGTCGTCAGCAACTGCTGCGCTCTCAAAAGCTTGTTGAATATGCCCCCATTGCCTACTTTGAGGTGGATGAAGCTGATTGCGTGGTCTGCTGTAACGCGGCGGCGCGATCGCTCTTCGGTTGTGCCCATCCCCAAGGTCGCCTTTTTCTAGAACTGGTGCGCTCCTATGAATTGGACTGTCTTATCGAGGAGGTGCGCCAAGGGCAAACCATGAGGGAGCAGGAATGGCTCTATGCCTACCTGACACCGACAGGACAAACCAAGCGCAAACCCCTGCGGGCACGGGGACTTTTCCTTGGCGAGGGGCATGTCGGTGTGTTCATTGAGGACTGCGAAGAGGTAGTGCGGTTGCGGGATGAGCGCGATCGCTGGGCAGCGGATGTTGCCCATGAATTAAAAACCCCCCCTAACATCCTTGCGCCTTGTTGCTGAAACCCTGCAACAACGGGTACCGCAGTCCCTACGGGATTGGGTTGATCGCCTCCTTGAGGAAATTATTCGCCTCAGTCTCCTCGTCCAAGAACTCCTAGAATTAAACCGCCTCAGCCACACGTCCGCCGATAGCCTAGAGCGACACCCCCTCGACCTTATCCAACTCATTGACACCGCATGGCAATCCCTCGCCCCCCTCGCTGAGGCCAAAAACATTCGCCACGAGTACACTGGTCCAGAGCAATTTCCCTACTGCGGGAATGAATCGCAACTGTTTCGGCTCCTAGTCAATCTCTACGACAACGCCATTAAATACGGTCCTGTGAGCGGTCGAGTCCTGACGCGGCTGCTGAGCGATCGCGAAGGAGGCTATCTTTGCCTTGAAGTTATTGATACGGGCAGTGGCTTTCCCCCCAAGGACTTGCCCCATGTGTTTGAGCGGTTTTATCGGGCACAGGCACGGCGGCATCGCTTTGTCATTCCCACCGACAGTGAAGGGCGCATGCCCCCTATTGGCAGTGGCAGTGGGTTGGGGTTAGCCATTGCCCGCCAAATTGTGGAGTGCCACGGGGGCTATATGCAGGCTGCCAATCATCCGCAGTATGGGGGAGCATGGCTGCGAATTTATCTGCCGCTGACCTCGCCTTAGTTTTCTATAATTCCTGAGCAATCCAGCGATCGCGCCCCAGTGCTTTGGCCTCGTAGAGGCACTTGTCAGCTAAATCTAACAACATTGATGGTGTACGGTCAGGGCTGGGTAAGGTGGTCGCAATGCCAAAACTTGCTGTCAATTGGGGGCGGACTGTACTTTTGGCGTGGCTGATATTGGCCTCCGCCAAGGCATGTTGTACTTGCTCAACAATATGGATGGCTCCGGCTTGATCCGTACTGGGCAAAAGCAGTGCAAACTCTTCACCGCCAAAACGGCTCGCCAAATCGCCTACCCGCCGCAGATGACTCTCTAAAATTTGCGCCACCTGTTTGAGAACTTGATCCCCCTGCAAGTGGCCATAGTAATCGTTATAGGCCTTAAAACAGTCAATATCCAGTATCACCAAGCTCAGGGGCTGTTGCTCCCGCTGACAGCGTCGCCACTCCTTTGCAAAGAGTTCATCAAAGCAACGGCGATTGCCAATGTCCGTGAGGCCATCCAGATAGACCATCTGTTGCAAATTGGCATTGGCCACTTCCAACGCCTGATACATCTCTGCCTGTTGTAATGCCACCGTCAACGGTTCCGCAATACGTTGCAATAGGAACAATTCCTCCCGTTGCCAGAGGCGAGGGGCACGACAATGGTGGGCAATTAACAGTCCCCACAAGTGCTGACCCTGCAGGAGAGGAACGACAAGATTAGCCTGAACTTGTAGGCTAACCATGAGTTCACGGTAGCAATCTTGCAATTGGGCTTGGCTAACATCACTGATACTGAGGGTGCGACCCTCTAAAAAGCGTTGTGCCGTTTCCTTTGTGAAACACGGATCATGGATGACTCGCCCCAACAGGGAGTACTGCGGTAATGTGGTGGCCTCCACTTCGATAATGCCGCTGCCATCCGGTAGAAAGCGGTAAATTAGCACGCGATCGCTCAGGAGCAGTTGTTGAATACTGGTTACCGCCCGCTGCAAAATGTCCTCTAATCGAATCGACTGGCGAATATCCTGAATGATTGTGCTGACAATTATTTCTCGCTCAAGGGAAGTCTTCAGCTGCTCCTGTGTGCGCTGTTGATCCGAGACATCCAAAAGAACCCCATGAAGCATTTGACTATAGGGGTCAAACTGCCCGCGATCGCTCAACCAGCGGAAACAGCCATCCCGATGTTGAATGCGATAGGTGGTACTATAGGCACGCTGTTGCTGAATCGCCTGCTCAATATCCCGTTCTGCCAAAGCCAGATCTGGTGGTGGGATAATCTGGCGCAGATCCGGCAAATCTTGGGGAAAGTAGCCAGTGAGTTGATAAATCTGATCGCTGACATAGCTAAACTGCCACAGGCGATTGCGATCGCGGCGATAGAGCGCAACAGGTAAATGATTAATGAGGGTGTTATAGCGCTGCTCACTCTCTGTAATTGCCACCGTAATTGCCTGTTGCCGCGACAGTTGCCAGCGGAGTTCCGCCGTGGCCTTATTGAGTTCCCGGGTTAGCACCTGAATCAGCCCTTGGGCTTCTGTAATGTCAATTGCCGCCAACAGATTACTTTGAGTAACAATCCCCAGCATCTGACCATCGTCGTCCACAACCACAACGCGACGGACATGATGCGCCTTAAACAAATGATTCACCTGCCATAGACTCTGATCGGGCTTCACCGTCAGCACAGGTTGGGACATGATACTGCCAACCGTTCCAGTAAGCACCCCCCCTTGGGAATGCAGTGCCTCAAAAATATCCTTTTCTGTAATGATGCCGCGTGGCAGCACACCACGGGACGTTTCCTCAGGAACCACCAAACTCGTCACACGTCGTTCAGTCATCAGGGCAGCAGCTTCCTGTAAAGAAGCCTCCGCAGCAATGGTCACCACATCGGGCACCATGACCTCAGCCACCTGCTTCATCCGTAATAGATCCACCGGACGTAGGCTCTCGCGAAAGGCTTGGCGGGTCAGTAATCCCTCAACCCCCCCTGAATAATTCACCACTGCAAGGGCATCCACCCCAAAGTAGCGAAACCGCTCCAAAACCGCTAGGGGATCATCAAGATCATTGAGGCGCAGACAATAGTCGGGTGGTAGCATAATTTTGGAGGCGGTGATCTCCTCAGGAGACATGCCTTGACCGAGGGCACGGATCACCTCCCGTTGGGTAATCAATCCCTGAAACTGTCCTTGCTCTTCTACCACCAAACCAAATCCTTGGTTGTTCTGTAACCCTCGGAGAATCTCACTGAAGGAGCCCGTTGGAGCAATCGCAACTAAGTGAGCCTGAACCAAGGCTTGTAAATTTAAGCCTGAACTCAATTGCTCCATAGTGCCTCTCTCCTGCGAAGAGTTGCTATTAAGGTTGTGTCTATGAGGTTTAATTTTTCTAAAAAACAAACACGAGATTTATAAAAATTGATATCACTAATTTTGACGACCTCCACCGCAGCTTGATTATTTTAATTTTATCTCGTATAGTTCGCTAACAACATTGAAGATGTTGACAGTGCCGAACACAGCTTTTCTCTAAACAAAGGATGCGGGTCTTTTGCGTAGCGGCTTTTACAGTTTTGAGTGCCTTCGATCCAGCAATCAAGAGCTGTCAGTGGAATGTTCCGCTATTGCAGGAGAAAAGCTAGGATAGGGAATTGAATGCCTCTTATTTGCCCCATGCCATGGACTAGTCAATTACTCGATCACGAACTCGATACGTGCCTGCTACGGGTAATTGTGACTGCGGCAGCCATCTCAGGGTTGAAGTGATGAATCCAACTGCGCCTAACCTTATTTGCCCGGAGTGCGGCACTGCAAATTCTATTCACCAGGTCGAGTGTTGCCACTGTCAGGTGCCACTCCTGAAACGCTACTTGTGGGCGATTGGTTCTAGTTTGGATCACTACACTGTGGGCGAACTGGTGGGCGATCGCTATCTAGTGCAAGGCAAACACTTGCTTTTAGACCTATTGCCAGGAGAACCCGCCCCCAGTGTGGACAACACTGCCCAACTCTACCGTCCTTATCTGCGCCTATTTCCCAAGCGTCCCCATGTCCCCGAATTATTCGGTACCCTTTTCCTACCTGAGGGGGAACTGTTGCTCCTTGAGCATGTCCCCGTCAGTTGTATTGACATTGCCGATGCCAAAGTTGCCCCCGGTCTCACCCATGCTGCTCCCCTTACCCTCATCTGGGAGAAAGCCAATTTAGTGCGCCGCCTCAACTGGCTATGGCAAATCATCTCCCTTTGGCCAGCATTGGCGGCAGAAAATGTGGCTCTCACGCTACTCAATCCCCAGCTTTTGCGAGCTGAAGGTTCCCTCGTGCGACTCCTGCAACTGCAAGCGGGCAATAATCCAACCTTGGCCGACCTTGGCAAATTCTGGCAAACCCATTTCAGCTTTACTGATCAAGGGGAAAATTTTCAGCAGGCCTTCACGATCCTGTGTCAACACATGCAGCAGACTCAGGACACTCCCCCTGAATTGATTCGTGAAACCTTAGAGACACTATTTCAACAGGCTTTAGATCACTTGGGCTATGAGTACCACTACGATATTGCCAGTCGCTCCGACCAAGGGCCTAGTCGCACTCGCAATGAGGACAAGTGTTTTCCCGACTATTATCTAACGAACCAATCACAGGTGCTTGCCTTGGTGTGTGATGGAGTTGGGGGGCATGAAGGGGGCGATGTCGCTTCGGGCTTAGCTATTGACATTCTCAAGGAGACGCTAACTCCCCTTCAACTGCTGGAGATGTCCCCTGCTACGGTTGAGCAGGCCATTCAAACAGCCATTCACCGCACCAATGATGCGATCAATCAACGCAATGATACCGAGCAGCGCCACGAACGCCAGCGCATGGGAACCACAGTGGTCGGTGCCCTGATTGAACACGCCCATCTTTACCTTGCCCACATTGGCGATAGCCGTGCCTACTGGATCAACCGTTGGGGCTGCTACCAACTCACCCTTGATGACGATGTGGCTAGCCGCGATGTGCGCTTGGGGATGAGTACCTACCATCAAGCCCTCGAACTTCCCTATGGTGGTTCTTTGGTGCAAGCTTTGGGCATGGCGCCCTCCCAGCATCTACACCCCACGGTTCAACGCTTTTTGCTGGATGAGGAGGGGATTCTTTTGCTGTGTTCCGATGGCCTCAGTGATTTTAACCGTGTCGAAACCTACTGGCGGCAGTACCTCCTGCCGGTGCTCCAAGGTCAGCTTTCCCTGACTGTTGCAGCCGAGCAACTCATTGATCTTGCCAATCACCTCAACGGCCATGACAATGTGACAGTGGTGCTTATTCACTGTCGGGTGAAGAATGCAGCGGGTGTCATTGACTTGGATTACAGCGATATTGTCTGTCAAGGGGCGTTGCCAGAGGTAACAGACATTACAATGAACCACGTCGCCCCACCACAACCATCGGAACGGGAGTTAACGGTTTCCCAAATTGGGATCCCCCCCAAACCGCAGCCAACTCAAACGTCTCGTCTCCAAGCGTGGCTGCTGCTGCTGATTGCTGTGGGCATTGCCGCTGCTGCCCTTGGTTTTCTTGCTGTTGTCACTTCTATAAATCGCTCTACGGAGGGTGTAGAGTCATCCCCTTCACCCTTGATTACCCCCCAATGATGCCTAATCCTGCTGATTTTTGCCTCAACGCCTACGACTATCACCTACCCCCAGAGCGGATTGCCCAACACCCTGTTTCTCCCCGCGATCATTGTCGCCTGATGGTGGTGGCAAAGAATACCGCCACGGATCACTTTTTCTATGAGCTACCGCAACTATTGCAACCGGGGGATCTGCTCGTGCTCAACGATACACGGGTAATTCCAGCACGGCTAATTGGGCAAAAAGTTGGTGGCTCTGGCCGCACTGTTGAGGTGTTTCTCCTCGAAGAATTGAGCGATCGCCAGTGGTTGGCCTTGGTGAAGCCCGGTCGAAAATTGCCCCCTGGGACAGTGATTCAAATCGGCACGCTGCAAGCAACGGTACAAGCTATTGATGAAAAGACCCGAGGCCGAGTGATTGAATTCGATCTGGCGGCGGGCGATCGCCTGTGGTCATACCTCGATCAACTGGGGAAAGTGCCCCTACCTCCCTACATTGACAACCCCATCGAGGATACCGAGCAATACCAGACCGTCTATGCCCGCCGTCCTGGAGCCGTAGCTGCACCAACCGCTGGCTTGCACTTTACCCCCGAACTGTTTAGCAAGTTAGCCTATCGCGGTATTGATCACTGTTTTCTGACGCTCCATGTGGGCATTGGCACCTTTCGCCCCGTTGAGGCTCAGGATATTCGCCATCACCATCTCCACGAAGAATGGATTGAGGTACCGGCTACCACTGTCGAGCGGATTCAGGCCGCCAAAGCTGCCGGGGGACGGATCATTGCCGTCGGCACCACCGTTATTCGCGCCCTAGAGACAGCAGCTCAATCAGGCACCCTTCAACCCTTTTGTGGCAAGAGTGATCTCTATATCTATCCGGGGTACCAGCCCAAAATTGTCGAGGGCTTCATTACCAACTTTCACCTGCCTCGCTCCAGCTTGATGCTACTTGTGAGTGCCTTTATTGGTTGCAAACGGCTACTTGAGTTGTACCAGCAGGCCATTGATCGTCAGTACCGCTTCTATTCCTTTGGCGATGCCATGCTGATTTTGCCTAGCGCTTGCCACAATCCCATTTGAGTGTGCTATCTTAAAACCAGTTGTTTTGCCAATTACCGTTCAGGGAGATGGAGGTGATGCCCATGGCAGATAGTAGTAAACGCTTGGGTCGTCGTTTTGGAGTAGTTCAGCTCTAGGGAAGAGTTGTTCTCCATCGGTTGATTTGAAATCGACATCTAGGAGGCTACTTCTCCTAGCAGTTGATACCCACGATAACCACCAGACCGCTCCTAAGGCCTTCCTTAGGAGCGGATGGCTTTTTAGGGGCATGCCTTAGCCTTTAAGCAATTTTGAGCAATAGTATAGTTTTATGGTTAAGCATTAAAAAATATTTCAGATTCTTGGTTGCTCATGGGGTGGCGGTCTATAGTAGGGGCAACCGGAACGTCGCCATTGTTGGCCAAGTCAGGAAAATCCGTTGAGAGCAAACAACGACTAATAATGGTGGACTCTGGAACTGTTGCGTTCTGAGAGCAGCCATGGCCGTTCAACTCCTACCCCAAAACCCGCGGCAGAAAACTCCGCGCTTACATCCCATTAGTGGTACTAAGCTGCTGCTCGTTGTGCTATTGAACCTTTTCATTGCCGGCTATGTCTTTTGGGCCTACCGCAGTGCCCATGAGCATCAGCTCCCGACCCAGCGCAATCCGATCT
>DVDZ01000046.1 GCA_015296025.1 Thermosynechococcus sp. M46_R2017_013
TTGAACATCGCTGGTGGCCACTGCACCACAGGCAGCAACGATCTGCCCCGCTTGCTCAAGGTAAAAATGCTCACTTTCGCCACTAACATGCATCAGGCCAGCCAACAGCATTAGCGGATCAACCGTCGGTAAAGGCAGTCCCAGACTCAGGAACTGGCAATTGGCCTGCTTTGCTGCCTGAATTCCAGGGCTGACCTGAGTATAAAACTCGGACTCAGAGGACAAATCAAAGGTGAGGGGCAGCGAAACGGGCATAACCAAACAAGGTCAAGATTGCCCTTACATTTTCCCCTTGGCAGGGAACCTTTGGCAAAAAAACTGGAACTTGCCGATATCCCTGATTATGCTGAAGAGTAAGATCACTGTCTATTTCTGAGGCAAAAATGGCTAAGGTTGTTAAAACTGATGCTGAATGGCAAGCTCAACTTACTCCTGAGCAGTACTATGTTACCCGCAAAAAGGGAACAGAGCGCGCCTTTACGGGCTGCTACTGGAATAACAAAAAGCCCGGTCTCTATCGCTGTGTCTGCTGTGGTACGCCGCTTTTTCGCTCCGAGACAAAGTATGATTCTGGCACTGGCTGGCCGAGTTTTTGGCAACCCCTTGACCCCAAAAATATCCGCATGGAACGGGATCTTTCCCATGGCATGGTGCGCACGGAAGTTCTGTGCGATGTCTGTGATGCCCACCTAGGTCATGTCTTTGAGGATGGCCCGCCACCCACAGGACTGCGCTACTGTATCAACTCAGCCGCACTGGAATTTATCCCTGAATCTGCTCCCGCTTCGTGACCCCTGTGTCTCAACCGCATTTTGGTAAAACTGGCGCGGCGGCAGCCGTTCCACGGAGCCAATTTTGAGGAGATTTTGCAGGACATTCTCCGTACGAGTGCCTGCAATCTGAAGGTGGAGCGGGTGAGTCTTTGGTTGTATTCGGGCGATCGCCAGCAGATTGAATGTGTGCAGTTGTTTCGACAGTCGGCACAGGGCTTTACCGCAGGGATGACGCTGACTGCCAGTGACTATCCTCACTATTTTGCGGCTCTGCAAAAGGAGCGCACACCACGTGCCAAATTACAACCCTCGCGGCAGAACAATCGCGCTAACGGCCGAGGCTCAGACTGCACGGTTAAGGACAATGGTGTGGGTATCCGTCCTCACCAGCGATCGCACCTTTTTGATCTCTACTACTACCGCGGCAGTGAAAGCCACCATTGCCGTGGGATTGGTTTAGGTCTATACCTTTGCCGACAAATTATTGCCGCTCATAGGGGTCAAATAGGAATTGAACAGAGCCAAGTTCAGGGAGTAACCTTTCCGCTAGCCAGCACCACTTAGAGATTCTTGCACTTGACAAACCCGTGCAAAAGCGGGACACTTAAGGCCAAATTATCTTCTTCTTTAGGTTTCGTGTAGAATAGCCAGTTGAATTCTCCTGTTTTAACGCAACTAGCGTGGATGTTCGTGCATAGGTTCCCTTTTAGCCACGAAACTAGAGTTGTTAAAACACGAAACATATCATCTGGCTTTTACCGTCCTGAACTGTCGTGGTGACCTCCACCATGGCGCGTTAGATACTTTAGAACTACCTACGTTTATCAGGAGTAATAGTGAGTCGTTATGTTGGGCAAACTCCGTGACCTTATGGGTCTAACCCCAGAGACTGACATTTACGATGAGGAATACCCTCAAGGAACGCCACGAGCGGTAACCATGAACTCTGACGTGGAACCGTTGCCCACATCACGGCCAACCTTGAGTCATGACTTTGACACCAACCCATCCCCCCCCAGTGACCACCGGTTCAGTGGCGACAGGAGCAAGTCCTTCTAATTCTTCAAATGTAATTGGTATGCCCAATACGGGTCGCTGGTGGGGTGCAGTGGCAGAAGTTTTGGTGATGCAGCCGCGCAGTTTTAGTGAAATGCCTGAGGTGATCAAAGCCCTTAAGGAGCGCAAGTCTGTGGTGCTGAATTTGACCTTAATGGAGCCAGAGCAAGCTCAACGCTCAGTGGACTTTGTTGCCGGTGCTACCTACACCATTGATGGTCACCAAGAACGCATTGGCGAAAGTATTTTCCTATTTACGCCCAGCTGTGTTCAAGTGAGCACACAAATGGGTGGGGTTCGCTCAACCGGAACACCAACACCTGTTGCTCCACCGCCCCCCTGGGGTATGGATGCCCAACAACAGCGCAGTGCCTAGGGTGCCTGCCCTTGGGATCATTGGCTGTGGTCGCATGGCGGAGGCCATGCTTGCCCGACTCCTTGCAGATGGTCTGTTACCGGAGCAGGTTTGGGTATCGGCGCGATCGCCCCAGCGCCAGCAGTATTTAGCCAACACCTATGGGGTTAACGTGACAACAAACCTAGAGGTAGCCACCGCTGAAACTCTCCTACTGGCCGTCAAGCCACAGAGCTTTGCTGATATTGAGTTAGAATTGGCGGATACGCCGGTGGCTCAAAGTTCGGGAGTTGTCCTTTCAATCATGGTGGGGATTTCCAGCGGGCGGCTGCGGCAACTCTTTCCGCGGCGGTTAATTTTCGGGCAATGCCCAATACACCGGCACAAGTGGGCGCCGGCGTAATTGCCCTAGCCAGCGATGGCGCAGCCAGTGAACTAGACATTCAAAGGATGAGGAATTTGTTAGGCGTCCTAGGGCAAGTGGTGGCTGTTAGTGAAGGGCAAATGGATGCTGTGACAGCCTTATCTGGCTCTGGTCCTGCTTTTGTGGCACTGATTGTGGAGGCGCTCTGTGATGCCGGAGTTGCAGTAGGCTTGTCGCGATCGCTGACACAGGAACTCGTTTATGGCACAATAGCAGGCACAGTACAATTACTTAATGAGCGCGGGCTGCATCCAGCGCAACTCAAGGATGCGGTCACCAGTCCTGCGGGGACAACCATTGCCGGTCTCGAAGTACTGGAAGCTGCTGGTGTGCGTGGAACCCTTATGCAAACAGTGAAAGCGGCCTACGAGCGTGCCCAAACCCTCAACTAAGTGCCTATGCCCAACTCACCCCCAACTGTTGACCCCCCTGCCATTGAAGGCCTAGATGTGAAGGTGGTATTTATTTACTACTTTGCCTGTGTTACTGCCATCACCAGCTTAAGTTTGAGCCAAATTTGCCAGTGGAATTTGTTGTCTCCCCTGCCCTACCGTTGGGGATTAGCGGTGGGGGGTCGTGGTAGGAGCGATCGCTGCCTATTGGAATCACACGAAAATCCTTGCGGTAGCACTGCCGCAACTCCCAAGACTGGAGGCATGGCTAAAGGACAAGGGCTACCAAATTACGGAAATTGAAGAGAATTTGACCATTTATCGCTCGCCCCAAAGCTGGCGACGGGGGGCGGTTATTCTGGAAACCTTGGGCGATCGCCGGCGCGTGTATGGCCGGGCGGTCACGATTCGGCAACTACAACGGGACTTGGCTGAGGATAGACTGTGACTGACTTTGGACGTGTGATTACCGCCATGATTACGCCATTTACCGCCGATGGCGCGATCGCCTACGAGGTGGCAGCAAACCTAGCGCAGTACCTTGTGGCCAATGGCTCCGATGGCATTGTGGTTTGCGGTACAACCGGGGAATCCCCTACCCTCACTTGGGAGGAAGAATTTCAACTCTTTCAAACGGTGCAGCAGGCGGTGGCCGGCAAAGCCAAGATCATTGCGGGAACCGGTTCCAACTCCACCCGTGAAGCAATTCATGCCACAGCCAAGGCCGCAGAACTGGGTCTCGATGGCGCTCTTTTAGTTGTACCCTACTACAACAAACCCCCACAGGAGGGACTCTACGCCCATTTTCAGGCGATCGCCAAGGCAGTGCCAGGCTTTCCCCTCATGCTCTACAACATTCCTAGCCGCACAGGACAAAACCTCCTACCAGAAACAGTGATCCGCCTTACTGACTATCCAAACATTGTTGCCATCAAAGAGGCCAGCGGCAGCCTTGAGCAAGCCAGTGCCCTCCGTGCTGCACTACCGCCGACTTTTCGCATTTACGCCGGCGATGATTCCCTGACGTTGCCATTACTGGCCATTGGTGGTTATGGTGTAGTCAGTGTAGCCAGTCACCTTGTTGGCTCACGTATTCAAGAGATGATTCAAGCCTTTGTCCAAGGAGAAACGGCCAAAGCCACTGCTATTCATTGTCAACTACTGCCACTGTTCAAGGTTTTATTTGTGACGACGAATCCGATTCCGATTAAAGCTGCCCTCAGCCTCCAAGGTTGGCCCGTGGGTGCCCCCCGACTGCCGCTAACGTCTGCGAGTGACGCTGTCATTGACCAATTGAAGACCGTTTTAGATGACCTTGGCCTACTGAAGTCTTAGGACAACGCTGGGCATTTGCCAAGCTACACCTTTTTTGTTCATTTCACTGTAAGGAGACCTATGAGTCAATCCGCTGCAACGGCTGCCTTAAAAATCATTCCCCTTGGCGGGCTGCACGAAATTGGCAAGAACACCTGTGTCTTTGAATTCCAAGATGAAATCATTTTGCTGGACGCGGGGCTAGCCTTTCCCACCGATGGTATGCATGGGGTGAATATCGTCTTACCCGACATGACATATCTGCGGCAAAATCGCCACAAAATTAAGGGGATGATTGTTACCCACGGTCACGAAGATCACATTGGTGGTATTGCCTTTCATCTCAAGCAGTTTGATATTCCCGTTATCTATGGCCCTCGCCTTGCCATGGCCTTGCTCCAAGGGAAACTGGAAGAAGCGGGCGTTGGCGATCGCACCGAAATTCGCACAGTTCAGCCTCGAGACATGGTGCGCTTGGGCAAAAACTTCCTTGTGGAGTATATCCGCAATACCCATTCCATTGCCGATAGCTTCTCGGTGGCCATTCACACCCCTATTGGCGTTATTATCCACACAGGGGATTTCAAGTTTGACTTTACCCCTGTGGATGGGGAGTGCTTTGACATTCAGCGGTTAGCGGAGCATGGAGAAAAGGGTGTGCTCTGTCTGATTAGTGACTCCACCAACTCAGAAGTCCCCGGCTACACCCCCTCGGAGCGATCGGTTTTCCCTAACTTGGATCGCGCCTTTAGCCAAGCCAACGGGCGAATTATCTTTACCACCTTTGCCTCGTCAGTGCACCGCCTCAGTATGGCTCTAGAATTGGCACAAAAGCATGGCCGGGTGGTTTCTGTCTTGGGTCGCTCGATGCTCAATGTCATTGCCCATGCACGGCAGTTGGGCTACATTCGCTGCCCGGATGATCTCTTTGTGCCACTGCACATGATGCACAGGTACCCCGATCATCAGGTGATGTACTTAACCACTGGCTCCCAAGGGGAACCCCTGTCTGCCCTGACGCGGATTTCTAAAGGGGAACACAACAAAATTAAAATTCGCTGCGGCGATACGGTAATCCTCTCGGCTCATCCCATTCCGGGGAACACGATTGCCGTAGTCAACATGATCGATCGCTTGATGATGCAGGGAGCCAAAGTTATCTACGGTCGCGAACAGGGCATTCACGTCTCTGGCCATGCCTGCCAAGAGGATCAAAAACTGATGCTGGCGTTGACGAAGCCAAAATTCTTTTTACCTGTGCATGGCGAGCACCGCATGCTGGTGAAACACGCCCAAACCGCTCAGAGCATGGGCATTCCCCCTGAGAATATGGTAATTATTGACAACGGCGATGTCGTGGAACTCACCCGTGACTCGATTCGTGTCATAGACAAGGTGCCCGCTGGCATTGAGCTACTGGATCGGGGTGGCATTGTCAAAGCCCATGTGCTGCAAGAGCGGCAACAACTGGCTGAGGAAGGCATTATCACTGTGGCGATAGCGGTAGGTACTGATGGCACTCTGAAAGCTACTCCTGAAGTCCACCTGCGAGGCGTGGTCACGGCTATTGAGCCACAGGCTTGGCAGGCTTGGGTGCATGCCACAGTCGAAACTGCCTTGAGCGATCGCTGGAGTGAATATGCCCGCAACGGTGATATAGATTGGGCGGGGGTCAAAGCCCACATTGAACGGGAATTGGTGCGCCTCGTGCGCCGTGAACTTCAGGGCAATGCCTCAGTCCTATTGCTCCTGCAACCCATCGAAGTCAGCCCTCCTGTGACCACAGGAATTCGGCGGCGGCGCAGCACAGCTTCTGTGGTTGGCTAGAATCAAACCTCTTGGGCAGGGGACTGTGCCTATTCTGCCCGTTGATTTTTGTCTGCGCTGCACTAGCTAGCGTTGAAGCAATAGAGGTTTTCAGTTGCCTTTTTGCCGAGCAGCAATCCCTCTCAGTTGGCCAAAGCCAAACGGTTAAGGGATTGCATTCCCTTTACGTCTCCTCCTGATTTAGAAAAGAGCTGTTTCAAGGGGCGGCTCTTGAGTCTTGGGAGACAGAGGGTTGAGTCGAGCGGGTCTGCTGATAGGCATCGGTTCTTTGATGTTTCTGCCTATGCTAAGTTCCTTTTCCTAATGGGACTCAAGAGGAACAAGGGAAATCAAACAACAAAGGGGCAATGTTGTGCCCCGACCATTGGTCAACGATTTTAATTTCTAGGAAAACATGGGTAAGTGAGGATAAATGGCCATCCAGAGGGGACTCCAAGGTCCAAGGTTGAGTACCAGAGCCGCGATCGCCACGGTGCTGCTGAGCCATGTCAGCCATTGGGCGTAAATATTGACCCCTTGTTTTTGGGTTTGCAGGTGTTCAACGGTTTGCTGAAGCTGCTCCACTTCTTGGTTAAGATCTGCAATCTCATGGTGTAGTCCTTCAATTTCACGTTCGCGATCGCTCACCGTGGCATGGCAGGCCGCTAGCTCTGCCTCTTTTTCCCGACAGGTGGCCTCCATCGTGGTTAAAGAAGCGGTCAGTGTTGCCGTTTGACTGGCATATTTCTCTTCAAGGCTGCTATAGACAGTTTCTAACTCCTGGCGATAGCGATCGCAATTTTCCCGTAAAGCCTCATTTTCTGCTTGGCTATTGTTGAGGGCATTCGTCAATTCCGCCATCTGCTGGCAATAGTCACTCATTTGAGTTTGCAGTTGCTGTTGCTGATCTTCTAGCTCTTGACAGCGGTTTTGCAGCCGCTCCACCTCGGAGCGCAATTGCTCGATTTCTTGGCGCTGGCGATCGCGCTCCTGTTCGCTACGGGTAACCAGTTCCTTTAACCCTTCAATCCGCTGGGCTTGCTCGCTGACGATTTTGTGCAGGCGATCGCACTCTTGCTTCAAACGTTGGACAGGACCTTTGTACTGCCGCTGTACCCAAGTCCGCAAAAACGATAGGCTGGAGATGGTAAATCCAATCAGGGCATAGGTGCTCACTATTGTATGACCCGTGGCCGACATCTGTAACATATTGAACCCCTGAACTTCAGTTGAATGTCAATGAAAACGCCGCAATCCAGAATACAGCCCTTTCCCCAAGGAGGGAATACGCCATCCTTTGGCGATCGCTCCCCTATGCAGAAGCCAACCGACAATTTTTGAGAATGAGTTTGCAAACTTCTACTTTCTAGTCTAGCGAGGAAGGTTGACCGCCGGCGGTAGAGGCTGAGGTTTTTGCCCGCATTGGTACAATAAGGGGTGAACTTGAATTTGCAAGGGGAACACCAATGACTGAGGCACCCGTACTGCCCATTTTGTTGATGGGAATCGCGAACTTTTTACAAATTTACTTGATCATTCTGCTGATTCGGGTTCTGCTGTCGTGGTTTCCCAATATCAACTGGTACAATCCACCCTTTTCAATTATCAGTCAGTTAACAGACCCCTATCTGAATATCTTTCGTGGTCTGATTCCCCCCATCGGTGGTCTGGACTTTTCGCCAATGATTGCCTTCTTTCTCTTGCAATTCATTGTCCAACTCTTATCAGGCTTTTCTAGTAGTGCCACGCTCTTCTAAACCGTTTCTAGCTCATTAGGGTGCAATTGCCATGTCAACACTGCGTCCGTTTCAGGATGAATTTGATGTCATTGTTGTCGGTGCCGGTCATGCTGGCTGTGAAGCGGCCTTAGCAGCGGCGCGGTTGGGCTGTCGTACCCTTTTGCTGACCCTCAACCTCGATAAAATTGCTTGGCAGCCCTGTAATCCTGCGGTGGGTGGCCCCGCAAAATCGCAACTGGTGCATGAAGTGGATGCCCTAGGGGGCGAAATTGGCCGTGTGACCGATCGCACCTATCTGCAAAAGCGATTATTGAACGCCTCACGGGGGCCAGCGGTCTGGGCATTGCGGGCGCAAACAGATAAGCGCGAATACAGCGCCGTCATGAAGCAAGTGGTGGAAAATCAACCCAACTTGCTGGTGCGCGAAGGCATGGTCACGGATTTAGTCCTCGATGCCAATGAAACGGTGATTGGGGTTGAAACCTACTTTGGTGTAGCCTTTCGCTGTCAAGCGGTAATTCTGACCACGGGAACCTTCCTTGGTGGCCGTATTTGGGTGGGAAATAAATCCATGTCCGCGGGTCGCGCTGGCGAATTTGCCGCAGAGGGACTCTCACAGACCTTAGCCCGTCTCGGCTTTGAGGTGGATCGCCTGAAAACAGGAACGCCCGCACGGGTGGATCGGCGATCGGTGGACTACAGTAAGCTGGAACCGCAACCCCCGGATGAGCAGGTGCGCTGGTTTAGCTTTGACCCCACAGCATGGGTGGAAAGGCCACAAATGAACTGCTACTTGACGCGCACCACCCCTGCCACCCACCAATTGATTCGTGAGAATCTGCACCTCACTCCGGTCTATGGTGGTTGGGTAGATGCCAAAGGCCCCCGCTACTGCCCCAGCATTGAGGATAAAATTGTTCGTTTTGCCGATAAAGAGAGCCATCAAATTTTCATTGAACCTGAAGGCCGCAGTACGCCAGAACTCTACATTCAAGGATTTTCCACAGGGCTACCAGAACCCCTGCAACTGCAATTGTTGCGCACACTGCCGGGGCTGGAAAACTGTATCATGTTGCGTCCGGCCTATGCGGTGGAATACGACTACTTGCCAGCAACTCAGTGCTTTCCCACGCTGATGACCAAGAAAGTTCAGGGACTATTCTGCGCCGGGCAAATCAACGGCACCACCGGTTATGAAGAAGCAGCCGCCCAAGGGATTGTGGCCGGGATTAATGCGGCTCGCTTTGTGCAGGGAAAACCGATGATCACATTCCCACGCCAAGAGAGCTACATCGGTACCCTGATTGACGATCTGTGTACTAAAGAACTGCGGGAACCCTATCGCATGCTCACTAGCCGCTCGGAATATCGCCTAGTCTTGCGATCCGATAATGCTGACCAGCGGCTCACCCCCCTAGGGTATGCGATTGGCTTGGTGAGTGAAGCGCAGTGGCAGGTGTTTCAAGCAAAGCAACAGCGCCTAGCAGCTGAAACCCAACGCCTTCAGACAACCCGCATTAAAGCTCATGAACCAGTGGGCGAAGCGATTGTGGCTGCGACGGGTCAAGCAATTAAGAGTGCCATTGCCCTTGATGAGTTACTGCGGCGCTCAGGGGTACACTACGACTTGCTGGATCGCCATGGCCTTGGGAATCCAAACTTGACGCCCCAAGAAAAGGAAGCCGTTGAAATTGCCATTAAGTACGCCGGCTACATTGAGCGGCAGCAACGGGAAATTGAGCAGATTGCCCGCCAAGAACAGCGTCCGCTCCCTGCGGATTTAGATTACTTTGCCATCCCCACCCTTTCGATGGAGGCACGGGAAAAACTCAGTGCTATCCGCCCCCTCACTATTGGTCAAGCAAGCCGTATTGGTGGAGTGAATCCAGCGGATATCAATGCCCTTTTGGTCTATCTCCAAGTCCAACAGCAACGCCAGTCTCTAATGGCAGTGGGGGGCTAGGAGGGCATTTGGTTAAGCGAATTGGAGTTGGCCTCTGCTTGGCGGCAGGGATACACAATTCCAGTGCGAGCTTATGCTTCGACACCCTTGAAATTACAACGGTTCTTTTATTCAGAGGGCAGGCTGATTTGCCATAATGTGATTCTGCATACAGCAAGGAGCTATGGGGGCGGCGATCGCCTGCACCAAAACCCCCAGTGCCGTGCCCTGTTGACAACGGCTGCCGCTGCCAAGGTCTATGGTCGTGCCCAAGTGTCTGTAGAGCAAGCAATTCACTGGCGTGGGAACGACGACGCAGTTTTAGAATGGCTGCCCCAAGAAACGATTCTTTTGGCGGGTAAGACAACGATGCTGACAGCAATGAATACATTGCAGGGTATCCCCTCATCGGTACATTGGCTTAGCTGGGCAGGGAAGTGAGTTCCGAACAGATGCAACGGCTGCGGGATTGAGCAATGGAACCCTGAGGAGAGACGGGGGTCAGTGCAAGTCAAAGCTAATTCTGGTAACAAAAATTTCACCTAGATTGGGTCAACGAAGGCTTACTCTACAATAAATGAATTGCAAGATGTCTAGAGAGATGTGCCCATTGTTTTGACGGCTTTGGGGGTATTGAATCTTTGTGCTCACGGTGATACAGGCGTAGATCTTGCTTGCAGTTGATCGCCAATCCGCCGTAGAGCATCCATAGAACCAGTGAGCAGGAGCGATCGCCCGCCATTAAGGGACAGTCCTCCTTGGGTTCCAATAGCAGCGTTCCCTCCCGCCGCAGGGCACGGATGGTTACGGTCTCAGGCAAATGCAGATCAGCAATGGTGCGATGTTGCTCATCCATCCCTGGAGGCAACATGATCCAGAGAAAGAAGGTTTCTCCTTGGGGCACTGTCACGCGACCATTGATCAGAGCCTCAAAAGCTGCAAACTCCGCCGGTTGACCCACAATGAGCAGGCGATCGCCCCCTTCAAGACAAGTTTCACCGCTAGGATAATTCACCTCAGTCCCATCAGCCCGGACAATGGCTAGCAAGGTGACCCCCGTCAACTGTCGCAGTTGGATTTCTGCGAGGCTCATGCCCTGAATAGGAGAATCCTCAGGGATTGTGACCCAGCGACTATTCATATCCTGAGCTGCTTGCCGTAAGAGACGAGCCGTTCGCTCCGGTGGAGTATCGCCCCGCAAATTGGCGTAATGGCTGTCACGCACCTGTTGAACCTGCTGCTGAATGTGGTGCTCACCCATGCCTAACGTAAAGAACAAATGGGCAGCCAACTCCAGACTGGCTTCAAATTCTGGTTGCACCACCTCCCGTGCCCCCAGTTGATAGAGCAATTCAATGTCGCGATCGCTATTGGCGCGGACAATGACATCCAGTTCTGGGGCAAATTCTAGAGCACGTTTGAGGCAGAGGCGGGTGCTCATACTGTCCGAGAGCGCGATCGCCATGCCAAGGGCTTGATCGACTCCTGCTTTCGCTAAAATTGTGGCACTGGCAGCATTGCCGTAAATATAAGGGAGTTGCGCCTCTCTTACCTCATTAATCACCGTTTCGCTTTGCTCAATCACCAACACGGGATAATTTTGTTTTTGCAGGAGTTTTACCACACCCTTGCCGACGCGCCCATAGCCACAGACAATGACATGATTCCGCTGAGGCAGCCCTGTTAAATCCATGTCGAGGATTTCATCCTCCTTGAAGAGGCGGCGCAGGAGGGGCAATTCTAAAACCACTGGCACCAATCTCAGCAAAAAGGGTGTCACTAGCAACGTGACCGCTGTGGTGCCGAGAGTCAGTAAGTAAACTTGTTGGGAGACCAACCCTAAGCCCCGCCCTGCCGTCAACAGCACAAAGGAAAATTCCCCAATCTGGGCAAGGCCAATTCCCGCAAGCAAAGAGGTTTTCCACGAGTAGCCAAAGAGCTTGACAATCGGAGTTGTGATTAGAAACTTACCGAGAATAACCAAGCTCACCAATTGGATAATGCGATCCAAGTGCTGCCAGAGAAACACCGGATCAATGAGCATGCCAATAGAGGCAAAAAACAGAGTGGTAAAGACATCGCGGATGGATTCCACATAGTCAAGAGTCTGATCGGCGTACTCCACCTCAGAAATCATCAGACCGGCAATAAAGGCACCAATCTCAATTGAAAGCCCCAAATACTGGGTCAGTAGGGCAATTCCCAAACAGAGGGCAACAACACCTAAAAGGAAAAGCTCGCGACTCTCCGTTTTTGCCAGTAGTTGTAGCAGAGGGGGCAGCAACCACATCCCAGCAGCGATCGCCCCCACAGCAATCAAAGCAATCGTCAATACCGCTTGTCCGAGGGCGAGTCCCAACTCCTCTGGGGGCTTATTCAGGGCGGGTAGAACCGCAATCATCAAGCCCACCGCCAGATCTTGCACGACCAAGATGCCCAGCATGATTTGCCCTTGGATCGACTCCAACTCATTGCGATCCATCAGGCTGCGCAGTACCACCGCGGTTGAAGAGAGAGAGAGTACAGCACCGAGGAAAATGCCCTGATTGGGGGAACTCACCCAACCAACCCCAACGGAAATGAGCGTTGTGACTGCAATGGTGAGGAGAATTTGCAGGGCGCTGCCCCCCAAGCTCACCCCCTGGACTTTCCGAATTTCACCGAGGGAAAAGCTGACCCCCAGAGCAAAAAGCAAAAAGGCCACCCCCAGTTGTGCCAAGCCTTCCACTTGGGGTACTTCCTTGAGGAGTCCCAAACCTGTTGGTCCTACCAACAGACCGGCCAAGAGGTAACCCAGCAGGATCGGTTGTCGCAGCAAAGCTGCTAATACCCCCCCTACTGCCGCTGCCCCCAGTACCACACTGAGGTCAATGACAAGGCGAAAATCTTCGGTCATATTTCCTTAATGCTAGGGCATCAAGGCTAGAAGCTGGGAGACAACAGCAAAACTTTCACTGTAGAGGAAGTCTTGCCCCCAGCGTTGCAGTTCTTGACTCAAGAGCACTTCAGCTGTCAGATCACTGAGGGGAGATACATGGTAAGTACGGCACCTCTGGGCACTCCCCCCGGCCTCCATACGCATACAGCCACGGGTTTCTGAGCAAATAATTGTACAGCAATCCGCTTGGAGATTGGAGGAGGTGAGTTTTAAATCAATTAAATCCCCCAGCACGAGTCCCGCATCCCCAGTGGGAATGCCCGCTAGTTCTGCTTTAATCAGGCGCTGATCGGCACCCACTAACTCCACATCGTACAGGTCATAGTCATCGCATTTGTGGCGAATTTGGCGTGGCTGCCACTGTAGCCGCGAAGCCAACCAGCCAAGGTACATTAAGGCTTGGGCAGGATTGCCCTTTTCGTAGTCAATGACTACCTGATCAATTTCCTTGATGGCTAGGCGTCGTTGTGGTGGATCAAAGGCTTCAGCGGCCAGTTCTTGCCAAGCCCCTAGGCGGCGCCAGTTCAAGTCAGTGATGGGAAGGTTCTGCTCTAAAAGGGGCGCGATCGCCCGCAGACCTCGCAGCGGATCGAGAAATTCACTGGAATCGACAATCACGCGACTAAACTGGGGAGCAAGGGTTTGAAACAACTCAAAGTTATTGAACAAATCCCCCTTCCACCAGAGAAAGCGGGGCAGCTCCCGAATAATTAAAGACTGCAACAGGGGTTCGACTCGTTGAAAGGCGCTATGGGTACCCTTGAGGGTAATGTACTCACAACACACCAAGGAACTGCGCACCTTTTTGTTAATGGGGCAATAGGCCGCCACTTGGGCAGTAATCCCCGTATCCTCCCCAAGGGTGGGACACAGAGCAATCACCCGACAGGGGTTTTGGCTGGCGATCGCATCAGCAAGACCACTACCGCGCATATCCACCGCATAGCGATCGCCCCGAGGTGTTCCTTGGGCATATTCCTGTTGCAGTGCCTGTCGCAGTTGAGGCGTGACGCGACCCGTTAAGGGTAAGTTGTAATTCTTTTCGGCAGCGCGAATCGCTGACTGCATGCGCGGGCCAAGGATGCCATCAATAGGACCAGTGTAGTAGCCCAAAGCCGCTAGTAATTGTTGAGTATCATCTGCCTCATAGACAACTAGCGTAAAGGTGGTTGCCCGCACTGCCGCTGGAGCCGTGCCATCACCGCTGTGGCTGAGCCAAATTTGCCGCAAACTCTTTTCAATATCGTCAAGGGAGACATCTACGGGGTCTTGGAGCGCCACTAGGGGAGTTGGTTCAGTTGCCATACTAGGTACCTGTCTGTTAAGGAGCTAAACTCTAGTACTGACAATCGTATGCGATAGTGCATGATAGTTTCATGGAAAACCTGAAACGGCTGCTCTGCCCGTGGAACGGTGGCACAATCTCTGGAACCTTGCCAGAGGTTGTCGGGAAAGTTCTGCTTACCAGAAACAGACGACGGTCTGCTTCTGGTAACTGTCAGATACGAATGCGTTCGGAGCAGGAATAGAAGAGTGTACACTTTTGTGCACTTTCTTGATAGCAGTTCAGCCTCTATTCCCATTTCGTCCCATGATGCCCAAACATTAAAGTCGCCGCCAACGCCGTCCATCGGCATTAATCAAAGCTTCTGCGGCATCGGGATCCCATGTCCCCGCTTCGTAGGTGGGAATCGTATTTGCATCCGTGGGGGCGTCCCAAGCACTGAGCACTGGCATCACCACCCGCCAAGCAGCTTCCACCTCATCTGCGCGCGTAAACAAGGTTTGATCCCCCAACATGCAGTCTAGCAAGAGCCGCGCATAGGCATCTGCTGTCGCCATGCCAAAGGAGGAGCCGTAGCTAAAGTCCATTTCCACCGTGCGCGTGCGCAAATCTGAACCGGGCATCTTGGCTTCAAAGCGCAGGGCAATGCCCTCATTGGGTTGGATGCGCATTGTTAGAATGTTGGGATTGGTTTGGCGCGCCGCCGATTGGAAAATCAGCAGGGGGACATCGCGAAACTGAATCGAGATTTCCGTCACTTTTTTTGCTAAGCGTTTACCCGTGCGCAAGTAAAAGGGCACTCCCTGCCAGCGCCAATTGTCAATCACTAATTTCAGTGCCACATAGGTAGGAGTCGTGGAAGTGGGACTGACCCCCGGTTCTTCGCGATAGCCCACCACGGGTTTGCCTTTCATCCAACCGGCTCGGTATTGGGCACGCACGGCACAGGCATCGAGGTTATCCAGATCTGCTAAACGGGTGGCTTGGAGAACCTTCACCTTTTCGTTGCGCAGACTATCGGCATCGAGCGCATTGGGGGGTTCCATGGCGGTCAGAGCCAATAACTGCAGAATGTGGTTTTGCACCATGTCCCGTAAAGCACCGGCGGTTTCATAGTAGCCCGCGCGGTCTTCCACCCCCACAGTTTCAGCAACGGTAATCTGCACATGATCCACATACTGGCGGTTCCAGAGGGGTTCAAAGATGGCATTGGCAAAGCGAAACACCATGAGATTTTGAACCGTTTCTTTGCCGAGGTAGTGGTCAATACGATAAACTTGCTCCTCCTTGCAAACCGACTGCACCACTTCATTGAGGGCTTGGGCAGAAGTAAGATCGCGGCCAAAGGGTTTTTCAATGACCAAGCGATGCTTTTGGGGATCACTCAATAGTCCCGCCGCCCCCAGTTGTTGAATGGCTTCGACGAAAAAGTTCGGTGAGACCGCAAGGTAAAAGACACGATTGCCACGGGTTTGGCGTTTTTCATCCAGCTCGGCTAGGAGCGTTTTTAGCTTGGTGTAGGCGGCAGGATCGTCCATATTGCCAGAGCAGTAAAACAAACCTTGGGCAAATTCCTGCCACAGGGGTTCTGCTTGAATACCGCTGCCAAATTCCTCGACTCCTTGGCGCAGATGCTCGCGAAAATACTCATCACTCCAGTTACGACGTGCCACACCAACAACGGTGAGTTCCGGGGGCAGACGGCGTTCTAGTTTCAGTTGATAAATAGAGGGAATGAGCTTGCGCTGGGTGAGATCACCACTCGCGCCGAAGATGACAAGAATCAGTGGTTCAGGAGTGCGCTCTTGGCGTAAGCCAACCCGCAGGGGATTTTCAAAGAGGGTTACCATGGGTTACACCTGTGTCACGGTTGGGGTAGCAGGGGTTTGCTGAATAAAGGATTCCACAAGGGCAACGTTCTCAGGACTGCCGATAATTAGCGGGGTGCGCATGTGGAGATGATCGGGCACAACATCGAGGAGAGGTTGTGTTCCGGTACTGGCTTTGCCGCCGGCTTGTTCCACAAGGAAAGCAATTGGGGCAGCCTCATAGAGCAGACGTAGCTTACCCGCAGGATTTTTTTGGGTTCCTGGATAGAGGAAAACACCCCCCCTGCATGAGGATACGGTGAATATCCCCGACAAGAGCACCACTGTAGCGGGCGCTGTAGCCAGGCTGGCGATGGACATGGCGGACATAGTTGCGAATGGGTTCTTCCCATGCCCAGAAGTTACCTTCGTTAACGCTGTAGATGGAGCCGCTGGCGGGAATTTGCAGGTTCTCGATCGCCAGAATAAACTCGCCGAGGCTGGGGTCAAGGACAAACACATGCGTGCCTTTGCCCATCGAATAGACGAGCATTGTGCTAGGGCCATAGAGAATGTAGCCAGCGGCAATTTGCTTGTGGCCATTCTGCAGGAGATCGGCGGCAGTTCCGTCTAGATCGGTGCCCTCCTGCTGGCGAATCGCAAAAATCGATCCCACATTGAGGTTAATATCCACATTGGAGGAACCATCAAGAGGATCGTAGAGGAGGGTATAGCGGCCAATAGGGCAATTTTCAGGAATGTAGTAGGGCTTTTCCATTTCCTCAGAGGCAAGGCGACACACGAGGCCACTCTGCTTGAAGGCGGCAATAAAGACTTCGTTGGCATAGACATCCATTTTTTTGACATCTTCGCCTTGGATATTCACAGCTCCTGTAAAACCCAGTACCCCTTCCATCAGACCCGCTCGACTCAGGCGGCGGGCAATCAGCTTGCCAGCAAGGGCAATACGATTCATTAGAGCACTGAGGTCTTGGGCATCGGCATCAAAGCTTTGGAGTTGCTGGAGAACGTGGCGAGATAGGGTCAAACAATCGCGATCAAGAGCCTGTTCGTGGGTGGCGTAGTCAGTCATTGCCCTTCCCTAGTGAGGATGCATCTAGCCTCAATCCTAAACCGTCTCTTTTCAGAAGTAGTGAGTCTTTAGAACAACTAAAGATTCAAGGGAGTACTGCTAGTGGTTATCCGCTGCATCCCGGCAGCAGCAAATTCGGCAAAGGTCGCATTGGCAGCTTCGCTAAAATCCACCACTCCCGGCACCACCACAGGGGACATACAATCCTCAAGAAGATAAACCCGTTGAGCCAGTTGGGCATCCCGCTGCTGAATTTCGCTGAGGAGATCCGCCACCGTCCAAGCGACACAGTGACTTTTGGCTTGACCGGCAATAATCAGGCGATCGCCCGCCAGTAGATGCTCAATCAACGCTGTATTTACCGGCACTAGGGGATGCCCTTGGAGGTCATGGTTAACCTCTGGACGCAGCACCGAGTAATTTTCGGTCAGCGGATGGCTACCCTTGAGTTCGATACGGGTTTGCTGCTGTCGCGCCACAGTGTGAAAGAAACAGGCCTCCTCCACAGCAGACACCAAAGCATGGCCAATTCCCCCCAGCATTGAGTGGTAGGGCCAAATTGTCAATGGAAATTTCCCTTTGGCGGCTAATTGTGCCACATAGTGCTGGGCGTAGGCCTGCAAACTCTGTTGATCGGTCAGGCCAAGGGAGGCCAGCAGTTGGGGATTGGGTTGCCAGCGCCCACACTGAACATCGTCAACAGTAATGATCGTTAGGGGCGGCGGTGGTTCCCCGTTAGCATCGATCCAAAAGAGGGGATGGAAAATTTGACTGGCGGTGTGGGTATCGAGGGTAACGATAATCTCGCTAATGTGGGCAAGGTGGGTATAGATGAAGCGGCAGAGGCGTTGATTGTCTGCAACTGCACCTTGGACAAATAGCTCAAACTCTGGCAAGCAAAACGTATTTTGGACATCAATGAGCAAGAGAATTGTGCGCTGTTGATCTTCCTTCGCTGGTGGAATTCGGTACTGCTGTGCCCATTGACGAGCCTGTGCTGCCCGTTCTTGGTAGGGAACGCGCCACACTTGAAGGACTTTAGCAGGGTCAAAGAAGTCAGGAATGGGCAGTTCTGTTGCCGTCGTCATTGGCTTGCCCCTATAGAAGATAAATCTTACTCAATGATACAAATGTTAACCTTTAATATAATGAGTCTCCTATCCTATCAGAAATTCTACAGATAACCAACTATTAACAACCCTTATACTTATAGTTAGTCAAAGCTTAACCTTTCTCAGGAGGAGAGCATAAATGCTGGTGCGCACGCTCAATAGCGTTTTAGAGCAACACATTGCCGGTGTTCCGGGTGTGTTAGCCGTTCTAATTGGCCGCATGACCGATGGAGCAACCATTGCTGAAATTAACTACAGCGGCACTTACCTTGAAAATGATTCTCTTAACTCCTTGGCTGTCTATGCCAGCGATTTGCTGCGAGCCAATAATCGCATGTGCCAAGTGGTGGATCCCACCTCAGAGGCAGACTATTTGTTGGCGGGTTCGGCAGAGGTACGCCTAGTGATCAAGACCTTTAGCAAACTCCCTTACTTTGTCCTGTTTCTCACCAAGAGTAGCACAAACCTGAAGCTAGTGTTTGAGCGCATTAAGGCCATTTTGGCGGATGGGAACCCACTCCTGCCCCCTGTGCAGAAAAACACCACCTCCGCTGCCCAACTGCTTTTGAGCTACGCGCGCCGCTATGCTCCAGATCCTAACTTTGTGACGCTGCGGCTATCGCTGAAAACGGGTCTGCACCGCGAACGATTAGAGAAAGGCCAGCTAGACGAACGGGAAGTGCGCATTCTCTATAAGAGTGTGGCTGATATGTTGGGCGTGGAACGTCTCCCCATTGCACTTCCGTAGTGCTGATTAGTTGACCTGTGTCTAAAAATTACTTGACAACTACTAGAGAACTATGTTTGATTACCTGTCTATTGATCGCCCGCGGAAGCTGGTGGCTTTTTTTAATGAGCCAGTGATTTTGCACTGCCACCACTACAACCTATTTCTCCAGCAGACGATTGAAGACCCCGACTGGATTGATGGGGTCAGTATCTTGCAAACCTCAGCTCAAGAAATTTTCTATAGTCTGCTTGCCAATGCCTTCAAAACGCTGGGGCTGCAAACAGCGGCGGAACGTCTTGCCACTGCAGCGCACATTTTTAGCTTTTTGGGCTTTGGCCGTCTCAACTTTGAGGTGACAGAAGAAGGGGGCGAGGTGGAATTAACCCACTCCCACTACGCAGAGGGCTGGCTAGGGAAATATGGTGAGCAGGTCAACCGTACAAAACCTATTGATCATCTAGCGGTGGGTTATGCGGCGGCAGCCTAGATGCTACGTTTGCAGCACTGGGTACCTATGTGGCCGAAGAAACCAGTTGTATGGTGGTAACACGGCAAGATCACTGCATCATTCAGGTGACAAAGGCACCAGTGCGTCGCTCTCTGACGCCGAGTCCGCAGATGGGTAAACTGATTGATCAACCCGTCCCTCTTCCCAAAGGGGATACCGGTGTGGACTATGATGCAGTCAATGAAGCGCTGTGGGGGTTGCCCCTTGAGGGGGATGTGAATGGTCAAATCCGTGCATTTAATGTGCTGCTAACGCGAATGCCCGCCAACTATTGCAACCGCATTCAGTACCGCTTCCTTGATGAGCTACAAAAGGTGGATCCGCAGCTTCTAGAAGTGGGTCAAGCCTTAATTCGGGAAGCGGGTCATGTCTGTGTTTTTCACACGTTTGGCAATATCATGAAATCTTTGGAGTGGGAAACAGTTGTTGGCCCAATGTTGAACACCGATACGGATTGGATTCATGGAGCCTATGCCGTTGCCAGTAGTTTGGGGTGGGGGCGTTGGCAAGCCCTAGAGGTGGTCAGCGATGAATTCTGTCGAGTAGCGATTGATGGCAACTATGAAGCCAACTACTTCTTGGCCTCCTACCCCAGCACTGCTCAGCCGGCCTGCTACTTTGCCCAAGGGGCAGTACCTGCCATTATGAACATTGTCTATAACGGACGCATTCAACAGAAACCCGTTTTGGATGAGGCCTTTTACAATCGTCTCTTTCAACGGGGCGGTGTGTTTCAAGGGGCAGAGGTGAAGGCACGGGAGAAAGGGGATCCTTGGTGCGAATTCTATGCCCAACGCCTATAGATCAGCTTTAGGAAATGCCAGTTCAAATTTCTAAACGGCGGGAATGTGGGGGTACATGGGTGGTGGATGTCGATCTGGGGCGATCGCCCACCGGCGAGGAACTCACCACCTTTGCCCAGCGCTATGGCGGTCGTTATCGCCAATTTCAGCAGTTGGTATGGTTAGATCTCCCTAGTGGTCGGATTACGGCTTCACTGCGGCTGTCGCGTCTGACAATTCGGCTGGGGGATAAAGCCCTCGAAGCAGCGATTATTGCTGAGTTGCAGCAGCTTGTAGAGGCCAGTGTGCCGGCCTGTGCGGTGGATCTGTAGCGCTGGTTATGACGGGTTGGCTGGGCACCTACAATTTCTTAATTGTTTCGATGACTTTGGGGGCAATGTTGGCTCTGTCGCTCTATTTGTCCCTAATGAGTGGCCAGCTCTCCCTTGCCAGTCCAGCCTTTTATGCCATTGGTGGCTATATTGCAGCTCTGGTCTCAACCCGTGTTTTTGCAGGGCTTCACCCCTATCCTGTGCCCTTGCTGTTGGGGGAAATGATTTTGGCGGCTCTGGTCTGCGGTCTAGTGGGATGGGGCTTAGGGGTACCGGGGTATCTATTTTGCGATTGCCACAATTGCCTTCTCAGAGGTGTTGCGGGTGCTGACCCTAAATTTGGAGATGACTGGGGGGCGATCGGCATTTTTGGTATCCCTCAACCTTTTGGTACGCCGTTGGGCTATCTGTGGCTGACGGTGCCCTTGTGGATTGGAGTGGCGATCGCCATTGGCCGTTTGGAGCAGACCCGCGCCGGCAATGCGATGCAGGCCCTTCGTGCCGATGAGTTAGTGGCACAACCCCTTGGAATTGATACAACCCACTACAAGGTGCTGGGGTTTGTCTTGGGAGCGATCCTGGCGGGGGTGACGGGTGTCTTGGCAGCCCACCTGTTGAATACTTGGAATCCACGTCAGGGCACGTTTGATACAGGGGTGCTGGCACTGACGGCGGTGCTTGTGGGAGGCAATCGGACTTTTGTGGGGGCGATCGCAGGCGGTATGCTCTTTACAGCTTTACCCGAACTTCTGCGGGGACTGGCCGATCAACCCTCTTTGCCAACGGCAGTACCGCATTTTTCCGCGATGGGCGGCTCATGCGCTATGGACTGCTGATTATTCTCGGTACGCAGTTCTTTCCCAAGGGGCTTTGTCAAGCTCCCAACTGGCGATCGCTGTGGGGTACTATTTCAAGGTCAAGAAAAAAGGTCAACCCATGAATAATGTGATCAGTCCCCCTTAACTCCCTGTGCCCCTGCACTGTATCTCAACAGCCGACAGAGGGGAAAAGTACATCTGTTGCAGCCCTATCTTGGATCCATACTGGCTGGATAAGACAGCCCTGGGCAGGGGTTTTCAGCATGTTGGTACCCAATATTAAGGCCATTCGGCCTAATTCAACCCCACTGAGGACAGGCCAGCCTATGACGGTTTCCCTGACATTAACGAGTGACCTAAGGCAACTGGAGGCACTCTTGACCTGGTTCAATCAATATCGCCCCTCAACCCTGCCCATTGAAGAGTGGCTGAAATTGGAACTGGCGCTTGCGGAAGGGTTTACGAATGCGGTGCGCCATGCCCATCGCGATCGCCCGCCTGACACTCCCATTCGCATTGACCTCTCCCTAGGGGAGACTGAAATTGAATTGCGCATTTGGGATCAAGGGGATCCCTTTGACCTATTGGCCAAACTGCAAACGCTGCCCGCCCAAATTGCCCTCGATGCCGAGGGGGGACGGGGACTACGTCTGCTAGCAACAATCACCGATGAATTGGACTATCAGCGCGTAGAGAATGGCGGCAATTGTTTGATTTTGCGCAAAACCCTCAAATCTATCCCCCGATAATGCTACTTATGGGGAAAAAGACGGGCTTCCAGTTCCTCGTAGGGGGCATCAAAGGGACAGCGATCGCCCATGGGGCACTGGCGACAGTATTTGCCCTCGCTATAGCGTTCGAGGTTTTGACGGTTGAAAAAGTAGGGCTTGTGGCTAAAGGTGCTGGCCACCCACTGCCATGAGAGGTTATTACTTGCCGGGTCGCCATCGAGGAGATGTTGCAAAAACCAAGCAGCGCCTGCTTGCCAGCGCACTCGGCACCAGTGCACCACATAGGCGGCTAGCCATAGGCGGGCATGGTTATGCAAGTAACCGCTTGTTTGCAGATCCCGGCTAAAAGCATCCATACAGGCCAGCCCTGTTTCTGCGGCAACGAGTGCGGGGGGTAAATCGGTTGCATAATCCGTTGCTTGCCAACCCGTTTTATAGGGTTCGATGTCCTGCCACAGGCGATCGCCCCAACGGGCATAGAGGCGTTGCCAATAGTCCCGCCAAGCCAGTTGCTGGAGGAGGGCCTCCGCTTGAGGGGGATCAGCCACCGCTGCGCGCACGTGGTCGCGCACTGCCGCCAAACTGATGACCCCGTGGCGCAAATAGGCCGACAGTCCAGTGACTGCCCCGGCTAAAAAGTTGCGACTTTTACCATAACGCTGGGGCTGAATTTTGGCCAGCCGCTCCTGAGCCGCCGCTAGGCCACCACGGGTTTCACTGACTGCCTCATCCGCGCCCACCACATCCGCAAATACTTGGCGCAGGTAGGGGACATAGGCTTCACGGGTTCCTTCCACTCGCTGAATTACAGCGGCAGCCAAAAGGTCTTTTGCAGAACTGGTCATTGGTTTAGGGGCTGAGCAAACGTTCGAGGCGATCGCGGTGATCCAAATGTCCGACAACGCGGCGTACTGGTTGGGGATAGATGCGCACCAATGTGGGGGTCGCTTGGACTTGATCTTCTTCTGCCAGTTCTGGCTGCTTAGTGACATCCACCACTTTGAGTGTATAGGGCACTTTGAGGGAACGACTCAGCAAATCGTGGAGGTTTTTTAGGGCAACTTCGGTAGCATGGGTTTCTCCGCGGACATACAGGCGAAAGACATAGCGATCGGGTTGTGAAGGACGCGGTACAAAGTTGCTTAGGGGCGTGGCTTCCTGCACATCATAGACAAGCTGGTGATGCTCCCACAATTGAGGAAAACGGCTGCGGTAGGCCTCTAGGGCTTGCACATCGCAGGGATGTTGTGGATCTTGAACTAACTGCCAAGGTAAAGCAGGTTGATGCAGAGGGGCAAACAGGGCATTTAATAGGGGACGATGCGGCCACGCCATGGCGTAGACTTCCGCCGCCACCCTTAGGCATTGCTGCTCCTCGTCAAACCAGTAATCCACTGCTGCTGTGTAACAGGGCGAAAGAAATAAGGGCGGCTCCTCCAGATCTAAAAGATGTTGCAGGGCTTGGCAAAGCGATCGATGCCACTGTCCCTGCTTCGATGGGTCGCGGCAAAAGACCACATCCTCCCCTGGTGTAAAGAGAGCCAACCCCTTGTACAAAACAGGCTTGAAACCAGCCATTTGCCTAAACCCGACCCCGTAAAATTTGTGCCATCTCGTTGGGTTTGGGGGAGTTTTCGATGGCGGTTTCCTCGTCAATGCGTCCCGCCTCATAGAGTTCGTAGAGGCACTGGTTCATTGTACACATGCCGTCGTAGCGACACTGGGGAATAATCGCTTCAATTTCCTCTACTTCACCCCGCAAAATATAGTCCTTGATGGCATCGGTGTTGATCATGATCTCGTGAATGGCAGCTCGCTTGCCATCGGTGGTGCGCACCAAGGCTTGGGCAATCACTGCCACTAACGATTCCGCCACCTGCACCCGCATGGGTCCTTGTTCATCGGGGTTGTAAAGGTTAAGAATCCGCTCAATTGTTTTCACCGCACTGTTGGTGTGGAGAGTCCCAAAGACCAAGTGCCCTGTTTGAGCAGCTTTAAGAGCCGTATTCACCGTCTCGCGATCGCGCATCTCCCCAATCAGAATGATGTCGGGGTCTTCCCGCAGGGACGCCTTCAGGGCATTGTCAAACTTCAGCGTATGAATGCCCACCTCCCGCTGGCGGATAAGAGCACGGCGACTTTGGTGCACAAACTCAATGGGGTCTTCAATCGAGATAATGTGCTTTGGCATTTCTGTATTGATGTAGTCCACCATGGCGGCAAGGGTGGTGGATTTCCCAGAACCCGTTGGCCCTGTAACCAGAATCAGCCCCTTGTGGTAGTGGCACAGGTCTTTGAAGACCGGCGGCAAATTCAACTCCTCTAGGGTCAGAATTTTTACGGGAATTAACCGCAGCACCATGGCGGGACCTTTTAAGGCGACAAAGATATTGATCCGCACCCGGCACAGCCCCTCGTATTGGTAGGCACCATCGTATTCAAGATGGGTGCGAAACTGCTCAATTTGCTGGGGTGTGAGCATTTCATTCAGCCAGTAGTTAAAGGTTTCCTCGTCGGTCACGGGATGGTTACTCATCTCAATGCGCCCGCGATCGCGAAAACGAGGTCTTTCCCCTACCCCAACGTGAATATCTGAATAACCGTTCTCAAAGGCCTCCCGCACCAATTGTTCCATCGTCGGGCCAGAAATGCGCGCAGTTGGTGTCACTATTGGTTGGGTTGGTATTGCCTGTTGGGGCATTCCCGGTTGCGGCGGCATGGGGCGGGGTGGTATTCCCGGCTGAGGTGGCATCCCTTGAGGGG
>DVDZ01000067.1 GCA_015296025.1 Thermosynechococcus sp. M46_R2017_013
ATTATTGGGAGCCACGGCCAAGGCTTGATCAACTGCATTCAGAGCTTGCGGCCATTGCTTGCGATCGCGATAGGCTAAGGCCAAGCCTCGATAACTCAGGTAATTGGGAGCAGCGTAGGTTTGCAGGGTTTGAATTGCCCGATCCATGCTGACAAAGCCGACATTACTCGCAATGCCCCACTCCATAAAGCCACGCACAAGATTTAATTCCGGATCGCGGGGATTGATGGCTTCAGCTCGTCCCACATGATCAAGAACCCGCTGAACCCGCAACAGCGCAGCCGGAGCACCGGCTACAGGGCCAGATCCGGCCTCGGAAATTTCATAGCCAGCCATCAGGAAATGTCCCACGGCTTGGTAGAGATTCCCCCGCAGGGGATCGCGGCCAGTGAGGGCCTGGGCAGCGCGCAGAGTCTCCTCGGCATAGCGCTTGTACCCTGCCCAGTCTTCATTGAGATAGGCAATGGCAGCAGCCAGCGTCAGGGTCAGGGGTTCACGGCGATCGCGCTCCAGGGCAGCAGGCAGTAACTCTTTACCTTTGACATAATTGCCGTCGCGAAAGAGAGCCACAAAAACAGCTTCTGTTTGATCTGAAATGGGGCGTGCCTGCGAACCAGTGCGGAAAGGATCTCCAGCAAGGGCAGCAGTGCTGAGTACCCAGGGGGCGATCGCTCCACTAAGATAGAGAGCAAAGCGTTGCCATAGGCGCAGTTGACGGGTTTGCACAGTTATCACCTCCGGAGTTTCTCTCTTGTTTTTAGTCCGCCATCTCAGCTACCACCCCGCCGCTACCCCTCAGCCCATTTTACGGGACATCAACTTAGAGTTGGGGACGGCTGAATTGGGATTGATTATCGGACCTAGTGGATCCGGCAAGACTACGCTATTAGAGATTTTAGCGGGCTTGGCCACCCCCAGCCGCGGGATCATTCAATGGCAGGATCAAGTGCTCACACCTGATCATTTACAACAGTTGGCCGGATTGGTCTTTCAGTTCCCGGATCGCTACTTCTGCGGCAGTACAATTCTGGAAGAGCTGCGCTTTGGTCACCCAGAAATTCCCTACGAGAATTTTTACCGCGCCCTTGCCGATGTTGGCCTTGATCACTTACCTTTGCACACCCGACCTGAATCCCTCAGCGGCGGTCAGCAGCGTCGCCTTGCCCTTGCGGTACAACTGGTGCGCCAACCCTACCTGCTTTTGCTCGATGAACCCACAGCGGGTCTGGATTGGTCAATGCGCCGTCAATTGGTACAGGTGCTGCGCCGCCTGAAGGAACACTGGAGCCTCCTTGTGGTGACCCATGAGGCCACTGAACTACAGGAGATTAGCGATCGCGCGTGGCAATTGGAAAACGGTTGTCTAGTACCACTGACTTCCCAACAGTCAAGTTCTGTAATAAGTTTTAATACTTAGGTAGCAAAACTTTGCAATTTGTTACCACAGGGGCGCAAAGTCTCTCCACAGCTTGATTTTCTGCTACAACCACAAGAGGTACAGCCCTTTGGGGAAAAAGAAAAGACGCTTAACACTTGTCAAGCCAGTGGAGACAAGCCTCTCAGCATCGGTTCCCCCCAGTTGTAAGGAGCTGTATATCCCACTTGGGGTTTGCTTTCGATCGTTACTAAGGAGTTTGAACGCATGTTCACCCACGTCAAGTCCACGATTCGGCATATCGCACCAGCGGCGTTGAATGGGCGATCGCTGTTGCGAGTGGTGTATGTGGTACTTGAAGCCCAATACCAGAGCGCGCTGTCGGCAGCGGTTCGCAGCATTAACGACACCCATCCACAGGTGGCCATTGAAATCAGTGGCTATCTCCTTGAGGAACTGCGCAATCCTGAAAACTATGCCGCCTTCTGTGAAGACGTGGCGCGGGCGAATGTGTTTATTGCCTCTCTCATTTTCATTGAGGACTTAGCCGATAAGGTGGTTGAGGCAGTGCAGCCCTATCGCGATCGCCTTGATGTAGCGGTTGTTTTTCCCTCCTTGCCGCAGGTGATGCGCCTCAACAAAATGGGCAGTTTTTCCTTAGCTCAGATTGGCCAATCCAAGAGCGTCATTGCCAACTTCATGAAGAAGCGCAAGGAGAAATCGGGCGCTGGTTTCCAAGATGCCATGCTCAAACTCCTGCGAACCCTGCCCCAAGTGCTGAAGTACCTTCCCATCGATAAAGCTCAAGATGCCCGCAACTTCATGCTCAGTTTCCAGTATTGGCTGGGGGGATCGCCGGAGAACCTGCAAAACTTTCTCTTAATGCTGGCCGATCGCTACGTCTTCAAGGGTCAGCACAATAGCCACCTCAGTTACCAAGAACCCATCACCTATCCCGACACGGGCATTTGGCATCCCCTCGCACCGCAAATGTTTGAGGATCTCAAAGAGTACCTCAACTGGTTCAACAGTCGCCGCGATATTGGTGCCGATCTTAAAGACCCCCTTGTACCTACGATTGGTCTGTTGTTGCAGCGTACCCACCTTGTTACAGGTGATGATGCTCACTATGTGGCGATTGTCCAAGAATTTGAATCCCAAGGGGCACGGGTGATTCCCGTCTTCTCCGGCGGGCTAGACTTTTCGACGCCGCTGGAAAAATTCTTCTACGATCCCGTCAACCCCGAAAAACCAATTGTTGACACTGTGGTGTCCCTCACCGGATTTGCCCTTGTAGGCGGACCTGCCAAGCAGGATCATCCCAAAGCTGTGGCAGCACTAAAAAAACTCAACCGCCCCTACATGGTGACACTGCCCCTCGTATTTCAAACCACTGAGGAATGGGAAGACAGTGATTTGGGGTTGCACCCGATTCAAGTGGCACTGCAAATTGCCCTACCTGAATTGGATGGTGCCATTGAACCTATCATTCTCTCTGGTCGTGATGGCATGACCGGTAAGGCGATCGCCCTCCAAGACCGCGTGGAAATGATTGTGCAACGGGCACTAAAGTGGGCTAATCTGCGCCGCAAACCCAAGGTGGAAAAGAAAGTTGCCATCACCATCTTTAGCTTCCCGCCCGATAAAGGCAATGTCGGTACTGCCGCCTACTTGGATGTTTTTGGCTCCATCTACAAAGTTATGGAAGCCTGAAAAACAATGGCTATGACGTACAGGACATGCCGGAGAGTGCCGAAGCTCTTATGCAAGACATTCTCCACGATGCCCGTGCTCAGGTGGGGAGTCCTGAACTCAACATTGCCTACCGCATGAGTGTAGCGGAATACGAACGCCTCACCCCCTACGCCAAACGGCTGGAGGAAAACTGGGGTAAACCGCCGGGGCACCTGAACAGTGATGGCCAGAACCTGCTCATTTACGGCAAAGCCTACGGCAACGTCTTTATTGGGGTTCAGCCCACCTTTGGCTACGAGGGTGATCCAATGCGATTGCTCTTTTCCCGTTCCGCCAGTCCCCATCACGGTTTTGCCGCCTATTACACGTTCCTTAACCACATTTGGCAAGCGGATGCGGTACTCCACTTTGGCACCCATGGCTCCTTGGAATTCATGCCGGGTAAACAGATGGGCATGTCCGGGGACTGCTATCCTGACAATCTCATTGGCTATATTCCCAACCTCTACTACTACGCCGCCAACAACCCCTCTGAAGCTACCATTGCCAAGCGCCGCAGCTATGCCAACACAATTAGCTACCTCACTCCTCCGGCGGAAAATGCAGGTCTTTACAAAGGACTGCGGGAACTCAGCGATCTAATTGGCTCCTACCAAACCCTTAAAGACAGCGGTCGGGGTGTCCAAATTGTTAACACAATCATGGACAAATGCCGCATGGTGAATCTCGATCAGGATGTGCCTCTCCCCGACAAGGACGCTGCCGATCTCAGTGCCGAAGAGCGGGATACCCTCGTAGGCAAGGTCTATATCAAACTGATGGAGATTGAAAGCCGCCTCTTGCCCTGTGGCTTGCATGTCATCGGCAAACCGCCAACAACAGCAGAAGCAGTGGCCACGTTGGTCAATATTGCCAGCTTGGATCGCCCTGAGGACGGCATTAAGAGCTTGCCCCGGCTCATTGCCGAGAGCCTAGGTCGAGACATTGACGAAATTTATCAGAATAGCGATCGCGGGGTACTTGCAGATGTTGAACTGCTGCGCCAAATTAACGAGGCTACCCGTGCTGCCGTCAGTGCCCTTGTCCAAGCCCAAGCCGATGCCGATGGCCGTGTCTCACGGGTCTCGAAGCTGAACTTCTTCAACATGGGGCGCAAAGAGCCATGGATTGAAGCCCTCCATGCAACTGGTTATTCCCGAGTGGATGCCGCTGCCCTCAAGCCCCTCATGGAGTATCTCGAATTTTGTTTGCAGCAGATTGTCGCTGATAATGAACTGGGGGCACTGCTACAAGCCCTTGAAGGTGAGTACATTCTTCCCGGACCTGGTGGCGATCCAATTCGTAACCCCGATGTCTTGCCGACGGGCAAAAATATCCACGCCTTAGATCCCCAAGCCATTCCCACCGCGGCAGCCGTGCAGTCTGCCAAAGTTGTCGTCGATCGCCTCCTCGCCCGGCAAAAAATAGAAAACAACGACCAATGGCCAGAAACCATTGCCATGGTACTCTGGGGCACAGACAATATCAAAACCTATGGCGAATCCCTTGCCCAAGTGCTGTGGCTAGTGGGGGCACGTCCGCTACCCGACTCTTTAGGACGCGTCAACAAAGTGGAACTCATCCCCCTAGAGGAGCTGGGGCGGCCGCGCATTGATGTTGTCGTCAACTGCTCTGGGGTATTCCGGGATCTATTTATCAACCAGATGGCGCTCATTGACCGAGCCATCAAAATGGCCGCTGAAGCCGATGAGCCGCTTGAGCTAAACTTTATCCGCAAGCACGCCCTGCAACAGGCCTCAGAATTGGGCATTGAGCTGCGCCAAGCAGCGACACGGGTCTTTACCAATGCCTCCGGTTCCTACGCGGCCAATGTCAACCTAGCTGTAGAAAACAGCTCTTGGGAGCAGGAGTCAGAACTTCAGGATATGTACCTCTCCCGTAAGTCCTTCGCCTTCTCTGCGGATTCCCCAGGGACAATGCAACAGGCGCGGCAACTCTTTGAAACAGCTCTCAAAACCGTGGATGTGACCTTCCAAAACCTCGACTCCTCAGAAATTAGCCTCACGGATGTCAGTCACTACTTTGACGCAGATCCAACCAAGCTAGTGGGGGCACTGCGCGCTGACGGCAAGCAACCCAAGGCCTACATCGCTGATACCACCACGGCCAATGCCCAAGTGCGTACCCTCTCAGAAACCGTCCGCCTCGACAGCCGTACCAAGCTCCTGAATCCCAAGTGGTATGAGGGGATGCTCGCCCACGGCTATGAGGGGGTGCGGGAGATTTCGAAGCGGCTTGTGAACACGATGGGCTGGTCAGCTACCGCAGGAGCCGTGGACAACTGGGTTTATGAGGAGGCGAATGCCACGTTTATCCTTGATGAGCAGATGCGGCAGCGGCTTCTGAATACCAACCCCCACTCTTTCCGCAAAATGGTGAGCACCTTCCTCGAACTCCACGGGCGCGGCTACTGGGAGACCAGTGAAGCCAATCTGGAACTGCTGCGGCAACTCTATCAAGAGGTGGAGGACAAAATTGAAGGAGTTGAGTAAACAACGTTAACACTGTGCTCAAGGGGGGTCTTCCCCCCTTTTTATTTGCTTGCCGATGTGGTTGGAACCCCCGAAGGCCTTGGGGAAGTGATGCAGACTAAAGACCAATGCCACCCTGTGTCAGCAGATATTAGGTTACAGAGCTGTTACGTATAGCCACTTACCGCCGCAGCAAAGCCTCCATCGGCATTAATGAAGACTGTGAGGGCTGATGGCATAGGAATACACTGGAGATTTTTTCTGTGCAATTAAAAAAAGCGATGCCGCTGGAACCAAGTAACAGACCGCAAGATGGCTAGAACTGCCATTCTCCAGCCCGGACAGTCCTACACCTTCAGACAATACTTTGAGATGCCCTATGAGCCGGAAGATAGTCTGGCAGAATTTGGCTACACCCTTCAGCGGTCTATTTTGACGCTGCCTCAATCTACTGCTGCTACCAAGAAAGGGCACAAAAGTGTGCACCCTTCTCTTCCTGCCCCGAAAGCATTCGTATCTGACAGTTACTAGAAGCAGACTCTGGTAAATTGTCAGCTTGTGGGTAAAATCCGCTCGGATATTGGCTATGCGGGCATG
>DVDZ01000181.1 GCA_015296025.1 Thermosynechococcus sp. M46_R2017_013
TGTTCTTCGAAATCTTCGTCCTCCCAAGGCTGCTCATTACTGTTTTGCTGGTTTTGATAGTTTGAACCCATGCTGCTTCGGTAAAATTCCCTATGGCATTGGAGCATACCATGCAGCGGGTCGTCGTGGGGCATTCCTTGTGGCAGCTTTGGTTGATTTTTCTTCAAAAACCTAAAATTAGGGGGTATCCAAAGTGGCAAATAGCGCTGCCACCACCTGTGCTGCCTTCTGATCCAACTTGTGCCAGTCCACTTCCCCAGCAGGATCAAGGAGGCTGAGGTCAGCTTGCACCTCCCCCACCTGAAAGTCATGGATGCCGCTGTAGTCAAGTTCAGGGGTGTACTGCTGAAAACAAATTTGGTAGCAAAGCTCCCACAGGTTTACCCGCTGTTGGCGATCGCCCTGACGTAGAGATAGCCAGTAGAGAATTTGCGGTTCTGCGTCATTACAAGGAATTTCAACGGTTTCATAGCTGCCCTGCCAAGGGGAGGTTTCTAGCGATCGCCGCAGATGATCTAGGAGACGAATCAGTGCTGGTTGCATCAGTTGCGCCGCTGCATACCAGGGATGATTAGTGTTGGCGGTCATGGGATTAGGCCTTTGGTTTCTTTACATTGTAGTCTTCGTGGGACAGAACACTGCGGGGTTCAATGCGATCCCCCATGTCGTAGCAAATGAGACGGTAATGGTAACTGAGGGGAATACTAATTACACGGCGATCATGGTTTAGGCGCTTGCCCTTGAACTGGCGATAATCGGCACCAGCAAGAATCTCGGCAATGACTTGACGAGCTTTGAGAACGATTGCCTTGGGTAATCCCTCTAAATGAACCACATCATGCGCAAAGGAAGCCTGCCATTCCTGCCGTGCCAAGCGTGCTTGTTCCTGTTGTCTTGTCTTTGAGGCGCTTGCTTGGGCTAACTGGGCACAGTAGTGGCAGATTTGACCATAACCTTGATGACCGCAGGGAAACCGTTTTCGACGACGTGGCATAGGGCATCCTCAGAGAAATAAAACAGGGCAGCGAGTTATGACCCCCCACCCTGCTCATCTAGTTATATTGTTGGTCTAAGTGTGTACTCCTTGGCATCTAACCAAGAAGGGCATTGGCCTTGGCCACGACGTTATCCACGGTAAAGCCAAATTTCTCCATGCAGACATTGCCCGGAGCCGAGGCGCCAAAGCGCTCGATCGACACAGTGGCATCGGCATAACGACACCAACCAAAACTGGTGGCCGCTTCCACCGCAAGGCGCTTGACCCCCGTCGGCAGCACACTGGCTTTGTATTCAGGGGACTGCTCCTCAAAAAGTTCCCAAGAAGGCATAGACACTACTCGCACTTTCTTGCCGTTGGCCGCCAGCACTTCGGCGGCTTTAACACAGAGGGAGACTTCTGAACCGGTGCCAATCAGGATCAAGTCGGGGGTGCCTTGGCAATCCACCAGTGTGTAGGCACCTTTGGCGACATTGGCGGCAGAACTACCGGCCAAGTTCGGCACGTTTTGGCGGGTAAGCGCGAGGAGGGTCGGCTGCTTACGCCGTTGTATTGCCACTTGGTAGGCACCCGAGGTTTCATTGCCATCGGCAGGGCGGATCACCAAAAGGTTGGGAATCGCCCGCAGGGAAGCTAAGGTTTCTACGGGTTGGTGAGTAGGACCATCTTCACCAAGGGCAATGGAGTCGTGGGTCATGACATAAATAACACCTGCTTGGGAGAGTGCTGAGAGGCGCAGGGCAGGCCGCAGGTAATCAGCAAAGACCAAGAACGTAGCACAGTAGGGGATCAAGCCGGAATTGTGGAGGGCAATGCCATTGCAGATGGCGGCCATGCCGTGCTCGCGCACACCAAAGTGAATGTTGCGATTTTGGTACTGGCCTTTTTGGAAATCACCGGAGCACTTGAGTTCGGTGAGGTTGGAGTGGGTCAAGTCTGCAGAACCACCGATGAGTTCCGGCAGCTTGGGGGCGATCGCGTTTAGGCAAATTTCCGAATGCTTGCGGGTGGCCATGGCCTTGTCTTCGGGAGTATAGCTCGGCAGATTGGCATCCCAATCGGCGGGCAATTCCCCGCGCAGCAGCCGTTCAAATTCGGCAGCTTCCTCCGGATATTTCTGGCGATAGGTTGCCCAAGTTTGGTTCCATTCAGATTCATAGCCAGCACCCCGCTCAACGGCTTTGCGGAAGTGATTCAGCACCTCCTCAGGTACCACAAAAGGCTCATAGGGCCAACCAAGGTTTTCGCGAGTGAGTTTAACTTCTTCAGGCCCTAGAGCCGCGCCGTGTACCCCAGCAGTATTGGCTTTGTTGGGAGAGCCATAGCCAATTGTGGTGGTGATCTTGATGAGGGAAGGTTTGTCGGTTACTGCTTTAGCGGCTTCAATGGCTTTGGCAATGCCTGCGAGATCCGTATTGCCATCGGCCACCTGCTGCACGTGCCAACCGTAGGCCTCAAAGCGCTTGCAGACATCCTCTGTAAAGGCAATGTCGGTGGAGCCGTCAATGGAAATGTGGTTATCGTCGTAGAGGGCAATGAGTTTGCCCAAGCCCCAGTGACCAGCGAGGGAGCAGGCTTCACCGGAGATGCCTTCCATGTTGCAGCCATCACCAAGGATGACATAGGTGTAGTGATCGACTAATTTGAGATCGGGCTTGTTGAAGCGAGCTGCTAAATGGCTTCCGCCACTGCTAAGCCGACGGCATTACAAATCCCTTGACCGAGAGGACCTGTGGTTACTTCCACGCCAGGGGTTTCAAAGTTTTCCGGGTGACCGGGTGTGCGCGACCCCCATTGGCGAAACTGCTTGATGTCCTCAATCGTGACACTGTCGTAGCCCGTAAGATACAGCAGGGCATACTGCAACATACAGCCATGACCCGCTGAGAGGACAAAGCGATCGCGATTGAACCACTGCGGATTTTTGGGGTTATACCGCATGAACTGGTTCCACAGCACATAGGCCATGGGCGCTGCCCCCATGGGCAGACCGGGGTGCCCAGAATTGGCCTTTTGCACCGCATCGATCGCTAGGAACCGAATGGCATTAATACAGAGTTCATCAAGGGATTGAGTCACCGCAGGCATTGTTTTCTCTCTCTAGTTGGGTTTGCAGCAGAAGTTAACGGTCGGGAGTGTATTTGCGGAAGGCCAACGTTACGTTATGCCCACCAAAGCCAAAGGAGTTGGACAAAGCCACCGTCACCGGACAAGCCCGACTCTGATGGGGAACATAGTCCAGATCGCAAGCAGGATCTGGCTGTTCCAAGTTAATTGTAGGGGGGATGCGATCGTGGCAACTGCCATCACCGTGGCGATCGCCTCAATGCCCCCCGATCCCCCCAAAAGGTGCCCCGTCATGGATTTGGTCGAACTCACAGGGACACGACGGGCATTTTCCTCGCCAAGGGCACGTTTAATGGCGGCCGTTTCCGTACTGTCGTTAGCGGGGGTACTGGTGCCGTGGGCATTGATATAGCTCACCTGATCCGGAGCAATTCCCCCATCCTTGAGGCAGGCTTCAATCGCCCGAGCAGCCCCTTCTCCGCCCGGCGAGGGAGCGGTCATGTGGTAGGCGTCACAGGTCAAGCCGTAGCCCACCATTTCCGCATAGATGCGAGCCCCCCGAGCAAGAGCAAATTCTAATTCTTCAAGGATGAGGATGCCGGCTCCTTCTCCGAGGACAAAGCCATCACGGTTGAGGTCAAAGGGACGACTGGCATGGTGGGGGTCATCATTGCGGGTAGACAGGGCACGCGCGGCCGCAAAACCGGCCACTGACAGGGGCGTAATCGCTGCCTCTGTACCACCGCAGATCATCGCCTTGGCATAGCCGTGTTGCACCATGCGGAAGGCATCGCCAATAGCATTAGAACCCGCTGCACAGGCAGTCACGGCACAGGAATTGGGACCTTTGGCACCGGTGTGAATGGCAGTGAGTCCAGCGGCCATGTTGGCAATCATCATTGGGATCATAAAGGGACTACAGCGACTAGGCCCCTTACTGAGGTAGATCTCCTGCTGATCCTCCATCACCTTTAGGCCGCCGACACCGGTGCCGATAATGATGCCAATGTCAGTGGCATTGCTTCCGTCAATGGTCAACCGGGCATCCGCAAGGGCTTGTTTGCTGGCGGCCACGGCAAATTGGGCAAAGCGATCCATACGCTTGGCATCCTTGCGATCCATGTAGAGGGTAGGATCAAAGCCACGCACCTCACCCGCTATGCGGCAGTCATGCCGACTGGCATCAAAGGCCGTGATGTAGTCAATGCCATTGCGACCGGCCATTAACCCTTCCCAATACTCCGCAAGGGTGTTCCCGAGGGGGGTAATTGCTCCCATCCCCGTGACAACAACCCGTTTTTGGTGCGCGTTTGCCATGGACCTATGCAGCTACCTTATTGTTGATAAAGTCAAGGACATCTTGGACGGTTTTTAGTTTCTCTGCTTCTTCGTCCGGAATTTCTACGCCGAAGGCTTCCTCAAGTGCCATGATCAGCTCCACGGAATCGAGGGAGTCGGCATTGAGATCTTCGGCAAAACTGGCTTCGGGCACAACTTTTTCTGGATCAACACTCAGTTGATCAGCAACAATTGCTTTGACCTTTTCGAGAATTTCAGATTGATTCATAGATGCCTAAACTGGATGGACAACGATGGAGAACAGGAATTGATGCGGGCGATCGCCATTCCTCAAATCTAGGATGTTTCGTGCCCAGAATCAACGCGCCATAATTATAGGACAAATCGGGGATCTCCTAAGAGATTTCTGCAACTGTGATAGCTACAGTTTGGATATTTGATACCAACAACGCTACATCTCCTGTTGCCCTTCCTTCACCGAGTTACCGATGCATTTTACGATTGCGAGTCTGCTTGCTAACTTTAGCGAAGATAAATTTGTTGCCCCCAAAGTTCTCGAAAAAAAACTCGGCTGCAATGATCCTGAAAGCCAGCGAGAACTGGAAATTGCCCTTGATGCCCTAGAACGCATTGGCCTACTGATTAAGGAACGGGGCAAGTATCGCCGTGCCAGTGATGACGGCTTAATTGAAGGGCGGCTGCGCTGCTCCAGCAAGGGCTTTTGCTTTGCCATTCAGGATACTGAGGGCGCTGAAGATATTTTTGTACGCGAGCATCAACTCAGTACCGCTTGGAATGGCGATCGCGTGCTGGTGCGGGTCACCCGTGAAGGCCGCCGCAAGAAATCACCCGAAGGTGAAGTAAAGCTGATTTTAGAGCGGGGAAATCCCTCAGTGATTGCCCGGGTGAAACAGACGGAAGACGGTTTTCGGGGGATCCCCCTTGACGATCGCCTGCTTTTTGAAATTGCCCTTGAGCCAAATGACCTCGTGCCCGATCTATCCACCGTTGTGGATCAACTGGTGCATGTGAACATTCGCCGTTATCCCTTGGGGGGGTACTTGCCCATAGGAGAAATTGGCCAGATTTTAGGCAGTGATGCCCAATCGGCACCTGTCCTAGATTTGATTTGCTGCAAGCATAACCTTGTGCGGCAATTTAGCCCAGCGGTACGCACAGCGGCAGCAACGTTGAATGCCCAGCTGGCGGACTTGGATTTAAGTGATCGCCAAGACTTGCGGGAACTGGTCACCATTACCCTAGTGGCCCCCGGTCAAGAACCCCAAGTGGCCTTTTCCCTTGATCCCCTAGAGGCCAATCGCTGGCAGTTGGGAATTCACATCAGTGATGTGGGAGGCTTGCTTCCCCGCGATGAACTGCTGGATCGGACGGCACGGCGGCTGGGCACGACCTTGGCCACCCCTGAACTCAGTCTGCCCCTATTACCACAGGAACTGGAGATGCTGCGTCTTCTACCGGGGAGCGATCGCGCGGCGATTTCCCTTCTAATTGCAATTGACAACAGCGGCACCGTCCAGTCCTACACTATTTACCGCAGTCGTATCTGCGTGGATGCCTGTGTTACCAGTGAGCAGGTGGCGGCCACTCTTGCTTTGGGAGATAGTTCGGGCGATTGGCTACGTGCCCTGATTCATCTTGCCCATGCTGTCAGTCAGCAACGCCAGCAACGGGGCAGTATTGAACTCACATTTGCGGATGCTTTGAGCCTTACCTATGCTGATGAAGGTCTAGCAGCCGCTATTTCCCTACCACGGGTTACCCCTTGGACAAGTTTAGTCATTCTTGCCAATGAATTAATCGCCCGTCATCTGAGGAAGTTGGGGGTGCCTGCCCTTTACCGCACCCAGCCATTGCCCGAACTCTACGCAGTGCAGGATTTTCTCAAGCTCTGCCAAAATCTGAACTTGCCCTTGAGTCTCGACAATCCCACCCAAGTTACCCCTCGCGACTGTCAGCGCTTTATGGCACAGTTGGCCACCGCAGATTTGGCACCGCTGTTGCAAGAACTCTTACTGGATAAACTTAAACCCGCCACTGATGCCAGCGTACCACTGCCCCACTTTAGCTTGGCCACAGGGGAAGGCTATGGCCACTTCTGCTCCCCTTTGCAACGCTACACCGACATTGTCAATCAGCGTATTTTGCACCTCCTTTTGACGGAGGGGCGCGATCGCCGCAGTCCACGAGCCAAAGAGCGCGTTAATCTCGGTGACTCCAGTTGTTTAGAGCAAGTCAACTGGACGGTTTTCACCACCGATATCCAGCGCGAGGTTGATACCCTCCTCAACGAGTTGGTTCCCCACCTCCAAGAGCGGGAGCGGCAAACCTACACGGCTTGGAAAGATCTGGTGGGTCTGCAACGGGTGCGTCAAGTCCAAGCCTGCATCGGTGAAGTGCGTCCCGGTATTATTACGGGGGTACAGTCCTATGGCTTCTTTGTCGAACTAATTGATTTTAATGTTGAGGGCTTAGTTCACGTCAGTTCCCTCAAAGATGACTGGTATGACTACCGCGCCCTTGCTCAAACCTTGACGGGCCGGCGCAACCGATTGCGTTACCGCTTGGGCGATCGCGTTGAGGTGCTGATTAAAAATGTGGACTCCTATCGTCAGCAGGTGGATTTGACCGTGGTTAGTGGTGGCTCCCAGGCAACAGAAGAAGACCTCAACGGCAGCGGTGATGTTGGAGAAACCGCTATCCCTCCTGAGGAAGAAGCCCCTGAAGATCTCTAAACTGGCAGTTGATGTTTTGCAGGGAGTGGGCAGCGGTTGAAAATTGTCTATTTTGGCACACCAGAGTTTGCCCTGCCGCCGCTACAGCGGCTGCTGGAAACAGAGGCTCATCAAGTCTTGGGGGTTGTCACCCAGCCTGATCGGCGGCGGGGACGAGGTAGCCAATTATCGCCTTCCCCGGTCAAGGCCTTTGCCCTCGATCACGGGCTGCCCGTTTGGCAACCACAACGCCTGCGTCGGGATTTAACACTGCCTGAGGTCTTGCGATCGCTGGCTGCCGATGTCTTTGTCGTAGTGGCCTACGGTCAAATTCTGCCCCCGCCTATCCTTGAGATTCCCCGTTACGGCTGCATCAACATTCACGGCTCACTGCTGCCCAAGTATCGCGGTGCGGCTCCGATTCAGTGGGCACTCTACCACGGCGAACGGGAAACCGGCGTGACAACGATGCTCATGGATGCCGGTATGGACACAGGCCCAATGCTCCTGAAGCAAAAAGTACCCATTCATTTAGGGGATACGGCTGCCACCCTCAGTGCTGCCCTCAGTCAAATTGGTGCTAATCTGCTGCTGGAAACTTTGCAGCAACTGCCGCAGCTACAACCGGAACCCCAAAATGAGACTGAGGCCACCTACGCGCCGCTCATTCAAAAAAGCGACTATGCCATTGATTGGCGACGATCTGCTTTAGCCCTCCACAACCAAGTGCGCGCTTTTTATCCCCATGCCTATACTCAATGGCAAGACACCCCTTTGAAACTGCTACAAACGTGGCCGTTAGTCCCTGAAGTTAGCCCAGAATTACCAGAACCCCTCCAGTCGTTGGTCTGTGAACCTGAGACCTCCTCCGCTCCCGGTACTGTGGTGCAGTTAATTAAGGGATGGGGGCCTGTGGTACAAACGGGCAAGGGTCGTCTGCTGCTCAGTCAGGTGCAGTTGAGTGGCCGCAAAGCCCAATCGGGTTGGGATTTTGTCAATGGCGTGCGCTTGGCGATCGCTACCCAGTTGGGGACAGCACCCTCACTCTTGTAACTGAGTTTTAAGCAAGAGGGGCTTAATGTAACCAAATATTACGATTTTGCCGTTTTGACAGCATTTTGCCTTGACACCCCTTGGAGTGGCTCACTACACTGGCACACATACCTAGGTACGTCTCTAACCCCTATGGAAGATAAGCAAAAGGTTACGTTGTATCTGTCCCCCGATGTGCACCGCCAGCTAAAAATTGCCGCTGTAGTCGAGCAGGAAACGATGTCCACCCTTGCCGAACGTGCCATTGAATTTCTGCTGGCTCATCCAGAAGTCTTGGCGCGATATGCAGAGCAAAAGCATGGCAATGTACATCGAGTTTATCACTGCCCAGAGTGTGCCAGTGCCCTTGTCCTACGGGGGGATGAGCTAACGGCCTTGGTCAATCAGCCCACGGTAATTGACGATGATAGCCTCAGTGTTCCCTCGCTCTCCGTTGAGTTGGTGTCTGCCCGCTAAGCCAGCGGCGGGGCTGTCGGGTCAACCTTGAAAAAAGGAGGTGATGGCTGTGCAAGAAGAGTTGAGTATCCTAATCCAAGCGCAATATCCATTGATCTACCTCCTGACCTCTGAAGAAGAGCGGGCGGAACAGGCGATCGCTAGGATTGCCCAAAGTCAAATCGGGTCTCAAGGACGGTCTCCCCGCAAGCTCTACATTTGGACAGTGACCCACGGCATGGTTGAGTATGGTCATCCCCGCAACAACAGTCACCACAACACTGTCTCACCGGAGGCCGCCATTCAATGGGTTGTGCACCAAAGGGAACCGGGCATTTACGTCTTTAAAGACTTGCACCCCTTCATTGATTCCCCTCCTGTGACTCGTTCCCTGCGGGACGCGATCGCCAGCTTCAAGAGCAGCCACAAAACCATTATTCTCATGTCCCCCGAAGCGGCGCAGCGGATTCCCGTCGAACTGGAAAAAGAAATTGTTGTTGTTGACTATCCCTTGCCAAGTATCAACGAACTGGATCAAGTCCTAGGGGAGCAACTAGACCCCCGCAGTCACCGCCTCACTCCCGAGGCCCGCGAAAAACTGGTGAAAGCCACCCTTGGCCTGACGCGGGATGAAGCCGAAAAAGTCTTTCGCAAAGCCAAAGTCACAGCAGGTCGCCTCACCGAAGCCGAGGTGGACATCATCCTTTCCGAGAAAAAACAGCTCATCCGTCGCAACGGCATCCTGGAATACATGGAAGTGGATGAAACCATTGATTCTGTGGGCGGTTTAGAGGAACTTAAAATTTGGCTGCGGCAACGTGCCAATGCCTTTAGTGAAAAAGCGCGGGAATACGGCTTACCGCAACCCAAGGGGATGCTCATTTTGGGCGTGCCCGGCTGTGGGAAGTCCCTCATTGCCAAAACCACCTCTCGCCTTTGGGGTCTCCCACTACTGCGCTTGGATATGGGGCGAGTCTATGACGGGTCGATGGTGGGGCGCTCCGAAGCCAACCTGCGCAATGCCCTGAAAACAGCGGAATCCATTTCCCCTGCCATTCTCTTTATTGATGAAATGGACAAGGCCTTTGCCGGTGGTGCAGGTTCCTCAGACTCTGACGGCGGTACCTCCAGCCGCATCTTTGGCTCCTTTCTGACTTGGATGCAGGAGAAAAAGTCTCCCGTCTTTGTCTTGGCGACGGCCAATCGCGTCGAACGGCTCCCCGGTGAATTCTTGCGCAAAGGCCGTTTTGATGAAATTTTCTTTGTGGATTTGCCCAATGCGGAGGAGCGCAAGGAAATTTTTCGCATTCACCTGGCCAAACGCCGCCGTGAGATTGATCGCTTTGACCTAGAGCAACTCGCCAATATCTGTGATGGCTTTTCCGGTGCCGAGATTGAACAGGCCATCATTGCCGCCATGTACGAAGCCTTTGCTCAAGGGCGTGAGTTTACCCAGTTAGACATTATTGCCGCCAGCCGTGCCACTCAACCCCTTTCCAAGACAATGCAAGAGCAGGTCACGGCACTCCGCGATTGGGCACGCCAACGAGCGCGTCCGGCGGCTGCTTCAGTGGCTGAATACCAGCGACTGGAGTTCTGACAAGCTTCCTTCTGTCTGCCCTAAGCAGATGGGAGAAAGACCCGACCACAGGGGTTTGGTTCGCCATAAATTGTGGTTCATTCAGTCCAATGTTTTAGTCTCAATCTGGAGGAAATCCACATGTCTCACTTCAGCACCCTGCGTACGAAAATTACCGATGCTGAAATCTTGAAAGCCTCTCTGCGCGATTTGGGCATTGCGGTGAAAACCAATGCCGATGTGCGTGGCTACAACGGCCAACGTGTTCGCGCGGACATCGTCGCTGTTCTTGACGGCGAGTACGATCTGGGCTGGTCTCGCAATGCTGATGGCACTTTTGATCTGATTGCTGATCTTTGGGGTGTGGCCAAAAAACACAACCAAACCGAGCTAATCAACTCGATCAATCAAAAATATGCCATCAACAAAACCTTGGCTGAGGTGAAGCGCCCTGGCCTTCAGAACGCTAACGTCAAGCTTGTGGTGCATAGCTAATCCTGTTGCCAATTGCTTTGTACGGTCTAGCGCGCGTTCCCAAGTAATCTACTGGCTGACTCCCCAGGGGTCGGCCTCTTTTTTTATCTTAATTTTTGTTTGATTGATATCTATGAACTGGCGATCGCTCGATGAATTGGTACGCATTCAATCGAAATGGCTAACGGTAATTGCCGAGAAGTGGCTGACGGATGCGGGTGAAACTCTAGAATATTGGCGGGTGGAAAAGGCGGACTCCGCGATTGTCTTGCCGCTGCAAGGAAACGATTTAATCTGTTTACCGCCAACCTTTCGGGTGGGAGTTCGGCGAGCCACGGTGGATTTTCCCGGTGGCAGAGTAGGCGCAGATCAAGACCCGATCGCAAGCGTGCCGCAAATTTTGACACGGGAATTGGGGATTACCCCTGAGGCAATTCAGGCAATCATCCCCATCAGTGAGCAGCCTTGGCTGATCAATAGTGCTTTCTCTAATCAAAGAGTGTGGGGCTTTGTTGCCGAACTCACGCCAAGGGCGAAGATCCCCAAAGTGGGGAGCAAGTTTCGGCTAGAGAGTGCGGACATCTCACGGCTTCTTGCCCAGTTAGAGTGCTTGCAATGTCGTGCCGTTCTCTTGGAGTGGCTGTATCGGCGCAGACCAGCCTAGGCGATCGCCATTGCCCGCTTGAGATGATTTTGCAGGGTTTGGCTTGGCAGGCCACTTTGGAGATGCTGCCAAGGTAAGATAGTCTCCGCTGGCCAATGGGCAGTGACGTAGGCTTCAAAGTCCGGCAACTGTCCTTGCAGCTCCTTAAAAGCACGGTGATAACTGCCGAGGGAAGTACCATAGTGGCGAACCCGCTCTAATAGGGGAGCTAGCCGGCGATCGCCCCGCGAAATCAGAGCTTGAATCAGCGAGTCATTATAGGATTCAGGACGAAACTCTACCCTCAATTTGGCCAACTCTTTTTTCAGGTACTTGAGGCGTTTTTCGGCCACAGGTTGGACGCCCCACCACTGAAAGGGGGTATGGGCTTTGGGCACAAAGGTACTACAGCCAAGGGTGAGTCGCAGTCGCGGCGCTGTTTTTTTCAATTGGCGAAAGAGATCCACCGTGGCTTCGACATCGGCATCGGTCTCTGTGGGCAGTCCCACCATGCCATAGAACTTTAGCCCCTTGAGACCACCGGCTTGGGCATAGCTGGCGGCAGCAAGAATCTCATCGGTCTCAAGCTTTTTGTTGATCACTTGGCGTAGGCGTTCAGATCCTGTTTCAATAGCGATTGTCAGTGAGTGACTGCCCCGTTGACTCAAGAGTTGGGCAAGGGATTCAGTGACCGTATTGGTGCGCACAGAGGCTAAACTCACCCGCACATGGTCAAACTGCGGCTGACGTAAATGCTCCATTAAGGCGGGAAATTCGGGATGCTGGGTAATGGAGGCACCTAAAAGTCCTAGGCGATCGGTGACCGCTAGCCCCTGCTCAATGGCGGGAATCAGTGTTTCTAAGCTCGGTGTGCGAAAGGGCAACGTCAAATAGCTAGCCAAACAAAAGCGACATAGCTCTGGACAACTGCGCACCACCTCCACCATGTAGATTTTTTCCCAAGCAGTAAAGGGGGTGACCACTGTCGAGACAGCAAGGCTCCGGCCGCGATGCACTTGTTTGGCCACCGTGGTGGGTACCGTGGACTTTAGCGGTTCAATTGCCTGAATGGAGCCGGTGGCACTGGCATAACTGACCGCATAGAGACTGGGGACATAGAGGCCGGGCAATTGGGCAAGGGCTTCCAATTGTTGCGATCGCGGGGCAGTGCGCACCTGTGCCATAGTGTTCAAAAACGGCTCTAGGAGCGGTTCCGCATCCCCCAGCAAAATGACATCAAAGAAATCCGCAAAGGGTTCAGGATTGGCCGTCAGGACAGAACCGCCACCAAAGACAAGGGGGTGGGTCTCTTGGCGATCGCGCTGCCAAATCGGAATGCCCAACTGCTCTAAGAGCACCAACAGATTGCCGTAGTCCAACTCCCACGAGAAGGAAAACCCCACCAACTCCGGATCTTGCGGCAGTGGCTCCTGTACATCCGTAAAGAGACGGCTCACCGCCACATCGGTACGGCTAGCCAGTTGCGCCCACACCAGTTGGTACCCCAAGCTAGTCATGCCAACGCTATAGGTATTGGGAAAGCCGTAGATAATGCGCAGCGCCTCTGGGCGGGGGCGCGATCGCTCAAAGAGGAGGGTTTCAGCAGCAAAGGGGGAATTCATCTAGGTTGGCGTTGACTTACGACGGCTGGTTTTTGTGGTCTGAGTGGCGGTCTTGGCAGTGGCCTTTTTTGTTGTTGATTTTGTTTTGGGGGCGGTGGCTGTTGAAGTGCGGCGGGTTTTCTTTGGAGCCTTTTCCGCCAACAGGGGCAGTGCTTGCTCAAGCGTCATTGTCTCTGGCGTCACCCCCTCCGGCAGTGAGGCATTCACCTTACCGTGGTTGATATAAGGACCATAGGGACCATCGAAAATCTGCACTAGCTCCCCATCCTCTGGGTGATTCCCCAAGACCGCTAGCACCTGTTTCTGGGCACGGCCACGACTGGGTTTCGGTGTTGCCAGTAGCTCTAAGGCCCGCTCCAGTGTAATCGTATAGACATCATCCTCCCCCTTGAGGGAACGATAGTCCTTTTCCCCCTCAGGGTCATGGACAATGTAGGGGCCAAAGCGGCCTTGATTGGCTTGAATCAGTTTACCGGTTTCGGGATGAACGCCCAATGTGCGAGGCAGTGATAAGAGGGTAATTGCTAAGTCGAGGGTGACTTCATCGGGACTCACTCCCTTGGGTAGAGAAGCGCGTTTGGGTTTTGGATTAGCCTCTGTGGCTTCCCCCAACTGCACATAAGGACCAAATCGCCCTGTCAGCAAGAAGACCGGTTCCCCAGTCTCAGGATGCACCCCCAGCTTGTCTGGACCTTCTAGTTTTTGGCGAATGAGTTGCTCTACCTGTTCGCGGGTCAGGCTACCGGGGGTGGCATCTTGGGGCAAAGAGGCCTTAATGGGTTCCCTGCCATTGCCATTTTGATAGACAACAAAAGGCCCAAAGCGACCCACTACTACTTCCGCATTCAATTCCGGCAGCGCGATCGCTCGTGCTTCCGTGGCCTCAATCGTGCGCTCCCGCTCTTTGACCTGCTGCTCAAGACCATTTTCACCTAGATAGAAAGATGCAAGGTAGGGCTGCCACTGCACCTCCCCCGTGGAAATATCATCGAGGGTTTGCTCCATTCGCGCTGTGAAGTTAATGTCCACTAAATCGGGAAAATATTTCTCCAGCAGCGCTGTAACGGCAAAGGCGGTAAACGTGGGTTCAAGGGCATTACCGCGGCGAATAGCATACTCGCGATCTTGAATTGTGCTGATGATTGTGGCGTAGGTACTGGGGCGACCAATGCCGGCTTGTTCAAGGGTTTTGACAAGGCTGGCCTCTGTGTAGCGCGGCGGCGGCTGCGTTTCGTGCTCCACGCTTTCGAGGGCTTGGCAGCGGAGAATATCCCCCACCTGCATTGGCGGCAGAATAACCTCTTGACTTTCAAGGGCGGCCTCCGGATCATCTGATCCTTCCACATAGGCACGGAAAAAGCCCGCAAAATCAATGCGTTTACCGTGGGCGCGAAAAAGGGCATCCCCAGCCGTAATCGAGACCGTCAGCAGGGTCACGCGGGCATCGGCCATCTGCGAGGCTACCGTGCGCTTCCAAATCAGTTCATAAAGTTCCAGTTCCCGATCCTTAAGTCCCGTTTCCTGAGGAATACGAAACTGGCTGCCGGCAGGACGAATTGCTTCGTGAGCCTCTTGGGCACCCTTGGTTTTTGTGGTGTACTGACGCGGCTGTGGCGACAAAAAGGCTTTGCCGTACATTGCTTCCACACAACTGCGAGCAGCGGCAATCGCCTGCTCCGACAGATGCACCGAGTCAGTGCGCATATAGGTAATATAGCCCTCTTCATAGAGTTTTTGGGCAATGCGCATTGTCTCTTGAGCAGATAGGTGGAGTTTGCGGTTGGCTTCCTGTTGTAGGGTCGAGGTAGTGAAGGGCGGAGCAGGTTTGCGCGTCTGTTGGCGTTCCTCTTGCTCTGTCACCGTCCACGTTTCTGTTAGCAGGCGATCGCGCAGCGCATTGGCTGCCGCTTCATCCAAGAGCAAGACCGCTTCGGGATTGCGCACTTGTCCTGTGGCCGGATCAAAATCATTGCCCGTGGCCAAGCGTTGACCGCCGACACTCACTAAACGAGCTGGAAAGAGCGTGCCCCGTTGATCCAAGGTGGCTTTGAGATCCCAAAATTGCCCCTTACGGAAGGCCAGTCGTTCCCGCTCCCGTTGCACCAATAGGCGCACTGCTACAGACTGCACTCGTCCGGCTGAGAGGTGGGGGGCAATTTTCCGCCACAGCAGGGGTGACAGGGTATAGCCCACCAAGCGATCAAGGATGCGCCGCGTCTCTTGGGCGCGCACCAGTTGTTCATTGACATCGCGGCAATTGCGCAGCGCTTCTTGGATCGCCTCTGCCGTAATTTCATGGAAGACCATCCGCCGCACCGGCACCTTTGGCTCCAATAGTTGCAGTAAGTGCCAACTAATACTTTCACCTTCGCGGTCTTCATCGGTTGCCAGCAGGAGTTCGTCAGCGGTTGTTAGGGCAGTTTTCAGGTCTTTGACAACTTTTTGCTTATCCTTAGGTACGATGTAGAGCGGTTCAAAGCCAGCAGCGACATTTACCCCTAGGGTTGCCCATTCTTCCCCCTTGAGTTCGGGGGGGACATCAGCTGCGCTGCGGGGCAGATCACGGACATGACCCATCGAGGCTTCAACGCGATAGTCCGGGGGCAAAAATTTGCGAATGGTACGGGCTTTTGTCGGAGATTCAACAATGACAAGGGTGGACATAGCAGATGCTGCAGGATGGGTTTTTCGGCACTCTCAAGTTTAGCGATCGATCATAGAACTGTGTTCTCCCACCGTATCATGGGGAGCAAAGAGAAGCATTTCTTTTCATTGATAACCCTAGCCTAACCACTTGGCGATGGAGAGAATCTGTTTAGTCAGCATAACGGTTTTTAGGAAGTAGCGATGACTCAACGTGGGGCAGCCCCAGAAATCGTGATCCAAATACGCCACCTCAATAAATATTTTGGCGATCGCACGTCCTCAAGGACATTAACTTCACGGTTGCTAAACAAGAGGTGGTCGCCCTCATTGGCCCTAGTGGTTCTGGCAAAAGCACCTTGCTTCGCTGCTTGAATGGATTGGAGACGTACCAATCGGGAGAGATTTTCATTCTCGGCCACTACCTGCCACCGGTGCCAACGCCACAACAACTGCGCTGATTCGCCGCGATGTCGGTATGGTCTTTCAGAGCTTTAACCTCTTTCCCCATATGACTGTTCTGCAAAACATAATCGAAGCCCCCATCCTTGTGCGCAAACTCCCCCGCCGAGTGGCTATCGAAATGGCTGAAAGTTTATTGGCGAAAGTGGGCTTGCTAGACAAACGGGATGCCTATCCTCGGCAACTTTCCGGGGGACAACAACAACGGGTGGCGATCGCCCGTGCCTTGGCCATGCAGCCGGAGATTCTCCTTTTTGACGAGCCTACCTCCGCCCTAGACCCCGAGCTGGTGGGAGATGTTTTAGCCGTCATGCGACAACTGGCACAAGAGGCAATGACCATGGTGGTGGTCACCCACGAAATGCAATTTGCCCGCGAAGTCTCCTGCCGCGTCGTCTTTCTTGCCGATGGCCAAATTATTGAGGAAGGGTCGCCCCAAGAACTGTTTCGTCGTCCAAAACAGGAGCGAACCCGCCTTTTTCTAGAGCGTGTGCTAGTCAGGCACTAACCCTTGTAGGCCTGAATGCATTTTTCCACAAGGGGTTGCACTGCATCCACATCCTGCCAGCCGAGAATTTCAGTCACTTTTTTTTGCAGATTTTTGTAGGTGCGGAAGAACTCGGCAATTTCTTCAAGGCGGTGGGGAGCAATGTCCTTGAGGGATTTGACTTCAGCATAGCGAGGATCATCGGCAGGCACACAGAGAATTTTCTCGTCGCGATCGCCACTGTCAATCATCTCCAGTAAGCCAATGGGGCGGGCAGGAATCACACACCCCGGAAATGTCGGCTCATCCATGATCACTAAACCGTCGAGGGGATCGCCATCATCTGCCAACGTATTGGGAATAAACCCATAGTCATAGGGATAGGTCACTGCTGAATAGAGGACGCGATCGAGGGCAAAAACATTCATTTTCTTATCAAACTCATACTTATTGCGGCTGCCCCCAGCAATTTCCACCAGCACATTGACAATGCCCGGCTTAGGTTGGGCAGGAATACGGCTCAGATCAATACCCATAGTAACAATGTCCACGCAACAAGTCTCCATTTAACCGACTTGAGGACACTGAGGCAAGGATCCGATAGAGAGGCTAGTTCTAGGAGAGTCGCCGCTACAGAGAGGGAGCGCCTCCCTTGGAAGAATGTTGTACAAGGAACACCGGCCATAGCCCCCAAAGGGCAAAGAAAAGGAACAGAAGGCCATAGCGATACTGGTTAAGAAGACTCATCAGCAGAACACCACACACCCTTGGCAGAGCCTGAACCACTGCACAGCAGATCATGAAAGAACGTAGTAGTTTGCTGTAGCCAGCTTAACTAACTGTAGCGATACAAATAATGTCAAGAGAATAATTCCAGTGCTGATCAATGACAGGGAAGCATTCAGTTCACTTAAAAAATAAAAGAGAGAATTCGAGATCTGAGTTTTAGCAGCAACAACAAAATCAATGTAACAATACCAACATAACTCAAAACACCAATTAAGCCAAAGTATTTTTGAATCAATGCCGTGGATAGAAGAGAAAAAAGTAATACAAAAGACAGGAAAGCAATTGCCAAGGATACTTTGGAGTAATTGTTACTCATGACAGTAAATTTGGATGTGGCTCTATCTCTAAAAATCCCATAAAAGCCGCTCGATTGATCTACTAGCTCGCTTTCCGCTAAGGTTTTGGGGAGTCCTTTGTCAGCTTTGCCCTATGTCTCTCAAACGGTTGGTGCTTGCTGCCCTCAGTGTTGTGGTAGCTGCCCTGATTACAGCGTCGCTGCTTGGTAGTTATTTAGAACCCCAAACCCAAGGACAAATTAACCTCTTGCAAATCAATGTGTCGCTGCAAGCCCGAGAATGGCAGGGACTGGGGGATGCGGCTACCCGCGATCGCCTTGTGGGGAATGTGCAAAGCGCGATTAAAGCTTACGAACAGGTACTGGCCACTCCCACGCCCCAAAACCAACGGCTGCGTCTTCAATTAGGACTCCTCTATGCCGATGTCGGCGAGCAGGATCGCGCCCTCGAGATATGGCAACCCTTGATCAACGAGGCGCAAGGGGTCACTCGCAGTACTGCAGAAGTACTGATGGGTTTGTGGGCAGATCCTCCCCAATTGCTGCCAGATGCTGAAACATTGATTAAAAATGCTCTCCAAGGTTGGTTTCGCGATCGCGCCCTCGAACGCCTTTATGAACTGCAACAGCGACCCGATGCGCTTACTGCCTTGGCCACCGCAGTACAAAAGCGCGCCCAAGCAGCCTTCTATCGCCTTGCTCTCATTGGTACCACCCCTCTTTTAGGAAGTTTAATTGGCATTGTTCTTTGGATTGTCTGGATCTATCAACATCTGCGACGCCGCCGACAGGAGCAGCCCATAGCTTCACTAACGCCAGTGCCTTGGGGCTGGGAAACCCTCTGGGAAGGCATGGTGATCTGGTTTGCTCTCTTTTTTGCCATTAGTTTGCTGGTCATGCCCTTAGTGCGCTCCCTTATTGGTATGGCGCTGCCGCTGCGCTCTGCTATGGCACAAACCCTCTATGCCTTGCTCACTTACACCATGATGACGGTGGCGGGGTTGGGCTGGCTCTGGTACTTTCTGCGTTCCTTCGGTAAGCGCCCTTCAGATTGGCTACGCTGGCAGGGGGGAGTAGGGGGTGCCTTGCGTTGGGGTGTTGGTGGCTATTTGGCGGCACTGCCGCTAGTCGTGGTTGGTTCACTGATCAGTCAAGCACTGCTGAAAAACCAAGGGGGCGGCAATCCGCTGCTAGAAATCATTTTGCAAAGCCGCGATTACACCACGTTTGCCCTGCTCTACGTCATGGTGGCAGTGATGGCTCCCTTCTTTGAGGAGATTCTCTTCCGGGGGTTCTTCTTTCGTTCAGTGCAATCCTATCTGCCCTTGGGAATTGCCATGGGTTTAACGGGGCTGCTGTTTGCGATCGCCCACCTCAACCTAGCCGACCTGTTGCCCCTGACGGTTCTGGGGACGGTGCTGAGTTATATCTACTGGCGATCGCAAAACCTCGGTGCCGCTATGGTACTCCACGGCATCTGGAACAGTGGCTCCTTTTTAGGCTTGCTCCTATTGAGTGGGGGGACGGAAGCGGGGTTCTAACTGCTGCACCAGCCACTGACGCGGGACTAGCCGACCCGCTAGGGCAAGAAAACGGTTGGCGGGCTGTCCGGGAATGACGGTAGCTACATCGGTGTTCAGCGCCGCCAGCGTCTCGGCAACCACCTGTTCGGGGGTATCTTGGCGGGCAATGAGAGCGGGATTGCGCAGCATGTCGGCGCGGGCAAAGAATTGGGTAGCCGTAGGGCCAGGGCATACGGCCAGTACACGAATTCCTAGGGGTTTGACTTCTGCCCAGAGTGCTTCGCTAAAGTGGCGGACAAAGGCTTTGCTGGCTGCATAGACGGCAAGATAGGGCAGAGGCTGAAAAGCCGCAATTGAGCTAACGTTAATGATGGTGCCCTGACGCCGCGGGCACATTTCTTGGAGCACCAGATGGGTGAGTTCCACTAGCGCCGTGACATTGACTTGGAGCATAGCCGTGAGTTGCTGGCGATCGCGATCCCCGAAAGCGCCGTAATCACCAAAGCCGGCATTATTGATCAGCAGATCTACGCTTAGCCCCAAGGATTGAATTTGCCCATAGAGCTGGACAGCAGCACCGGGTTCACTCAAGTCTTGGGGGATACACACGACCGGTACCTGTTGGCTGAGGCGAGCCTTAAGCGCCTCTAGGGCGTCGAGGGAACGACCCGTAAGGATGAGGTTATGCCGGCGATCGGCCAACGCTTGGGCAAAGGCTTGCCCTAATCCCCCTGTTGCCCCCGTGATCAGTGCAGTGGTCATAAAATTGTTACGAAACGTAAAGATCGCTATCTTAAAAGTAATACATATTGCATGAGGGAATGGGCAGAATGACCTCCACGCTCTCAGCCACCGCAGACTGGATGTGGCGCGGCCATCGCATCTGCTACAGTGTCAATGGCAGTGGTGCTCCCGTCGTTTTAGTGCATGGTTTTGGGGCCTCGATTGGTCATTGGCGCAAAAATATACCTGCCCTCACCGCCGCCGGTTACCGTGTCTATGCCCTTGATTTGCTTGGGTTTGGTGCTTCGGCAAAGCCGGATTTAACCTACAGCTTGGATTTATGGGCAGAACTTTTGGCCGACTTTTGGCAAGCCCATATTGATGAACCGGTGGTTTGGGTGGGGAATTCCATTGGCGGTCTGCTGTGCCTGATGATGGCCGCTCGCTATGGCCACACCTGCCGTGCGGTCAGTGTCCTCAACTGTGCAGGGGGACTGAACCACCGCCCCAACGAATTGAACTGGGCACAGAGTCTCTTTACGGTCTTCTTTCGCGCTTTGGTAGCCTCTCCTGTCATTGGCCATTTTATTTTTAATCAGATTCGGCAACCCGAGCGCATTCGTCAAACCCTGACCCAAGTCTATGCCAATCCCGAGGCCATTACTGATGAATTGGTAGAACTGCTGCACCGACCCGCCATGGATGCCGGTGCCAAGGAAGTTTTTGCCCGCGTAATTTCAGCACCGCCTGGACCGAAAATTGTGGAGTTGCTTCCAGAAATCCAAGTGCCGATTCTCGTGCTCTGGGGGGAGGTGGATCCTTGGACTCCGATTTCAGGGGTAAAGCACTTTGAAGCCCATCAAGATCGGCTACCAATTCGCATTGAACGGTTACCGAATACGGGTCACTGTCCCCATGACGATCGCCCAGAGTTGGTGAACCCAATTTTAATTGAATGGTTGCAACAGTTGGCGCAAGTTTAGCTCAAGAGGCAAGCAAGGGCATCGAGACTTTCAGATAACTGAGACAACAAGATGCGATCGCCCACCATGGCGGCACACAACAGCATCATATAGAGAATCGAGAACTTAAAGAGACTGCGTGCCTGTTCTTTGTCCTCTGGGGCTTGGGTTAACTGCCATGCACGGTAAATAAACCAACTGCCAAGGGCAATCGCTACCCATAGATCCAACCCACAACACCGCAGGGGTAAACCAACAACAAGCTGGTGGGTATCAGCGCCAAGGTGTAGCGGAAAATTTGCTGTGCCGTTACGCGATCGCCATCGACAACGGGCAACATCAGCACTTGCACCCGAGCATAGTCCTCTTGAATCAGCATTGCCAACGGCCAAAAATGGGGCGGCGTCCAGATAAAGATAATGGCAAACAGCACCCAAGCTGCCCAACTCAGTTCTCCTGTTACTGCTGCCCAGCCCACTAGAGGGGGAACACCGCCAATGACGATATTTTGCGGCGACGAGCGCTTCAGCCAGTGGGTATAAACCCCCACATAAACTGCAATTCCCACCATGGCAAGGCAGGCACTTAGAAGATTGGCAAACACTGCCAAAAGACTAAAGGCCGTTGTTGCCAAGAGCACGGCCAGAAACACGGCTTCCCAAGGGGCAACTCGACCTGCCGGCAAAGGTCGATGGCGCGTTCGTTCCATGATGGCATCAATGTCGCGGTCATAAAGACAGTTGATCGTATGAGCTGCTGCCGCCGCACAGGCACCACTGACAAGGGTCATCAGGAGCAGTTGGGGAGCCACCCGACCTTGGCTTGCGACTTCCATGGCTGCCGCAGTCGTAATTAAAAAGAGGAGAATTAAGCGAGGTTTGGTGAGTTGGACATAGTCTAGTAGTTTTGTTGAAAGATCTCCTGTTGAGGAGGAAAGTCTGGCTAGGAATGTCATGCGAGCCTCAAGATTGTTCAAAACTTATGCTTCAGGGAAGCGGGTTGGCGATCGCAAAGCGGGCTTTCAGCAATCGCGCCACGCCAATGTGGAAATGGCAACCAGCAACCCCAAGAGGGTGGCGCCAATCATTTGATGGGCAACGGTGAGTGCTGGGACTTGTAGCTTTAGTTGTAAAGTGCTCCACCCCAAGGCCACTTGCAGACCCACCAGCGGCAGGAGCAAGAAACTCAGTTGCCGCAACAGGGGAGCCAAGCTGGACTGCGCCACGCCACAATCACAACACTAAGGACGCTCAGGGTGGCCGGGACAACGCCTATTAGATGGCTATTGAGCACCCCACACAGGCGATCGCCATAGAGGCACTGATGAACCGCCCACTGCGAAGACACCAAGCCGCCCAACAAACTTTGGCCATAGACACCTATAGCGGCAATCAGTGCAACAATCCGCAACCAACGGGCACTACCCATACCCCTAAAGGGAGCCAAGCCAAGGTGATTGCTGTTAAAAGGCAAAAGAAGAACAAGCCTGTACCAAGGTGAGCGGTGACAATTTCAAAGCGCAGCAACTCAGTCACCGTCAGTCCGCCGAGAATCCCCTGCAAAATCACAAGGCACAGTGCCGCCCCAGCAGCGTAGGGTACCCAAGGAAACAACCCTTGCCGCCAAGCCGCGCTCAGTCCTGCAAAGGCGATCGCCATCAGGCCTAAACTAGTGGCCAGCAGACGGTGAAACCACTCTAGAAAGATCTGCAAATCCATTTGCGGCACCAACGTGCCGAAGCACAGTGGCCAGTCGGGACAGGCTAAACCGGTATCCATTACCCGTGTGGCACTGCCTACCGCCATCAAAAAGAGGGTAAAGACCTCATCAGCAGAACGAGGCGAAAAATCCACTGACGACGGGCACTGGGATCGCTGCCTAGGGTCAAAAGGACCCAGCACAGATTTTTCCTCGACAGCAACAACTCCTTTATGGTAAAGAAGCTAAGGGGGGATCACGGCTAATGTGAAAATCTATAGCTTTTCTTTAAGTTTCCGTCAGAATATAAATTTTTCTTGCAATTTGTGACCTAAAACGACGGCTCACCGCCACTGGGTTGGCGCTGCAAAAAGTGGAGAAAATCCAAGAGTTCTTCATCGGTCAGTTGCTGGCGCGATCGCTTGCCATAGCGTTCGAGTAAACAGGCACGGCCTTGGGCTTCTGTCCATCCCAAGCGTTTCATTTCCAATGTGGTTTGGGCAATTTCATCCGACAGATCCACAGGTTCGCGCTTGGGGGGGAGCTTCTCGCTAGCAGGTTTGGCCGCTGGCTTACTGCGATGGGGATTGGGAGGGGGCGTGGGTTCTAGGAGCAGATCGGTACTGCCGGCCTCTGACAAAGGAGCCGCCGCAAGGGCTGCAGGGGGGTGGGGAATCAATTCCGCTTCCGTTTGCACAGGCAGGTGAATACCAAGAAGTTGCAGGGCACGCTGGCGGGCACTATCTTCCGCCTGTTCTAGAGTTGGGGCAGCAGCCATCCCCGTAGCTAAAATGGTATCCCCCACTAGGAGAGTAGTTTTGACAATAAAGAGACCGTCGTGAATTTGCAGTAAATCACTAACAATGCTGCCGGTGGGATAGCGGCGATGGAATTCGTTCATGGGGTGCCGCAACAAAACGACGCATCGAGTTAATCTTATCCTATCCTTGTTGGGGGGCTGGCCTAGAGCAGATTCAGTACTGCCTTGTGAACCGCAGCCGACCGCCGGTAGGTTGATAGTCGGGCAGGGGGGCTGAAAATGTCTGCTGCCATTGCTGAATCAAGGCAGTGGGGTCAGTGGGTAATGCTTCTACTTCAACCCCGGCCATACCCGTATCGGCCATTAAGTAACTCACCTTGGGATCGTAGCTAAGGGCAAAACAGCGACAGCCAACACTGGCCGCCATAATCAGGGCATGGAGGCGCATGGCGATCGCTCCTGCCGTTGTTGCCAAAAGTCCCTTCATCTCGCGGGGATCTTCACAGGACACTAATTGCGTCTGCTCAGGTATCAATGCCCCATAGAGATCCTCAGCCAAGGGCAAATCCTGTTGAGGTTGAAAGGGCAACAGCAAAAGTGACACACCTGTTTCTTGCTGCCACTGCCGCAGGGCCATTTTCAGCAACTGCCAGCGATCGCCCGTCAGGTGCCGATGGGGACGCAAGCACACAGCTATGGGCGCCCTTTCCTTAGGGGGCAAGAGCGGACGCGCCGACATCAGCCACACAGGATCGGCGCCCTGTTGATGGGGAATCCCCCACTGCCGCAGGAGGGCAGCTGATCCGGAATCCCGCACCGTAACTGCAAGACAGCGACGCAGAAGGACTCGAGTCCACCACCGATACAGGGGAGATCGCACCGGTCCAATCCCCTGCGCCCAGGCAATCGTACGACAGCCAAACCGCTGCGCAAGGGTCATCAAGCCAAGGTAATAGAGGGG
>DVDZ01000138.1 GCA_015296025.1 Thermosynechococcus sp. M46_R2017_013
GAAATGACTTGGGGTGCTGCAAAGGCAAACGTTCTTGGCAGTAGGCGAGAGCGCCGCCTTCCTCTCTGGTAACAGGATTCAATTGCGAAGCAATAAATCGCTAGTTGCGTTTACAGTAGAAACTGCTCCTCTCTAAAATTGCTTTCTCGCTGATCTTAGGAGAACTGCTATGAATGTAGCCGCCTATCTGATTGGTACTGTTGCCCACAGTAGTGGCCTTCCCGTTAAGACCATTCGCTACTACGAGGAATTGGGACTGTTGAAGACCGTTGGCAGAACCAGTGGTGGTTACCGCCTTTTTGCTGAGGATGTCTTTGCACGCCTTAGTTTTATTAAACGTGCCCAGTCCCTTGGTCTTACCCTGAGCGACATCAAAGCCTTTCTTGAGGTGTACGATCGCGGTGAGATTCCCTGTGACCATATCAAGGAAAAGCTAGAGGAAAAATTGGCCGCCATTGAGGCACAAATTCAGCAGTTACACATCCTTAAACAGGAATTGCAAGGCCTCCTATCGGGCTGGCGATCGCCCAGTTACCCCTCAGGGGGAACCATCTGTCCCATTCTGCAACCCGTCCACCATGCCTAACTATTCATTCATGTTTTTGTAGGTAGCCACTGCCGATGGGGAAATCTGGTTGAGATAACGGAAAATCCAATACTTAAACACCGTATCCAACATCACCGGAAACGTGGCAATAAACATATTGATGAAATCCTCATTGCGAGGAAATCCAAAGTGCTCTAGGGCATTATTGACAAGCACCTCCCAACCGTGGGGGGAGTGGAATCCCACAAACACATCGGTAAATAAGATAATGATAAAGGCTTTAGCACTATCGCTAAGGCCATAGACCACCTCATCCAAAAAAGCTTTGACAATTGCCAGTTGTCGTTGACCCGTAAAGATCAGCGTCAAAAAGACAGCAAATCCCAGCGTATCGGAGAGGATATTTTTCAGCGGTTCAATCAGTTCCTTTTGATATTCTGTGGATAGCTCAATCGCCTTTTCGCGGATGCGAGCTTGAATTTCCTCTGAAGAAACCGGCACATTACTCACCAGACTTTCAAAGCGAATTTTGTTTTCAAAGCGAGCCAGTTCATCCAGAATATTGTCCTCCAGTTGAGAGTTAATGATCCGTTCAATCTGACCCACAGCCTTAAAGTGGTTTACCAGAGGACTAACAATCAGTGCTTTGGAAATTTGCTGCGTCAGCAGGGGCAAAATCACTAGCAGCAGCATGAAGCGAACGGCAAGACGGGTGCGCAGTTTAGAGGTGCGAAAATCACGAACAACTTCAGCTTCAGTGGCTTCATCAGAGTTTAGCTCACGACGAAAGCGATCGGCAGTGCGCAAAATAGAGCGAGGAATAAAGCTGCTACTGTCAAGTTTAGAAGCAGTGGTGAGATCATCACTAATATATTCCGATAAATACAGAGAACTTTCTTCAATTTTGTCTAGGGCTGCCGCCTGCTGGCGTTGTTGAGGGTCTTGACGACTGAGACTAGGACGGGCAAGGGCATTGAGTTCCTTTTCTCGCTGCCGTTTATAACGGTTGAGGGTGGCGTCAATGACGCGCAGCTTTTCATAGACGCTGGGTTCCTCAGGGGGGCTGGTCACTGAATAGGTTTCCACAGCATTATTAACACTGCTAGCTGGAGGAGTTGGCAGACGCTGGGGGGGGCGCAAGGGGCAGAATTTGCCGACTGGCGCGGAACTCTGTCATTCGCATGCGAATAGTTTTCAGCAGTCGTTTTAGCTCTACCTCAAAATAACTGGAGACTTCTCCCACGGGCAAATTGAGGGGGCTAATGGGTTGACCGTCAAAGTGTTCTATTTCAATTTCCCGAATTTTTAGTGCAGCTTCGTAGGCTTCCTGGAGGGCACGGTTAGGGGTTGTGAGATACCACCATTTTGCATGTTTGATCCAGTCTCTGAGGCGCACAAAGGGATTGCTGGACATTGCTGTTGTTCTCAACGGCTACCGCAAAAGAAATAAATCGATAGGATAGATAAAATCGTAGCAAATTCACTTTTGGAGCCAGGTTGCCAGTGTTGCAGTGGATCAGTGGCGGTAGTCGCAGTGGTAAAACCTATGCATTGATTCAACATTTTGGCCAGTGGATTAAGAAAGCTCAAGGCACGCCCGCTGCGTTGACCCTAGGGCAGAAATCGCTCCTCTTTTTGACGGATACAGTCGAGGGTCGCTGGGTCATTCAGAAGGAAATTGAACAGCAATTGGGCAGTGGCCATACGCCTTACATTGCCACACTCTTGGGGTTTATGCAGGATGAAGTGGAACTTTTTTGGCCGCTGCTAGTGCAGGCAAAGGTTGTGGCTCCTCGTCTCCCTTTGCATCTTAAGCCGGAAACAGAATTGCTGTGGGCACAGCGGCTTTGGCGGCCTTGGCTAGAGAAAAACACCTTTGCCCCCCTCAGTGAGAACCACAATCGCGCCACACGGCACCTCCTCGATATCTTTGAATTGGCTGCGTTTGCCCGTCTTAGCCTTAATGACCTGCCCCAGTTGATGAATGAGCATCAGCTTGACATTCCTTCGGCAACGGTGGGAGCGATCGCGAGCGCCCTAGACCAATGGCAAGCTTGGTGTACTGGACACAGCCTGCTCACCTACGGCATCACCACCGCCCTATTTGGCCATGTTCTGCTGAACCATCCCCAATACCAAGCCTCCTTAAAACAGCGGTTTCAGTGTCTTTTTGCTGACAATACCCACAACTATCCAGCGGTTATGGCAGATCTGCTGGAACTTTGCCACCAACAGACGATTGCAATTACCCTGACTCATCAGCCCATTGGTGCCGTACGTGTTGGCCTCGGTGCCGATCCCGATGCCTTTCTCAACCTGAAACAACAGGCTAGGGTGATTGATCTGCCCGCCTGCGGAAACACAATTTTTGGCACAGCCGATCTCCGGCTTTCAATTCAGGAACTGCTCACAACTCCCCAACCCTCACTGCCGAGCACAATTGAGGCCATTCAAACCACCTCGCGGATGCAGCTATTACAGGAGGTTGTTGAGACAATTGCCAAATCTATTCACCGGGGAATTATACAGCCAACAGAAATTGCCATCCTTGCCCCTGGTTTAGACAGCATTGCCCGCTATGTCCTCAGCACTGAGCTAAAAAAACGCGGCATTCCCCTCGTCATCTGGAATGAACAACGGCCACTGATTCAATCTCCCTTCGTGCGTGCCCTGCTAACCCTCTTAAGTTTTGTCTATCCGGACATTGGGATTGGCCTAGAGGCAACTACCGTTGCGGAAATGCTGACGATTTTTCAGCCGCGTGACATTGATCCGGTGCGCGCCGGCCTATTGGCTAACTACTGCTTTCAACCCGATCCCAGACAACCTAAACTGCTGCCGGCCACCTGCTATAGTCATTGGGATCGCTTTGGCTATCGCGCCACCGAGGCCTATAGCCAGTTCTGTAATTGGTTAGGCGGTCTTAGTGCCCAACAAGTCCCTACCGATGTGCTCGATGCAGCTATTCAACGCTACATTTGGCCCCAAAATCTAACGGCCAGTGAATTGGCACCTTTGCGATCGCTCCTTGAGGGCATAGCTACCTACTGGCAAGTTTATGACCACTTAGCGGAACACCGAGCCACGCCAATCGCTGAGCGACTGCGGGAATGGATCTCCCTACTGCGGCAGGGCACTGTGACAGCCGATCCGACCCCACTCCTGTGGCAACCTCAAGGGGTCTTACTGGCAACAACATTTCAATATCGCAGTGCCCAACTGGCTCATCGCTGGCATTTCTGGCTGGATGCGGGGAGTCCACGTTGGCAGGATGGTGGCTTGCAATGTCTCTGGCAGGCACCCATCTTTTTGCGTCGGGGGACGGCAAGTCCCAGTGCGCGGCTGTGGCAATTGGAGTCAGAACGTCTGGAGCATTTACTGGTGGATTTGTGCTCACGGGTGAGCGATCGCCTGTACCTTTGCCACAGTGACTTAGCGGCCAATGGCAGGGAACAGGAAGGCCCCTTTAGTCCTTGGGTGGATTTGGCGGTGGGGGATCGCCCGCAGGCCGTCACCAATGGCACTATGATAAATAACGCCGTTTGCTCGACCCCCTAGGGAGAATCGTCGCTTGTCACCGCACTTTTCACTGACTACCCCCCTCTACTACGTCAATGCCCTTCCCCACATTGGCAGTGCCTACACCACCATTGCTGCCGATGTACTGGCTCGCTTTTACCGTTTGCAGGGTTACCAAGTGCGGTTCATTACTGGCACCGATGAGCATGGTCAGAAAATTGAACGCACTGCTCAACAGCGGGGGGTGAGTCCCCAAGCCCACTGCGACGAGATTGCCGCTGGGTTTCAATCCCTCTGGCAACAACTCAAGATCCAGTACGATGTCTTTAGCCGCACCACCAGTCCGCGTCATCAAGCCATTGTCAACGAGTTTTTTCAGCGGCTGTGGGACAACGGCGACATCTACCTAGGGCAGCAGCAGGGGTGGTACTGTGTTGAGTGCGAGGAATTCAAAGACGAGCGGGAGTTACTGGAGGGCAAGCGCTGCCCAATCCATGTGAATCGGACAGTGGAATGGCGAGATGAGCGCAATTATTTCTTCCGCCTCTCGAAGTACCAGCAGGCTCTGTTAGATTACTACGCAACCCACCCTAACTTTGTCCAGCCCCCCAGCCGCCGCAATGAAGTACTGAGTTTTATTGAGCGGGGGCTTCAGGACTTCTCCATTTCGCGGGTGAATTTGGCTTGGGGCTTTGCTGTGCCGACGGATCCAGAGCAGACCCTCTATGTCTGGTTTGATGCCCTCTTGGGCTATGTCACGGCGCTTTTAGAACCCGATGAAGAACCAACCTTGGCCAATGCCCTCAAGAGGTGGTGGCCGATTAATCTACACATTATCGGTAAGGATATTCTGCGCTTCCATGCGATTTCTTGGCCAGCCATGTTAATGTCGGCGGGCTTGCCCCTACCGGAGCAGATCTTTGTCCATGGCTTTCTGACCAAGGATGGCCAGAAAATGGGCAAAAGTCTGGGGAACACCCTTGATCCCTTTGCTTTGGTGGCGCAGTATGGTGCTGATGCGGTGCGCTATTACTTTATGAAAGAGGTGGAGTTTGGCCGCGATGGGGATTTTAGTGAGACCCGCTTTGTCAATATTCTCAATGCCGATCTGGCCAATGATTTGGGGAATTTGCTCAATCGCACCCTGAAAATGGCGTGGAAATACACAGGGGGGCACGTGCCCAACGTTCAAGGAACTGCCATTCCTCAAGAGCAGCCGCTGCGGCAACTGGCAGAGCACCTTAGCCAAATCTATGCCCAAAGCTATCGGCACTTGGCCTTCCATGAGGTATGCCAACAGGCTCTGACCTTGGCGCGGGCAGGCAATAAATTCCTCGATGAGGAGGCACCGTGGAAACGCTACAAGGCGGGAGAAACCGAAGCCGTTGCCGAAATTCTTTACTCGGTACTGGAGTCAGTGCGCCTTGTGGCCTATGTGTTGGCGCCGATTATCCCCCAGCTGAGTGAGGCAATCTATCGGCAGTTGGGCTATACTGTTCAATTTAATACAGCCGTTGTTGCCCCAGACCTTTTGAGCGATCGCCAGGCTCAGTGGGGAGTTCTCCCTGCCCTGCAGCCTTTGGCCAATCCAGAGCCAATTTTCCAAAAACTTCCCCTCCCCCCCACCGTCACCGATTCTCCTTGAAGCGCGATACGCTAGAAGTATGACTTTATATTCCGATAACACACTTTTTTTGAGATGATTTCTACATGGTTACACCTTCATCTTCAGTCATTTACACCCCAGAACAGGTGTTACAAAATCGCGGGCGCGTTGCCATCTTTATTGATGGATCCAACCTATTCTATGCAGCACTCCAACTGGGTATTGAAATTGACTATTCAAAACTCCTCTGCCACTTGACCCAAGGCTCTCGTCTTTTTCGCTCCTTCTTTTACACTGGTGTTGACCCCACGAATGAAAAACAGCAGGGGTTTTTGCTGTGGATGCGCCGCAACGGCTACCGCGTTGTCTCCAAGGAACTCGTCCAACTGCCTGATGGTTCTAAAAAAGCGAACCTTGATGTGGAGATTGCTGTGGATATGATGGCGCTAGTGGCTGCTATGACAC
>DVDZ01000139.1 GCA_015296025.1 Thermosynechococcus sp. M46_R2017_013
CGTCGTTGATATTGGTCAAGAGCGTGCGCTGGGCGATCGCGGCTAAGCGCGTTTCTGTGTAGCGCATTGCCGCCGCTGGATCATCATCCACAGAGCCAAAATTGCCCTGCCCCGCCAACAGCGGGTAGCGACTGCTAAAGGGCTGCACCAAGCGTACCAAGGCCTCATAGACCGCCTGATCTCCGTGGGGGTGATACTTCCCCAGTACATCCCCCACCACCCGCGCACACTTGCGAAAGGGGCGATCGGGCGTCAGCCCCAGCTCATACATCGCATAAAGAATCCGCCGATGCACGGGTTTGAGGCCATCCCGCACGTCTGGAAGTGCCCGCCCCACAATCACACTCATGGCGTACTCCAGATAGGAGCGTTGCATTTCACTGTGAAGTGGCGTAGGAATCACCTGTCCAGCGGTCAGCAAATCCAGTTGTTTGGGCATGAGCACGAACAAGCCAAAGGATCATTCCCCACAATACAAGAGTTTTGCGAATCGTAAAGCAACTTAAGACTCCGTTGGTGTTGCTTCCTCAAGTTTCTCCTTAGTCAGTCGCGCCACCAATTCCTTAATGAGGATGTAAATGATGGGCACCACAAAGAAGCTTAAAAATGTGGCCGCAAGCATGCCGCCTGTGACACTTGTTCCCAAGGAGTGACGGGATTTTGCCCCTGCACCCGTAGCAATGACCAGTGGGAAGATGCCCAAAATAAAGGAGATGGCCGTCATCAAAATGGGACGGAGGCGTTCTTCAGCTGCGTTAATGACTGACTTGACAATGGACGTGCCCTTGCTGTCGCGAATTTGGTTGGCAAACTCCACAATTAAAATCGCATTCTTACTGGCAAGGCCAATAAGCATCACTAGGCCAATTTGGCAGAATACGTCATTATTCAGCCCCCGCAACCACTGTGCTAGCAAGGCTCCCATGATCGCCAAAGGCACCGAAAGAATAATGATCAAGGGGTCAATGTAGCTTTCATACTGTGCCGAGAGCACAAGGAACACAAACACCAAACCAAGACCAAAAATCAAGGGTGCCTGTCCTGCAGAGCGGGTGGACTCTAGGGATAACCCCGTCCAGCTATAGCCAATGCCATTGGGGAGAACCTTCTGAGCCAAGGCTGCCATTGTCATCATTGCTTGACTCTCACTAAGGGGCGGCACATTTTGGCCGGTGATCTGCGCCGAACGGAACAAGTTATGGTGATAAATAATAGGCGGCGCCGAGACCTGTGCAATCGTTACGAGGTTACTGAGGGGAATCAGGGCATTTTGCTCTGAGCGCACATAGATGCGGTTGATGTCATCGGGATTCGAGCGAAATTGCTTATCCGCCTGCACAATCACTTGGTAACTACGGGCAAAAATCGTGAATTGGTTGACGTATAACGACCCCAAGTAAATCTGCATGGCATTGAAAATATCCTTGAGGGGAATTCCCAAGGCAAGGGCGCGGGTGCGATCTACCGTTACATTCAATTGAGGGGCGTTAATGGCAAAGGGGGTATTCACTGAGACAAAGCCGGGAGTTGTATTGGCTTTGAGGATCAGTTCGTTAACCGCACTTGCAAGGGCTTCAAGGCCTAGATTCTGCTGATCCATCACCTGCATATCAAAGCCACCAAGCCACTGCCACCAAGGTTAATGGTCGGCACATTGGATACAAACACCACTGCTCCAAGTTCACCCGCTACCGCCCTCTGAAACTGGGGCAGCAATTGATCAAGGGTTGGCCGCTGTGACCAAGGCTTGAGACTCGTAAAGATAATTCCTTTATCTGAACCCGTGCCGAAGAAACTAAAGCCGCCAATGGCAAAGGTATGTTCAACCGCTGGATTTTGGGCGATCGCGTCTGCTGATTTAAAGACAATATCACTTGTGTACTCTAGGGAGACCCCTTGGGGCGATTGTACGAGGGTGACAAAATAGCCCTGATCCTCTTGGGGGACAAAGCCACCGGGAACGATCTGAAACAGCCAATAGGTCACTCCCAGCAGTGCCACAAAGCCCGCCAGCACCCAGTATTTTAGTCGCACGATCACATTCAAGTTTCGTTCATAGCCCTGCCGCATCGTATCAATGAGGCGGTTAAGCCAGCGAAATAAGATAAAGTTCGCCATCGGCGGGCGTTCTTGCCGTAGGAGCAGGGCGCACAAAGGGGGAGAGAGGGTTAAAGCATTAAACGTAGAAAGAGCGATCGCAAAGACAATTGTCAAAGCAAACTGCTGATAGAGCCGCCCAGTCACTCCTGGAAAAAAGGCGACGGGGATAAAGACCGCCATCATCACCAACGATGTGGCAATCAATGCCCCTGTCACTTCCTCCATCGAGCGACTCGCGGCTGCTTGGGGGGTCATGCCCTCATCTTCCATGAGACGGGTGACATTTTCCACAACCACAATCGCATCATCCACTACTAGCCCCGTCGCCAGTACCAAGCCAAACATCGTCAAACTGTTAATTGAGAAGCCAAAGGCTTTCATAAAGGCAAAAGTACCCACCAAGGAGACAGGATCGTTACCGATGGAATAATCGTGGCGCGCCAATCTTGCAAGAATAAAAAGATCACCGCAATCACAAGGATGATGGCCACAATCAGCGTAATGACCACCTCCTTGATCGACTCCTGCACCGCATCCGTGGTGCTAAATCCCACACTCCATTTCAGGCCGGGGGGAAATTTCTCCGCTAAAACAGCCATTTCTGCTTCAACAGCGCGGGCAACATCGAGGGCGTTGGCACCGCTGAGTTGATAGATACCCAGTCCAACAGCATTGCGGCCATCAAACTGAAAGTTGGTGTTGTAGTTTTGTGCCCCCAGCTCCGCGCGACCAACATCGCGAATGCGAATCACGGAGCCATCTTCGCCGCGTTGAATAATAATGTCGGCAAACTCTTCTTCTGAGGCCAAGCGACTTTGGGCTTGAATGGAAATTTGAAACTCCTGTCCCTCTGGGGCTGGGGGTGCGCCAATAATCCCGGCTCCCACTTGGACATTTTGATCGGAGAGGGCACGCACCACATCCTGAGCCGTGAGACCGCGACTAGCTAAGCGATTGGGATCTAGCCAAATCCGCATGGCATAGGTGCGTTGACCAAAGACCTGAACTTGCCCTACCCCGTTCAGGCGTTGCAGAGGTTGTACCACATAGAGGGTTGCGTAGTTACTGATGAATGTGGGGTCGTAGTCATACCCCTCCTCCGGGTACAGGGCTAAGGCGACAACAATCTGGTTTGTGGATTTGCTGACATTCACCCCAGTGTTAATCACCTCTGGGGGGAGTTGGGAGGTGACCGATGCCACTAAGTTATTCACATCCACCGCAGCAATGTTTTCGTCGTAGCCCTCAGTGAATGTGATCTTGATATTGCTGTTGCCAAAGCTGTTGCTTGTGGAGTCAATGTAATCCATCCCTTCCACGCCGTTAATTTGAGTTTCTAAGATTGTGGTGACATTCGTTTCAACAGTTTCGGCGTTGGCACCTGCATAGTTGGCAGACACCTGAATTGTTGGCGGTGTAACGTCGGGATAATACTCAATGGGCAGTGTTGGCAGCGCAATTGCGCCCACCAAAATAATTAGTAGAGAGCAAACAGTTGCAAAAACCGGTCGCTTAATAAAGAAATTGCTAATCATGCTTTTTAAGACTCAGGGATAATGGGCATACCATCGCGCAAACGTTGAATGCCCGAAACAATAATCTTCTCTCCTGGTTGGAGACCTTGGAACACTTGATAGTTGTTTCCTTGGATTACTCCCAATTGAATGGCTTTTTGCTTGGCAATCATGTTGCCCTCTGCATCTTTTTCAGCCACAAAGACAAAGTTTTGTCCCGCAAGATTGGAGACGGCTGTGGTCGGTACGAGAATTCCCGGCCGCTGATCTAATATGATGCGGGCTTGAATTTGTTGATCAGCTCGTAGGTTGTTCTGAGTATTGCTATACAGCGCTTTTATTAAGATCGTTTGGGTAGCATTTGTTGTGTTAGGGGCAATAAAAAAGACCGAACTTGTGCCGATGACTTTGCCATTTATGTCCAGTAATTCCACCGGCGTTCCCATGCGAATGCGAGGGACTTGCTCAATCGGCACTTGAATATTGACCTCTAGGGGTTGATTTGAGGTGAGGGCAAGGAGGTCAGTTTGAGGGGTAACAAAATCACCGACTTTAGGAGGAATATTGCCGACAACACCGCTGAAGGGGGCACGCACCTGAAACCAGTTCAGGACAACAAACTGCTGTTGAGCGTTTGCCTGGGCAGCCAAGAGAGCCTTTTCTAAGCGGTCAACAGTGGCTTGCTGGGCACGAATGTCAGCTTCTGTTTGCTGGAGAGCTGCCTGGGCGGTGCGAAAGCTGGTAATGAAAGATTGCGCTTGCTCTTTGGCAATAGCCCCCTCTTCAAAAAGGGCGGCATAGCGTTCCGCTTGAATCCGATTGAACTCCAATGTGGCTAGATTAGCACGGCGTTGGGCTTCAAGGGCGCGTAGGATGGAGCGGGCATTCTCCACGTTTGCTTGAGCAGATTGAATGGCAGCTAGATTGCTGGCGACAACCGCTTGCTGTTCTGCCGGATCAATGAGAATGAGGGGCTGGCCTTGGCGGACAAACTGACCACTTTGGACATTGATCTGGGCAATGCGACCAGAGACTTGGGGGTGTAGGGTAATGGACTCGCGGGACTGTAAAGAGGCGTTATAAACAGCTGTTTGAGCTAGGGGTTCTGTTTGCACCGCAGCAAGTTTCACCCGTGCTAGGGGCGGGGGAGCCGTTGTCCTTGGTTGGCCACAGGCGGTAGCGAGGAAGTAAAGACTTCCTAGGACAAACCCTGTAAACAGTTGCCGTTGCAGCATATTTCAGAATCTTAAAAGTGACCCAGAGCAGGCAATAAACATCCTCAGTCTAGCCTACAGATGCCTATGGCAACTGCTACTTTAACAATCGGTTGCCATTTATTCTTGGTGAATAGAGAATAATTCCTATCGGCAATCCTCCGCTAAGATGTAGAGCAAGGGGCAGGGGGTCATTGCCAGCTCACCTTGAGGCTAAGACAGTCCTTGCACCAACCTTTATCAACGACAGTACAGGTACCAGTGGCTCTTACCAAGAAAACACAGCAAGAACAACCGATGATTAATGAACGCATCCGTTTCCCGCGGGTGCGTGTGGTGGATAGTGATGGTTCCCAATTGGGGATTATGTCGTCCCAAGAGGCGATCGCGATCGCCCGCGAAAGGGAACTTGACCTTGTGCTTGTGAGTGACAAAGCGGATCCACCCGTTTGCAAAATTATTGACTACGGCAAGTTTCGCTTTGAACAGGAAAAGAAGGCTCGTGAAGCGCGCAAAAAGCAGCACACCTCGGACGTTAAAGAGGTGAAGATGCGCTACAAAATTGAAGAACACGACTACAATGTGTGCATTCATCGCGCTGAGCGGTTCCTAAAAGCAGGAGATAAAGTCAAAGCAACGGTGACGTTCCGGGGGCGGGAAATTCAACACTCCCACCTAGCCGAGGAACTTCTTAACCGCATGGCCAATGACCTTCAAGCGGTGGCCGAAGTGCAGCAGGCACCGAAGCAGGAGGGGCGCAATATGATTATGTTTTTGGCACCAAAGCGCTAACCAACTCCAGGGGAAGTATGTTTGGCCTTCGTCCAGACCCCAAGTCCACCCCACTGGATGTTTCAGCGAATGAGAAACCCCGCTCGGCACTCCTGTTGGCGATCGCTGCCCTCGTTACGATTCTTCTTTGGCAGCTTCCCTTGGGAAACTATTTGCTGTACCCCTTTACCATTTTGGCCACATGGTTCCACGAGATGGGTCATGGCCTCACAGCGGTTCTCCTGGGGGGCTACTTTCAAGAATTGGTCATTGATCCCAGTGGCTCCGGGTTTGCCCGCTATGGGGGTGAGGTGCTGCTGGGGCGTTTGGGACATGGCTTGGTTGCCCTAGGTGGACCGCTTGGGCCAGCGATCGCCGGCAGCATTTTTATTTTGGCCAGCCGCTCTCCGCGTGCCACCGCCATTTGTCTAAAGGCACTTGGCATTGTTATCTTGGCCTCAGTGCTCCTATGGGTGCGAT
>DVDZ01000195.1 GCA_015296025.1 Thermosynechococcus sp. M46_R2017_013
TGAGAGCAAGAAGGGTTGCTACAATAATGCTGCTCACGGGCAATATCCCTATTCGTTCATATTGGTTATGACGCTTCAAAAGCGTGAATTGTGCCCAAAGAGACGCATTCTATCCTCAGACTGTTCTCAACCTGCGGTGGGCTACCTTAATTTACAGCCGTTCAAGGGGTGTCCTCCGCGGATCAACTACTTTTTGCCCGCGTCGCGGGAAACGAATGGCCAAGGAGAGCTTTGAACCAGTATCAAAAACATGGGTAATTTCCCCTTCGCCATAAAGAGGATGGAGAATGCGATCGCCCACCCGCCAAAGGGAGGCAGTGGACTTGTTCAAACGCGAGGGGGATGCTTCGATGACAGAAGCCACTTTGGATCGTCGTTGGAGATTGCCCGTCAGCAGTTTAGGGGGTAGCTCCCCTAAAAATTGTGAAGGAATCGTATCCTCACTTCTGCCGTAGAGGCGACGGCTTTGGGCATAGGTGAAAAACAGTTGTTCTTGGGCACGGGTAATGCCGACATAGCAAAGGCGGCGTTCTTCTTCAAGGGCCATGGGGTCGTTGAGGCTGCGGAAGTTGGGAAAGAGTCCCTGCTCCATGCCCACCAAAAAGACCACGGGAAATTCTAGCCCCTTGGCGGCATGCAACGTCATCAGAGAAACAACGCCCTCTCCCCCTTGCAATGAATCCAAATCCGAGGCAAGGGCAGAACTGTTGAGAAAATCACTGAGGCTTGCCCCCTCATTTTCTTCACTAAATTGCTGGGCTGCGTTAACCAATTCCATGAGGTTTTGCAGCCGCTCTAGGCTTTCATCGGTGCCCTCGTTTTCTAATTCGCGGCGGTAGCCTGTCTCTTCAATTACGGTTTTGACCAGTTCAGGCAGGTCAATATCGTCCACAAGGGAGCGCAGGCGGGTTATGAAGGCAACAAATTGCTGCACCGCACGGCTGGCTCGCCCTGCCAAAGGCGTCATGGACTCGGTATCCACAATTAAGTCCCACAGGGAAATACCAAGGGTTTGCGCAGCGTCATTGAGGCGATCTAAACTGGTTTTGCCAATGCCACGTCGCGGCACATTGATAATTCGCCGCAGACTGACCATATCTTGGGGGTTTTGCAGCAGCCGCAAATAAGCAAGAATATCCTTGACTTCCTTGCGCTCATAGAACTTGAGACCGCCAACCACCGTATAGGGAATATTGGCGCGAACTAAGGCTTCCTCAAAGGGGCGAGATTGGGCGTTGGTGCGATAGAGAATAGCAAACCGTCCCCATTGGGGTTCGAGGGATTGGCTGCCCAAGGCTTTGATTTTGCGGGCAACAAAATAGGCTTCATCGGTTTCAGTGTCGCAACACTCACAGTGAATGGGGGCGCCTTCTCCTTTGGTGGGGCGCAGCACTTTATGAATGCGTTCGTTGTTGTGCTCAATGAGATGATTGGCGGCCTGCAAAATGTTGGCAACGGAGCGATAGTTTTCCTCTAGTTTGATCATTGTGCGGCTATCGTCATCGGGCAGGCGATCGCCAAAATCTTTCTGGAAGTCCATCAAGATAGTGAAATCCGCACAGCGGAAGGAATAAATAGACTGATCCACATCGCCAACCACAAAGATGGAGCGATCGCGCCAATCCTGAAATTGCTGGGGAGGGATACCATTGGTTGTCAGCAGCCGAAGAAGATCGTATTGGGTGCGGTTGGTGTCTTGGTATTCATCCACCAGAATGTGCTGGAATTGCTGATGCCAGTATGCAAGGCGTTCAGGGTGCTGTCGGAATAGATGCACCGTGCGCAAAATCAAATCATCAAAGTCAAGGGCGTTATTCTTGGCAAGGGTTGCCTCATAGCGACGATAAACCTCTGCGGCCACACGGCCAGCGGGCGATCGCTGTTCCTGCTCCAACTGATCGGGACTTAGCCCTCGGTTTTTGGCATGACTAATTTTGTAGCGAATACCGCGCGGATCATGCTTGCGTTCATCGAGATTGAGTTCCTCTGTGGCAATCTCTTTAATGAGGCTTTGCACATCCGATTCATCAAAAATTGTGAAATGCCGCGTCCAGCGATACCCCTGGGGATGTTGATAGGCCTCAATTTCTAAGCGTAGGAGTCGAGCGCATAGGCTGTGAAAGGTGCCAATCCAAAGGGGTTTTGTGTAGGTTTGATAGACGCGCGATCGCACCCGCTGTTGTTCGAGGGGAGAGAGATCCAGCCAGTCTCGCCCATAGAGTTGTTGAGCCATTTCTTGACCAAAGAGGGCTTCAATCCGCTCCTTCATTTCGCGGGCGGCCTTATTCGTAAACGTCACCGCCAAAATATTTTCTGGTGCCACCTGATGCTGGCGAATCAAATGGGCAATCCGATAGGTGAGCGTGCGTGTTTTCCCAGAACCGGCTCCTGCCACCACCAACATCGGGCCGCAATAGTGCTCCACTGCCTGCCGTTGTGATGGATTCAGTCCTGCGAGAAAATCACTACTCATTTGCTGCTATGCCCATATGCCTAAAGTTTCATCATACCTGCTATTACTGGCCAACAGCTTGGCACACCCAGCCGCCAGCACTGCGCTCCTCACTACCTCGCTATCAAAACTTACGAAGAAAGCAAATCTAGCGTTTCGTTGTGGGTGTCTGCTGGTTGCGTCTGTGGCGCCTCTGGATAAAAGATTAACTCCAGTTTGACTTTGCCGCGGTGCCAGCCGGTTTGGTCTAACAACATAACCTCTGCCGCACAGCCATCGGCAAGGTATTTAGCTCTATCAGATGAATTTGCAATTTCCCGCATTAGTTGCTCAACGTAGGCAATATCGTAACCATCGCGCCACCGGTGCACAAGAGTAGAGGAATTTTTATAGGAATTTGGATCTTCAACATTCACACCCTCCGTCCTAAAGCGAATCACTTCATCAGGGGCTAATAAACGGTAAACGGGATGGCTTGACATAGACTCCTCCTCGCAATTCAATTTCAAGTCAGTAAAGCTCTTCTTGATGGGTCAAGATTACACAATTCCGGGGAAATAGGCAACATAGGTTGAGATAACCCCTACATCTATTTGCATCCACTTGGCATCCACTGGATCGTCATTAGCCACAGAGCCAAATTAATGCCCCCAAGGTTTATGGGGTGGGAAGAGGCGGCACACTGTCTCTTAGGGCAAAAAGGGGGGATGGCTCATTGCCTGAGTCTTGTTTCTAGCTGAGAGAAATCAGGGGGAGTTTCTGGCGATCGCGCCCTTGCTGTTCGAGGCAGTGGTTAATGCCTGTTACCGCTTCGTTATACATGGCAATCTTGGCCTCTAGTTCCTTCAGTTTAGCGGCATTGCGCTCAATACTTTCAGCCGCTTCTTTTTCTAGGGTTTTGCCAAGGTGCTCCCGGGCCTGTTGCTGTTGTTGGAGAATTTTTTGGCTATGTTGTTTAGCCGCAGTGAGGAGAGGCTCTGTAATTGCGGTGGCGATCGCCGCTCGATAGGTCACTTCAATCGTTTTCTTGATCTTGTGGACAAAGTCCATTTTCAGGAGTTCCCGCAGTTCGGTTTCCGCCTCAAACATACTTGAAGCATCAAAGGTATTGCAGGCTTTGCGCAGTACCTCCCGCAGTTTCATCACCCCTTGGGTATCGTGGTAGAAATCCTCGCGCTCCCGCACATAGCGATCGCACTCAATGCGTGCCACCGTCGTAATACTAATCAGTACCTCCTCCTCTAGCTTGGCCAACATTTGATCAATGCCGCTGTCATTCCCCAGCAGGTGAAAGAGTTTGCGATAGTAGGGCTGCTGGTAAATCTCCCGACTCAACTGCTTAAAGAGATTTTTGATCACCTCTTGGGAAGACTCGACGAGGGTTTTCTTGAGGCCATTGGCCAAGTAATAGAAGGCCTCCGCCAAAATCCCCATGACGGGAACAACGGAGTTGGTGGGATGACTATCAAGGGCCTGTTGATAAATCGTGGCCACGGAGAACTGGCGTAGGAGTTGCTCGAGGGAAGTGACAAGGTTATTTTTCAGCCGTTTATAGTTCTGCTCTGCCTCTGGAGACTGGCCACCCTTGATACGATTGAGAAATTGATCAATATGCCGATAAAACTCATCTCCGGCGGTTTTCAGTTCTTGACTGAGATCCAAAAGCTTCGTCTGCTTGAGGGCTTCAATGTCATTGGGTTGCTGTCTTAGCTCATGGAGTTCTGGCTGGTACAAATTGCTGAGGTTAATGCAGACATTTTGCAGATCGCTGACCAATTGCTCCAACAGTTGGGGATACTTTTCCTCCCGCAGATAGCGGCTGATGTCACTGCGGAAAATTTCCACCTCGCTATCTTTAATCATGTGTTGGATCAGTTCGTGGCCATAGCGTTGCAAAATCAGTTCATAGCTTTCAAGGGGCGTTTTGTCCGTGTCCAGTTGAATGCGAAACTTGCTGGGCAATTTGTAGGAGAAAATACAGTAGCGCAGAAACTCGGAGATAAATTTCGGCGCATCGGTACGTTGTTTGAGCTTGCTGATTTCATTGGCAAAGATAGAGTCTAGCCCATAGCGATCGCGATCGCTACATTTGAGCAACTGACTACCATAAAAACCCAAAAGACCACTGGTGCGATAAACGCGATCCGGGGGCGAGTAAAAGGACTTGGCAATTGTATTGTTGACCTTCTCGCGCAAATCGGCATCAAACCACGTTTGATCAATGCGGTTAATCACATGAAACACGCGATCGCGCAGCCCCGGATTGTTCTTGATATTTTCCAGTAGATCAATTTCCTCCTGAATAATTTCCCCAGAGGCAGCAATTTGATAGACGACAATCACGGCTGAGGTTTCTGGATCATTAATACAGCGATAGGCTAGTTCAGCGTGCTCCTTGATGGGCGCATCAATGCCGGGGGTATCAATCAGAACATTGCCCCCCGCAAGCAGGGGATGGTGGCAGTAGTACTCAATTTTTTTGAGAACGGCACTATTGGGGCCTTGACGGGCATATTCCGATGCTTCCGCGATCGTGCCAAAGCCCAAGCCATCCATCGAGAAGGAATTGTTGACCGTGGGATGAATGTGGGCAGCATTTTGTTGGCGGCCTTGGAGCAGCAGTTTTAGACCATTGGCTTCCCGTGCCCGTTGGGAGCGCCCCTCGCCCCCCTCCTGTTCAATAATTTGGTTGGCAAATTGAATCGCTTCTTGAATCGAACTGGGATTATTAATATCAACGTTGCGTCCCAACCGCAGGCGATCGCTAATATCGGTGACCTGTTTTTGAATTTCCCCTTCGGTGTAAAACGTCAAAACGGCTCGCTCGCGATCGGGTTCAGCATAGGCGACACGGCAAATCGTCCCCGTTGCGTGACCTTGGGCACTGTAGAGCAGTTCGCGCTCCAACAGCGCATTGATCAGCATTGATTTCCCAGCACTAAAAGGCCCCGCAAAAACAATTTCAAATGTCGGCGAAACCGCCTTGCGCAGGGAAGTTTGAACCGGCGTAATATCAAAGGAGCGCAGCTTGGGTTCCGCATTCAACAGCTCAAGGAGGCGATCGCAGTCCGCTTGCAAATTGGGGCAGGTATTGAGGAGGTCGCTCATAGCAAAGAAGCACAAACTATTGTCAGCAACAGCCTAACATAGCTTTTCTAGCCTCCCCTAGGTGGTGGATGTTAATTTTTTTTGCGATTTTGCCCCCGTCTAAACCCGAGAACCCCTCAAGGTAGAATGAGAATTTATCCTAACTAATCGCACTCTTATGGACAGCGTCCACTGGCAGCAGGTTCACGACTACACTGACATCCTGTACCACAAAACGACGGGCATTGCCAAAATTACGATTAACCGTCCCCACAAGCGCAATGCCTTTCGCCCGCAAACCATTGTGGAAATGAGTCAGGCCTTTGAAGATGCCCGCAACGATCCCACAATTGGCGTGGTTTTGTTGACCGGTGCAGGCCCCCACAGCGATGGCAAGTATGCCTTTTGTGCGGGTGGCGATCAAAGCATTCGCGGTGAAGCGGGTTATCTAGATGATCAGGGGGGTGGCACGGCTAAATGTGCTGGATCTACAGCGACAAATTCGTTCGCTGCCGAAGGTGGTCATTGC
>DVDZ01000040.1 GCA_015296025.1 Thermosynechococcus sp. M46_R2017_013
TGTTACCAAAAACCCCACAACCGCGCATCTGTGCCGGCTTGCCGCTGCGAAATCTCCTCCAAGGTGGACTCTACCGTATCAATCCGCTGCCCTAACTGTATGAGCCGCTGCTCGAGTTTGGCTTCTATAGCGTCAATCTGCTGCTGGAGTTTCCCTTCTACTGCATCAATTTTGTCCTCCAATCGCTTCAGCTTTTCATCCATGAGGTTAAAGCGCTCTGTGGTGGTGGCAATGTGGAGTCTAACTTTTTGTCGATTGTTTGGATAGCAGCTTGCATCCCTTGGATGGCATCCAAGACTTGAGTAAGTTCAGAGCGGATGGCAGGTTCGGTCATGATTGACCTAGTTGGAGCAGAAGGAAGGGCTATAAATCTAGCCTCAGCGATCGCCCCGCCCCCCAAACTTGGTTTTAGTTTGTACAAAACAACCCCTGACTCTGAACTCAATTAGTGCCTAATGTTGCAAGTAGCTGGGTACCAAGGGCAAAGCATCCTGAAACAGGGGAGTGCTCAAGTAGCGTTCGCCAAAGCTCGGCTGTACCATGACAATTAACTTGCCCGCATTTTCGGGGCGTTGAGCCACCTGAATTGCAGCACAAAGGGCAGCCCCACTGGAAATGCCAGAGAGGAGGCCTTCTTCACGGGCTAAGCGGCGACCAAAATGAATGGCTTGATCGTCGGAGACAGGGATGACTTCATCAATCAGTTCGCGCTTGAGAACAGGAGGCACAAAGCCGGCGCCAATGCCTTGAATTTTATGGGGTCCCGGTTTGCCACCTGAAAGGACAGGACTGTTGCTAGGTTCGACGGCAATCGCCTGAAAACTGGGCTTCTTGGCTTTAATCACTTCCGCCACTCCCGTAATCGTGCCGCCGGTGCCCACTCCCGCCACCAAAATATCCACTTGACCATTCGTATCTTGCCAAATTTCCAGGGCAGTGGTTTCACGGTGAATCTTGGGATTGGCGGGATTTTTGAACTGTTGCAACATGAAGGCATCTTCAAGGGAGGCAGCAATTTCTTCAGCGCGACGAATCGCGCCGCTCATCCCTTCAGTGCCGGGTGTCAAATCTAGCTCTGCCCCATAGGCGCGCAGCATGGCACGCCGCTCTGCACTCATTGTTTCCGGCATCGTCAGAATCAAACGGTACCCCTTTGCCGCCGCCACCATTGCCAAGGCAATGCCCGTATTCCCTGAGGTGGGTTCCACAAGCACGGTTTTGCCGGGGGCAATGAGACCCGCTGCTTCTGCCTCCTGAATCATGCTCAAACCAATGCGATCCTTCACCGAAGCTGCAGGATTCATGCTCTCTAGTTTGACAACAATTTGTGCCACGCAGCCTTCAGCTTGGGGAATGCGGTTCAAGCGCACAAGGGGGGTGCGACCAATGAGGGCAGTAATATCAGGGGCAATATTCATGGACGAGCAATCTCCAAACTCAACAGAAAACTTGCGGCGCAATCATTTAATCTTGGATTACCTTAGATGTAGTACATGACATCCGCTTGCTGGTAAGCCTGCCGGCGATCGCACAAGTCTTGTAGCGTATGCTTTCTCAAGACCTCGTTGGCAGCAGCGCAGGCCTCTAGCCATATCGAACGGATCAGACTGCGCGCCAAATCACCACTGTCAGGCAGCTTTTGTTCTAGCTTCGAGTCCATTCCCTCAATACAGTTGAGCACATCTAAAATTGAAATTTGCCAAGGGGCTTTTGCCAGCAAGTAGCCACCCCGTGCGCCCCGCTGACTGCGAATGAGACCTTTGCGGCGCAAAGTCGCCATCAGTTGCTCTAAATAGCGATCAGGAATGTTATGCATGGCAGCAATTTGGCGAATTTGTAGCGGTTCCGCCTGTTTATAGGCCGTTGACATTTCCAAAAGCGCCAAGAGGGCGTACTCACTTTTGGCAGACAGTTCCACAAGACGTTTGGCACAAGCACGACATTGGGCAGATTGCCCGGCCTGTATTATATCCTACTTCTTGATCGGGATTGAGGAGATTCTTACGAATCTTTACTCCGGAGCAGATTGAAACCCCAGACATTCATTCCTTCATGTTGAGAAGCAGGCTAGACTTAAGAGGAGCTCTAGGTGCATGCCCCAGTCTGCCCAATGGTAAGAATTCTAGCCATTGAAACCAGTTGCGATGAAACCGCTGCTGCCGTCGTGCGCGATCGCGCCATTGAAAGTAATGTGATTGCCTCCCAAGTGGGTGCTCATCAGCCCTTTGGCGGTGTCGTACCGGAAGTGGCCTCCCGTGCCCACTTAGAAAACATCAATACAGTCATTGCAGCAGCGATGAGTGAAGCGGCCTGCGATTGGTCAACCATTGATGCCATTGCCGTCACCTGTGCCCCCGGTCTGGTGGGCTCCCTCCTAATTGGGGTCATGGCGGCAAAAACCCTTGCCCTTGTGAAACAAAAACCGCTTCTGGGAATTCACCATCTTGAGGGGCATCTCTATGCCTCCTACTTAGCAGAGCCAAGCCTTGAGCCGCCGTTTCTTTGTCTGTTGGTTTCGGGCGGGCACACCAGTCTCATTGGCGTGTATGGCTGTGGCGAGTACCGGCTTTTTGGACAAACGCGGGACGATGCGGCGGGGGAAGCCTACGACAAGGTGGCGCGCCTTTTAGGGTTAGGGTATCCAGGCGGGCCTGTTCTGGATCGCTTGGCGCAGGAGGGCAATCCAGATGCCTTTGAGCTGCCGGAGGGAAATATCCGCTTACCCGATGGGAAGGTGCATCCCTACGACTCCAGCTTTAGTGGCCTCAAAACCGCAGTGGCACGCCTAGTGGCGGAGCTACGTCAAAATTGTAACGAACTGCCCGTGGCCGACCTAGCGGCTAGTTTTCAAAAGGCAGTGGCCCAAGCCTTGACCAAGCGGGCGATCGCAGCAGCGGTGGATCATGGATTCAAAACCCTAGCCATTGGGGGGGGAGTAGCGGCCAATTCTGGACTGCGACAACACCTGAGGGCGGCCGCGGAACCCTTGGGACTACAGTTAATTTTTCCGCCACTGCGGTTGTGTACCGACAATGCGGCAATGATTGGCTGTGCGGCGGTGGACCATTTCCAGCGGGGCGATCGCTCCCCTTTAGAGCTAACAGCGCGTTCACGCCTCAGCTTGCCAGAGATTTCTACGCTCTACGCAGCCACACCCCTCGCAGTGAGTTGAGCGCCATCGATCCTAAAAAGAACGCTAGTTGACAAACAACAATACTCGGTCCGGATGGCCAGTTCATTCCTGCTGACACCAGCATGCCAACAATCGCACTGCCCACTCCCACTAGGGCTGCTAAAACCACATACTGGGAAAATTGCCGACTCCACAGGCGTGCCCCACAGGCGGGAATCACCACAAAGGCACTAATGAGCAATACCCCCACAGTCTTAATCGAGACGGCAACCGCTAAGGCCAATAGGGTGATAAACAGCAGCCGTTGCAGTCCCACCGCTACCCCCTGCGCCACTGCCAAGGCTTCATTCACTGTGATTAACAATTGCACCCGCAACGTCAGCAGGATGAAAATGCCCACAATGGTACAAAGTGTGCCACTCATAACGAGATCAACTGGGCGCACTGCCAAAATATCGCCAAATAGTAAGTTATTCACCCCTCCCTGATAGCGATCGCTGATACTCAGCAAAATCACCGCCACCGCCAATGAAGCCGAATAAATAATATTTAGGAGGGCATCCGTCCACAGCCGCGTATGCTCCAGCAGATACGTTACCCCTAGGGCAAAGATTACGGCAAAGGGCAACAACATCACTGAAGGATTGAGGCCAAGCATAATCCCTAAGCTAATTCCCAGTAGTGCCGAATGCCCCAAGGCATCGCTAAAAAAGGAGAGTTGCCGCAGGATGGTAAAGCTACCGAGGGCACCCGCCATTCCTCCGGTTAAGATCCCTGCCCACAGCGCCCGTTGCATAAAGGGCAACTGCAACAGATCAATCATTCGTTCCAAGATCATGCGAACTGGTTAGGGCGTGCCAAAGGGTAATAGAAGAATAATATGCTATTCAACAAAGTGGTTGTGAGGATAGGGCTGCGTGTATCGTCTGCTGGCGCCTGCCAAAATTAATCTCTTTTTACAAATTGTTGGCAATTGCTTGGATGGCAGTGGCTACCATGAATTGGTCATGGTAATGCAGGCGGTCTCCCTTATGGATCGCATTGAACTCATGCCGCGGCGCGATCGCCAGATTAAAATTCGTTGCACCAGCGCCGCCGTTCCCTGCGATCAGCGCAATTTGGCCTATCAAGCAGCAGCCCTCCTACAGCGTCATTTTCCCGATTGCCAGGGCGTTGAAATTTTTATTGAAAAACGGATTCCTGTAGGGGCTGGTTTGGCTGGGGGGTCAACCAATGGTGCAGCCGTACTTGTAGGCTTGGATCTTCTGTGGCACTTGGGACTTACCCAAGAGGAATTGCAGCACTTTGCCGAGCAATTGGGCGCCGATGTACCCTTCTGTCTGCAAGGGGGGACAGCCTTAGCCTAGGACGGGGTGAACAGTTGACCCCCCTCCCTGACCTCCAGGGCTTGAGTGTGGTCTTGGGCAAGTATCGCTCCCTCAGTGTGGCTACCCCTTGGGCCTATCAAACCTATCGCCAGGAATTCGCTGCCACCTATGCCCAGACTCCCAGCGAGCAGGAAAAGGCACGTCAGGAGGGGGGATCCGCAACCCTGTTACAGGCAATTCAGCAGCATGACCTTCCGACATTGGCTGCCAGCCTCCGCAATGATTTGGAGAAAGTCGTCCTCCCCCGCTACCCTTTGGTGGCTCAACTGCGGGAGCAGTTTCTACAAGCGGGGGCGATCGCCAGTATGATGTCGGGATCCGGGCCCACAGTTTTTGCCCTCGCGCCCTCTGCGGATGAAGGCTACACCATCATGCAGCGGGTACGGCGCGCCCTACCAGACCCCGACCTTGATCTATGGGTTTGTGAGTGCTGTCCCCACGGTATTCAGTTGGAAACGCCCTAGGCAAACTCCTCCAGATAGTCTTGAATTTCCCGCCGCCGCTGGGGCTGCCGTAATTTTTGCAGGGCACGGTGCTCAATTTGGCGAATCCGTTCCCGACTCAGTCCCAGCAGTGCCGCAATTTCCACTATCTCAAGGGCAGGTTGTTCCCCTAGACCATAGCGCAGTTCCATCACTTGGCGCTCACGGGGCGATAAATCACTGAGGAGTTGCTTCAAAGCGGTACGCAGGGACTCGCGCATGATGACTTCATTGGGGGTGGGTGCGGTGGATTCAATCAGCTCCTGCAATTCTGTTTCTTGATCAGAGCCAACCCGCTGTTCTAAGGCAACAGATTTGGGAACGGCGATCAGCACCTCTCGCACCTGTGACACCTCAAGATTCAGTTCTTGAGCAATATCCGCCAGACTCGGCATCCCGCCCTGTTGCGCAGCAAGGCGCCGTTGAGCACGCTTAATTTTATTGAGTTTTTCTACCATGTGGATTGGCAGACGGATCGTACGACTTTGACTGGCCACAGCACGGGTGACACTTTGGCGAATCCACCAGTAGGCATAGGTGCTAAAGCGAAACCCTTTTGTTGGATCGAATTTTTCAACAGCACGTTCTAGACCTAAGTTCCCCTCTTGAATGAGATCTAGAAACTCAACGCCGCGATGCTGATATTTTTTAGCAATGTTTACCACTAAACGCAGATTGGCCTGCAGTAGTTGTGCTTTTGCTCGTTGTCCTTGACGCTCAATGCGCTGAAGTTCATCCAGCGTGATCTTCGCTGCCTGAGCCCAAGCCTGACGACCCGCCTGGACTTGCCTTTGCAGCTCAGTCATGCTCATGTTGAGCAGGGACGCCCATTCGGCACGGCTTAGGCGTCGCCCCAACTGCTGCTGCTGGCGATCGCGGGCGACAACAGCGGCCACATAGCGTTTGATTTGAGGATGATCGGACTGATCTCGCACTGCGAGCAGGGCTTGGTACTGCTGAATCTGTTGGGCAAGGTTCAGTTCTTGACTAGGCGTGAGCAAGGGGACACGGCCAATTTCCTGTAAATACTGCCGCACCAAGTCCGTTG
>DVDZ01000164.1 GCA_015296025.1 Thermosynechococcus sp. M46_R2017_013
TAACTATTCATGAATGGTTGGTTTACCATACGTTATTATTCTATGCACTCTGCAACTTGGGGATCATGCGTAATTTTACGGAGAAGGGCTTTTAGATGTAATTTAGATCACGAAAGGCATGGCATTATGGACATTTGAGGACATTGTAAATTTATGTCAAGAAATTATAACTGTTAACAACATGTAACAAGGTCATTTATCGCCGCTGGCGGAGTTCCTGAATACTATTGCGAATCTGCTGAAGGGCAAAATCCACCTCTGTCTCTGTAGTGGTACGCAATAGGCCAAAGCGCAGCGAGGCACGGGCAAGGGCGGGCGATCGCCCCAAGGCGAGGAGGACATGGGAAGGAGTTGGTTTTTCGCTACTACAGGCTGCCCCTGTTGAGAGGGCAACGTGGGGATAAATAGAGCGCAGGAGGGTATTACCCTCAACCCCACCAATACTGACGTTGAGACAGTTGGGTAAACTCTGCTGCCAATCCCCATTGAGATAAATTTCCCCAAGGGAGGCCAACCCCTGCCACAGCCGTTCTTTAAGACGCCATAGATGGGGAATATCGGTGTCTTGACGTTCTTGAGCCAGTTGTACTGCCGTGCCAAAGCCGACAATCAGGGGAGTGGCCAAAGTGCCCGCTCGCCAGCCCTGTTCTTGACCGCCCCCGTGGAGCTGAGGCGCTAATTGGACGCGGGGGCGATCGCGCCGCACGTAGAGGGCACCAATTCCCTTAGGACCATAGAGTTTGTGGGCAGTGAGGGACATAAGATCAACTTGGAGCGCTTGCACATCCAAGGGAATTTTGCCCAAGGCTTGAGCGGCATCGGTGTGGAAGAGCACCCCGCGCTCGCGACAGCGGCGCCCAATCTCAGATAAGGGCTGAAGCACCCCAATTTCATTGTTTGCCGCCATCACCGATACCAAGATGGTTTCGCTGGTAAAGGCCTGTTCCAGTTCAGTCAGATCAATCAACCCCTTTTCGTCCACCCCCAGATAGGTGACGCGAAAGCCAAGGGACTCCAAATAGCGGCAGGGGGCTAAGACCGCATTGTGCTCGGTCTGCACGGTAATGATATGGCGACCCCGACTGTAGTAGGCTTCCGCCACCCCCTTGATCGCCAAGTTGTCTGCTTCGGTGGCACCGCTGGTAAAAATGATTTCTTCGGGATGGGCATGGAGGGCTGCAGCAATGATTTCGCGCGCTCGACCGATAGCTGCTGCTGCCTCCCAGCCATAGGCATGGGCACGATTACTGGCATTGCCGGGGCGATCGCTAAAATAGGGCAGCATTGCGGTTAGCACTTGGGGATCAACGGGTGTCGTGGCCAGTCCATCTAAATAAATTGGTTTCATCGCAAAATCTCCAAGCAACCCCCGCAGGGGGATACATAGGGGAGGTATAAGGAATGAAGGGCTATCCCCCTGCCACTGTTGAGTGTATTCGGTTCTTTGGCAAAGGGCTGTATATTGAAAAATAACAATTACCTTCCCAGGGTTGGCCGAGCGGATGAGGCAGCGAACTCATAATTCGCCATAGGCTGGTTCAACTCCAGCACCCTGGATCTTTTAATCCAATCACCGCGAATCCTGCGATGCCTTCCGCTAAACTGAAAGAAGTTTCATCTCGCAAATTTTGCCATGAGTAGCCCCTATAAACCGCAACAGGCCTCCGACAAAAACCTTGAAGCCATGCGCAAGTTTGCGGAAACCTACGCCAAGCGCACGGGAACCTACTTTTGCTCAGATTTGGGGACAACTGCGGTTGTCCTAGAGGGATTAGCCAAGCATAAGGATGACTATGGCTCTCCCCTATGCCCCTGCCGCCACTATGAAGACAAAGAAGCAGAAGTTGAAGCGGCCTACTGGAACTGCCCCTGTGTCCCCATGCGCGAACGGCGAGAATGTCACTGCCTTCTCTTTCTAACCCCAGATCATCCCTTTGCGGGTACGGCTCAAGAGATTTCCTTTGAGCAAATTCGTGAAGAAACCAATCGCTTTACAGTTTCTTAGTACTTTAGCGTAACCACAATTGCATCGCTGTAGCTGCTCGCAGGAACGAACTGATGGGTGGGAATAAAACTAAAGATTTCAAAGGATGTGGGGGCATTGTTCACAGACCCTAAGGCACGCAAACTGTTCCTGCCGGTACTATCCCTCCAAATTTGGGTGTAAGCGGTATCAATGTAATCAATGTAAAAGTTGTAGTCGAGGCGCCTCCAGCAGTTAGTTGTCGAGGGGTAAAACTCCGCGCATGACCAATATGACCAACCCTTGAATATTTCTAATAAGCCATTAGCAAGTTTGTTTACTAAGCATCCCCCTAGGGGGGATATAGTAAATAGTGGGGAATTCTCAGGTGGTCACCATGACTTTGCATCTTTCTCCTCTATTGCGGTGTCTAGGGAATCGAGCCTTTGCCCGTCTTTATGCGGCGCAAACGATCAACCTCATTGGGGATGCATTCACATGGCTTGGCTTAGGACTCCTTGCTTTTGAGTTGGCAGGCGAGAATTCGGGACTATAGCTTTCAACTGCCTTAACCCTGCGGGTCACCATCTTTGTGCTACTGGCTCCTATTGCTGGCGTCTTAGTAGATCGGTTGGATCGCAAGGGGTTGATGGTAACAACCCATCTTGTGCGCATGATTTTGGTTTCATTATTTCCGTTTGTCAGTGATGGCTGGCAATTGTATCTGCTGGTAGTCCTGCTCAGCGGATTTCACGCCCTCTTTACCCCCACCTATACGGCGACATTACCTGTAATGACAACTGCTGAGGAGTGCCCAGCAGCGATCGCCCTCTCGAATGCCACATATCAACTCCTGAGTATTTTAGGCCCAGCCATAGCGGGCAGTGTTGCGGCACTGTTTAACACCCGTTCAGTGTTCTTCTTGGATGCCTTGACGTTTTTGGTAGCAGCGGGATTGATTGCTTGGCTGCCCAGAGCTTTGATTGTCCCTAGAGAAGGAGCGGTATCTCCCCACAGAGGATTTCTTGAGGAGCTTAGCGTCGGCAGTCAGTGCCTTTGGTGGGATAGAGCGATTCGCTACGGGTTGCTGCTACAGTTGGTGGCAGCGATCGCCGGCGCTGAAATTTTGGTGAATACTGTTGGCTATGTTCAGGGTACGCTACAGGCAGGAAGTCAAGCCTACGGCTCAATCATGGCGGCATTTGGTGTGGGTGCTACCCTAGCTGCGGTTATTTGGGGTTGTTCCTGTCGCAGGCCCAGGGCAGTGGGGGCAATGGGTTTAGGGGGGATACTGACCGTGCTGCCGCTACTGACTGCCTATGGTGCCAATGTTCCTAGCCTTGCTCTGCTGTGGGCGATCGCTGGTATGGGTAAAACCCTAGTCAATGTACCCCTACAGACGATTATTGCTGAGCGAGTGGCCGTGGACTTGCAGGGGCGCGTCTATGGTGCCCAGTTTGCTTGGAGTCATCTTTGGTGGGTCTTGGCCTATCCCTTAGCGGGATGGTTTGGCAGTCAATTTCCAGCCCAACACTTTTTCTATACTGGCCTCGGTGGTCTAGTGCTTCTCATCGCCTTTGTCGTTTTGAGCCAACCATGGCAATTGCAGCATCTCCCCACTGGTTTTTGGCATAGTCATCCCCACAATTACGACAGCGAACAGGATCATCCACACCGGCTACAGGGTTACCAGCACTTCCACTTTCATACCAACCCACCCACAGCAATTAGATAACACCATCGGCAGTCAACAAGGCTTTGTAGAGTCCGGGTCGGCGATCGCGAAAGAAGCCATAGGCCGCCCGCAGGCGTTCAATTTCCTCTAAATCAAATTGATAAACAAGCACTGCTTCTTGGTGGCGATCAGCTTCAGCCACTAGATCTCCTCTAGGATTGGCAATAAATGAACTGCCATAAAATACTTGCTGCCCCTCATCACCGACGCGATTCGCTGCTACCACTGGAATCACATTGGCCACGGCATGGCCAATCATGACCCGTTGCCACGGATCTTTGGTATCTAGCGTCGGATCCTGAGGTTCACTGCCAATGGCGGTGGGATACACTAGCACCTCTGCCCCCATGAGGGTCATCACCCGTGCAGCCTCTGGAAACCACTGATCCCAACAGATGCCGACGCCAATTTTGCCATAGCGGGTACGCCAGACCCGAAAGCCTGTATTCCCCGGTCGGAAGTAAAACTTTTCCTCATAGCCGGGGCCATCGGGAATATGACTTTTGCGATAGACACCGAGATGGACTCCCCCCGCATCAATCATAGCCACACTGTTGTAATAGACGGTGCCCGCCTTTTCAAAAAAGGATACGGGAATGACCACCTCCAGTTCCCGCGCCAAAGCTTGAAAGTGGGCAATCGTTGGGTGATTTTTCAGGGGGCGTGCCCGCCGAAAGTGAATCTCCCGCTCTTCCTTACAAAAATAGTGCCCCTCAAATAGCTCTGGCAGGACAATGACCTGTGCTCCCTGTTGATGCGCCTGCCGCACCAAATCGCTGAGGTGCAGAATATTGGTCTCAACATCATCGGTCAGTTGAGCTTGAATGGCAGCAACAGTCAGTGTTCTCATAATTCCTGTTGGGTAATGCAATGGAAGGCGCCTCCTCCCTCTAAAATCGTCCGTGCGGGAAGGCCAATGGTTCTGCGACTCGGAAAGAGCTTAGCGATCGCTGCAACAGCTTTGGCATCAGCTTCGACACCATAGGTGGGGACAACCACCGTGGTATTGGCAATGTAGAAGTTTACATAGCTAGCCGGCAAAATCTCCCCCGCTCGGCTAGTGATCCGCCCCGGCGAGGGCACCGGGATCACTGTTAGGGAGCGGCCTCTTGCATCCGTCAGGGTTTGCAACTGTTCGTAAATGGCCACCAAGACCTCGTGGTTGGGATCCTCAGCGCTTTCGGGCAACATACAGACCACTGTTGCGGGGGCTACAAAACGCACAAGGGTATCAATGTGTCCATCCGTGTGGTCATTGGCAAGGCCACAGGAGTCAATCCAGAGGACTTTGCTCACGCCAAGAGCTGGCTTGAGGCGGGCTTCCACCTCCTCAGCATCTAAGTTGGGGTTGCGGTTAGGATTAAGGAGGCATTGACGAGTGGTGAGGCAGGTTCCTTCACCATCGACTTCGATCGCTCCCCCCTCCAAGAATAGCGGTACCGCCCCACAGGGGACACCAAGAACTAGGGCAAGGCGTACAGCCAAGTCACTGTCGCCGGGGAGTTGATACTTCTTGCCCCAACCATTAAAAGGCAAACAGAGGAGGCGGCGCTCCCCCGCTGCATTGATTAAGCCCACAGGAGCCGTATCCCGCAGCCAGATGTCGCCAAAGGGGAGTTGATAAAACTGTGGATTCAAATCCCCTAGGTAAGAACGGGCAGTGGATTCTCCCACTGCATCCAGCACCAAAATTTTCAGTTGCTCTCCTCGGCAGTGACCCGTCACGGGATCGGGATCGGCGATCGCTCGACACAGTGCAGCAAACTCCAAGCGCACCTGCGGTAGTAACTCTCCCCACAAATCCTCGTGACTGGGGAAGGCTAACCAACAGGCGCGATGGGGCAGCCACTCAGCGGGCTGAAAAAAGGGGGACATGAAGAGCAATTAGCCCTTTTTGTTGATTTTGGGTGTGGGTTTAGGGGTGGTTTTTTTCCCTTTAGCGGCTTGTTGGGGCTTAGCACCACTATATTTACGGCGGAAGCGTTCCACTCGCCCTTCGGCATCAACAATTTTCTGGGTGCCTGTGAAGAAGGGGTGGTTGCCTGACCAGATGTCCACGTGCAGTTCGGGTTTTGTGGAACCAACCGTCATTACCACTTCACCATCGCAATAGACTTTGGCTTCGGGATACCACTGGGGATGAATGTTGGGTTTTGGCATAGGAGGCTCACCACAAACGAGAAGTAAAAGACAAAAACTTTAGCGCTTTGAGTATTGGGGGGGCTTTGCGAGCTTTTCGCAAACCGTATTTACGCCGCTCCTTGGCACGGGGATCGCGGGTGAGGTAGCCTTCTGTTTTCAAAGGCTTACGGTTTTCGATATCCAGTTGACACAGAGCACGGGCAATCCCCAAACGAATGGCATCTGCTTGCCCCGTCAGACCACCCCCCGTGGCATTGACATAAATATCATAGCTACTTTCAAGGCCAAGGGTCTCAAGGGGAGCTTTCACCAAGTTGAGATAGGTGGGGTTGTTCTGCAAGTAGTCAGCCCCATTGCGGCCATTAATCAGCAGTTGACCGCTGCCGGGGATCAGGCGTACCCGTGCCACCGCCGACTTACGGCGACCAGTTCCTAAGTAAACTACCCGCTTAGACTGATCAGCAATCTGCATTGTTAGGCTCCCGGAATTGTGTTAATGGTCAAAGGCTGGGGTTTTTGGGCTTGGTGGGGATGCTCAGGCCCAGGATAAACTTTCAACTTGGTAAAGAGCTTGCGGCCAAGGGAATTTTTGGGCAGCATCCCTTTGACAGCGTGCTCAATAATCCGCTCTGGAATGCGAGCTTGCAGTTGCTCAAAGGTTTCGATCTTCATGCCGCCGGGGCGTCCGGAGTGACGACGGTAGAGCTTTTGGGAGCGTTTTCTGCCGGTGACGGTAACTTTCTCGGCATTGATGACAATCACAAAGTCACCGGTGTCCATATGGGGGGTGTAAATAGGTTTATTTTTGCCCCTAAGTATGCGGGCGATTTCTGCGGCTAGCGACCCAGCCGTTGATCAGCGGCATCAATGACATACCACTGGGGAGCAAGGTCATCCACAGCGGGCAGTGGTGTCTTTACGGTACTGCTCATCACAAACTCCATGATTCTATGCAATGGACAATTCAGGGGTAACAAACTGGGGCATCGCTTCGGTGCACAGGGTAAGGGGGAAAGGGGACTCAGGGTAGCCCACCCCTAATAGACAAAGACCTGTGGGAGGGGCAGCATACTTGACGAGGTGGCGTTGCTCCTGCTGCCAAATTTCCGTAAAACTGGCGGGCGATCGCTGGCCGCGTCCCACCTGCACCAACAGCCCCACCAGCAAGCGCATCATGCCGTAGAGAAATCCCGATGCCTGGACTTCAATTTCCACAAGGGCACCGCGTCGTCGGCAGCTCACCTCCTGTATCTCTACCCAAGAATGGGCACGATTGGAGCCAGACCGGTGAAAAGCACTCAGGTGATGCCGCCCCAACAATGGCTGAAGCACGGCTGCCATTGTTTCCACATCCAAGGGGTCATAGTAGTAATGCCATGTCCAAGGGCGCAGAAAGATATTGGGGCAGGGATCGGTATAGAGGGTATAGCGATAGCGACGCCACAGTGCTGAAAAGCGAGCATGCCAGTGACTGGGCACGACCGCTGCTGCACGAATGACCACATCGGCGGGCAAACGCGCATTGAGAATTCCCGGCCAACGATGAACGGGAATGGGCGAGTTGACCGTGACGTGTGCCACTTGACCAGCGGCATGAACCCCTGTATCGGTGCGACCCGCTGCAACAACAGAGACGGGATGCTTGACAACGCTGGCGATCGCCTGCTCGATGACCTCCTGTACTGTACGTTGCCCCACCTGCCGTTGCCAGCCGTGGAAATGGGTGCCTTGGTACTGAATGAGTAGTGCCAAGCGTTTGCCGCTCTGAGGAGGTGCGATCGCCGTCATCATTGCCTGCTACACCAATTCAATGACTGCCAATTCGGCATTGTCACCCCGCCGCCTCACACTGCGGATAATGCGCGTGTAGCCACCTTGGCGATCGCCATAGCGCTCTGGGGCTTGGGCAAACAGGGCATGCACCAGTTGCTTATCGTAAAGATAACCAAGGGCACGCCGCCGTGCTGCCAAGGAACCATCCTTCGCCAAGGTGATCATCCGCTCCGCTTCTGCACGTACAGCCTTTGCCCGCGCTTTAGTGGTGGTAATGCGGCCGTGGCGAATCAATTCAGTGGTCAATGCCCGCAGCAGTGCTTTTCGTTGATCAGCTGGCAGTCCTAGCTGGGGAACCCGACGTTGGTGACGCATAGACAAACCTCATTCAATCTCTTTAGTTACGAGCAGCTTTTTGGGGCGGTAGCGTAATTCCCAAGTGTTTTTGCAGTGCCTCAATCACTTCCTCGGCAGACTTTTGACCAAAGTTTTTGATCTCTAGTAGTTCTTCTTGGGAATACTCAAGCAGGTCAGCAACCGTATTCACTTGAGCCCGCTTGAGACAGTTATAGGCACGTACCGACAAATTCAACTGCTCAATGGGAATTTGTCCTGTTTCATCTTGCTCATCGGTGGCGGTTGCTTCGGAGGTATGCAGAGGTACTTCCTTCAAGGGGCTAAAGAGATCCACAAGAATCGTTGCTGCCTGATTAAGGGCATCTTGGGGAGTCAAGCTGCCATTGGTCCAAATTTCCAGCTTTAGGTAGTCTTGAAGCCGGCGATCGCCCTCTGCACCTGCACTGCGCACCGAATCAACGGTATAGTTTACCCGTCGCACAGGCATAAAGACTGCATCCAACTGGAGATAATCCAAGGCAAGACGATCATCCCGTACCCGCTCCACTGAGCGATAGCCGCGATCGTGTTCAATCTTGAATTCCATCTCCAAGGTAGCCCCCGGCATCAACGTGGCAATGTAGTGGTTGGGGTTGACCACCTCTACTTCAGAGCCAAGTTGTACCATACCCGCAGTGACGGTCAAGGGTTCATTGTCAGGGGCTTGGGCAAAAAGCCGACCCATTTGGGGTTCTGAGGTGTAGCTGCGAATCACCAACTGCTTCATTTGCAGCAGAATGTCCATGACATCTTCGCGCACACCGGGAATCGTCGAAAATTCATGATTTACCCCAGCAATCCGCACCGCTGTCACGGCACTACCGGGTAAGTTAGAAAGGAGAACCCGCCGCAGGGCATTTCCCACTGTAATCCCTTGACCAAGAGCAAGGGGATGCAGCGCAAATTGGCCGTACTGCCCTGATCTTCTTCAACCCGTGTTTCTAGACATTCAATTTGATATGCCATAGCTGTGCTCCCAAGTGACCCAAATCAACCTAAACCCGCCGCCGTTTGGGGGGACGGCAACCATTGTGGGGAATAGGGGTCACATCCCGAATAAGAGTAATTTCTAGCCCGGCTGCTTGCAGGGCACGAATTGCTGTCTCCCGACCGGAGCCAGGACCACTCACCATCACCTCTATTTGCCGCATTCCCTGATCAATGGCACGGCGAGCTGCGTTATCTGCAGCAGTCTGAGCTGCAAAGGGAGTGCCTTTTTTAGCACCTTTGAAACCACTAGAGCCAGCGGAGGCCCAAGCAATCACCTCGCCATTGGGATCGGTAATTGAGACAATCGTGTTATTAAATGTGGACTGAATGTGGGCAACACCACTAGGGACATTGCGCTTTTGCTTACGGGGGCCAGAGCGTTTTGCAGAGGGTGCCATAATCTATCCAAACCGTGAATCAGGTAGCAGGAGCGAAAAAGCTTATTTTTTAGCAGCAGGTTTTTTCTTGCCAGCCACAGTGCGGCGACTACCGCGACGGGTACGAGCATTGGTACGGGTGCGCTGACCACGAACGGGCAATCCAAGACGATGTCGACGCCCGCGATAGCAACCAATGTCCATGAGCCGCTTGATATTCATGGCCTCGAGGCGGCGCAGATCCCCTTCCACTTGGTACTCGTCAATGGCCGCCCGCAGTGCCGCAATATCAGCATCGGTTAAATCGCGGGTACGGGTATCTGGATTGACACCCGTTTTTGCCAAAATTTCTTTGGAGCGGGTCAAGCCAATGCCATAGATGTAGGTGAGGGCAATTTCAATGCGTTTGTCGCGGGGTAAATCAACACCAGCAATACGAGCCATGAATCTAGTTCCTATCTATGCAACAACAGTGGGTTACCCTTGGCGCTGCTTGTGTTTCGGATTGGTGCAGATCACCATAACCCGACCACGTCGCCGAATGACGCGGCATTTTTCACAAATACGCCGTACCGATGCTCTTACCTTCATATCAGTTGCTCATGTAGTCGCAAATTTTATATCTTACCAGAGTGGCCAACAAAGATCAAACTATTTTTTGCGCAGGCGATAGGTAATTCGCCCCTTTGTCAGGTCATAGGGGGTCAATTCCACCTTCACGCGATCGCCCGGCAAAATTTTGATGTAGTTGCGGCGAATCTTACCGGAAATGTGGGCAAGGACATTAAAGCCATTGTCCAGATCCACCCGAAACATGGCGTTAGGCAATGACTCAGTCACTGTTCCTTCAATTTCAATGGCATCCTGTTTAGACACGGTTCACCTCCCCAATACGTGCTTGAATGGCAGCAGTCACTTCTTCGATCGTACGCGTTCCATCAATGTGCACAAACTTGGGATGATTCATGTACCGCTGAATCATTGGTCGTGTTTCCCGCTCATAGACCTGTACCCGTTTGAGAATGGTTTCCGGAGTATCATCGGAGCGCTGCTGACCATTGGTGGCTTGCTTGGCGCGATTGAGGATGCGTTCTTGGAGAATTGCAGCCGGCACATCCAAAAAGAGCAAGTAATCATAGTCTTGGTGAATGTTTTTGAGCATCTCCTCAAAGACTGCTGCCTGTGCCCCATTGCGGGGAAAACCATCCAAAAGCCAGCCTGTAGCCGTATCTGGTTGTTGTAAGCGATTGGCCACCATCTCCACAATCACCTGATCCGGTACCAGTTCACCGCGATCCATGTAGCTTTGAGCCTGTTGACCAAGGGGGGTGGCTGCAGCTCGCTCTGCCCGTAGAATATCCCCTGTGGAAATATGGGGAATCCCAAAGAGTGTGGTCAGAATTGCTGCCTGTGTTCCTTTGCCCGAGCCAGGGCCACCAAACAAAACTAAGCGCATTACTGCTTCACCATTCCCTCGTAGCGTTGTGAAATCACATAGGTTTGAATTTGTTTTGAGGTGTCAATGGCCACCCCCACCAAGATGAGCAGGGAGGTTGCTCCTAACCCTTGGAATGTTGTTACTTTGGTTGCACTCTCGACCGCTGTAGGAATAATTGCAACCAAACCCAAAAAGATCGCCCCTAGGAACGTCAAGCGGTTGAGAACCCGCTCTAGGTAATCCGAAGTAGCTTTCCCCGGTCGGATTCCCGGAATACTGGCGCCCATTTTTTTCAGGTTTTGGGACATGTCTACGGGATTAACCACCAGGGAGGAGTAAAAGTAGCTAAAGAATAGAATTAACAGCAAATAGAAAATCACGTATAGCCACGGTGTCGGCCCTGCGGGAGAAACATAGCTCGCAAATCGTGCTATGAGTTCATTGCGGGTAAACTGCGCCAAGGTCGAAGGAAGAATCAATACTGCTGAAGCAAAAATAATCGGCATCACCCCCCCTTGGTTTAGGCGCAGAGGTAGGTAACTGGTTTGTTCGCGATAGAGTTTGCGTCCCACTTGGCGACGTGCCGAAACAATGGGAATGCGACGGGTACCTTCCTGAACAAAGACAATACCCACAATCATGGCTAAAAAGACAGCCACAAGAATAATGATGCCGCCAATGTTGCCACCACTTTCTGCAAGGGCGATCGTCTGCCCCACTGAGGCAGGCAAGTAGGCAACAATGCTCAAAAAGATCAAAAGCGAAGCGCCGTTACCTACGCCCCGCTCGGTAATCAATTCGGAAATCCACATGACCACCATTGAGCCAGCGGTAAGGCCAAGGATAATCTCAATAACAAACCATGCTCCGGGATGTAAAGCCGCACCGGGAATTGAACTGACAAAAAGGGCAATGCCAAAACTTTGCAGAACTGCCCAACCTACCGCGACGTAGCGAGTAATTTGGGAGATTTTGCGGCGGCCAGCTTCCCCTTCCTCCTTTTGTAGCCGCTCCAAGGAGGGCAGAGCGGCAGTCAGCAATTGCATGATGATGGAAGCATTAATATAGGGCAAGATACCGAGGGCAAAAATACCAAGGGCAGAGAGTCCACCGCCTGAAAAGATGTCGAGAAAGCGAATCACGGCATTATCTTGAACGCTCTGGGCAAAAACGGCGCGATCAATCCCCGGAATGGGCAAATAAATCCCAAGCCGTACCAAGATCAGTAGCCCAATGGTAATCAGGAGTCGCCGCCGCAGACCAGCCGCTTGAGCCATCTGCATAAATGTTTCTTGGGCAGTGGGTGCCTTGCCGCGATTCACAATCATATTGGGGTTCCTCTATTCACTGTCGGCAGCAACGGAGGTCTCTACACATACCCCACCAGCAGCTTCAATTTTGCTGCGGGCACTGCCACTAAAGGCAGCGGCATGAACCTCTAGCTTGACGTTTAGCTCACCATTTCCCAACACTTTGAGGGGATATTTAGCGGTGGTGAGAATACCAGCTTCAAGGAGAGACTCAACCGTTACGACACTATTGGCGGGTAGGGTATTGAGACGATCCACATTGATCGTAGTGTAAACCTTCCGGTTGACAAGGGGAAAGTGCTTGAGTTTGGGGAGACGACGATAGAGGGGGTTTTGACCGCCTTCAAAGCCTGGACGGGTGGAGCGACCGGAACGGGATTTTTGCCCCCGCATGCCAAAACCACCGCTTGCCCCTTGACCTGCGGCAATGCCCCGACCAATCCGCCGTTTGCGTCGCCGCGATCCCGCTTGGGGGTGCAGATCCTGAAACCGCATGGACAACTCCTAACTATTTGCTATAGAGATTTTCGATGGGAATTTCCCGCTCTTCGGCAACTTCTTGGAAGGTGCGCAACGCCGCAAGGGCCTCGAGGGCGGCGCGGGCATTGTTGAGGGGATTGTTAGAGCCTAGTTGTTTGGCGAGTACATTGCGTACCCCTGCCAGTTCGAGAACAGTGCGCACAGAGCCACCGGCAATAACCCCCGTTCCTGGGGCAGCGGGGCGAATCATAACGCGGGCAGCGCCCCCTTCGCCAATGGTAGGGTGGGGAATAGAGTTGGATTTGGTGAGTGGAACATCAATAAGGTGCTTTTTGCCATCGGCCACCCCTTTGCGCACAGCACCAATCACATCGGCAGCTTTACCGACACCCACACCCACTTGGCCGCGCTCGTTGCCGACGACAACAATGGCGCGGAAGCTGAGTTTCTTACCGCCTTTGACGACTTTGGAGACGCGGCGGATCTGGACGACCCGCTCTTGCCAGTCGGTCTCTTTTTCAACTTTGCGGGGGTTTTTACGACGATTTGCCATCGGGTCATCCTCTAAAAGTCTAGTCCAGCTTCACGGGCAGCATCCGCCAAGGCCTTAATACGACCATGGTAGAGATGACCACCACGATCAAAGACAACGCGCTCAATGCCAGCGGCTTTGGCACGCTCTGCAATGAGTCGTCCCACTTCGATGGAGGCGGCACAGGTACTGCCATCCCCCAGCTTTTGTCGCAGTTCTGGTTCAACACTCGAAGCAGCAACGAGGGTATGGTGTTGGCTGTCGTCAATCACTTGAGCATAGATGTGCTGATGGGAACGAAAGACAGCGAGCCGAGGGCGATCGCTGGTACCTTTGACTTTGCGGCGAATGCGCTGATGCCGAGTTTGGCGAGCCACAGTACGAGTTTGCTTCATCTATTTCTTCCCTGTCTTACCAATTTTACGACGCACGAATTCACCCACATAGCGGATACCCTTGCCCTTGTAGGGTTCAGGGGGACGCACTGCGCGAATCCGGGCAGAGGTGTTGCCGACCAGTTCTTTATCAATGCCACTTACAAGAACAATCGTGCCTTGCTGTACTTTTTTACCTTGGTTGTCCTCAATTTCTAGGGTAATGCCCTCAGGTGGCATAATCTCCACAGGGTGGCTATAGCCCATGCTGAGAACAAGGGTTTTACCTTGGAGTTGGGCACGGTAACCGACTCCTTGGATCTCCAGCTTTTTTGTAAATCCTTGGGAGACGCCTTCCACCATGTTGGCCAACAGTGTACGGCAGAGGCCGTGGCGTTCTTTGGCCGCTCGAGAGTCATCACGGCGTTTAACCACAATGGTTTCGCCCTCTTGGGTAACATTCACCTCGGGCGGAAAAACGCGACTGAGTTGACCTTTAGGGCCTTTGACTGTGACTTGCTGCCCCTCTAGGGTGAGGGTGACATTTTTGGGCAGAGGGATGGGACGCTTGCCAATACGAGACATGTGGGACTTCCTCCGAGCTTACCAAACGTAACAGAGTACTTCGCCGCCAATGCCCTGCTTCCGTGCCTCGCGGTCGGTCATGATGCCGCTGGAGGTGGAGATAATGGCAATGCCGATGCCACCGAGCACCCGGGGTAACTCACGGGAATTGGCATAGACGCGCAGACCGGGTTTGCTCACCCGCTTGAGCGCAGTAATAATCGGCTGGCGTTGCTTTCCGCGATATTTTAGGGAAACCACAAGATGGCGCTTAACGCCCTCCCCTTGCTCTTCAAAATCGCGAATAAACCCTTCCGCTTTTAGTACCTGCGCAATACTGCGGGTCATGCGCGTGGCCGGAATTGTGGTGGTTTGATGCCGCGCAAGGTTTGCGTTGCGGATGCGAGTTAGCATATCGCCAATCGTGTCATTTACTGCCATAGTTGCTCCTTAAAAATCTGCCTCCGGCGTTAGTTCTCACGGAACGGCATGCCCATTGCTTTGAGCAGGGCGCGTCCTTCTTCATCAGTATTGGCAGTGGTGATGATTGAGACATCCATGCCGCGAATTTGATCAATGTCGTCGTAGTTGACTTCGGGGAAAATCAGTTGCTCGCGCAAGCCTAGGGTGTAGTTGCCCCGGCCATCAAAGCTTTTGGGGTTGACACCGCGAAAGTCACGAATTCGTGGCAGTGCCAAGTTAATCAAGCGATCCAAAAAGGCATACATGCGCTCAGAGCGCAGCGTCACTGCAACCCCCACGGGCATGCCTTTACGGATTTTGAAGCCAGCGATCGCCTTCTTAGCGCGGGTAACAACAGGCTTTTGACCTGTAATTGTGGCAATTTCCGCCAGCGTGGCTTCTAGAGCCTTAGCATTTTGTGCTGCTTCACCAAGACCGCGGTTGACGGTTATTTTGACAATCTTGGGCACTTGGTGAATGTTTTTGTACTGGAATTGCTGCATGAGCTGCGGCACAACAGTCTTGTTGTAGTGATCTTTGAGGCGTTGGGACATGGGGCTTCTCCTAGGGGCATTCTCTGGGCTGGGTCAGAGAGGGGGAAACAAGGTAGACCTAGTCAATGATCTCGCCAGTTTTTTTGAGCATCCGTACCTTACGACCATCTTCGGTGTAGGTGTAGCAAATGCGGCTGGCAACGTTTTGCTTGGTGGAGTAGAGCATCACCTTGCAGCTGTGGATCGGCGCCTCTTTGGTGATAATTTGCCCTGATTCTCCTTCTGCACGCGGCTTGACGTGCTTTGTTTTCAGGTTCACCCCTTTGACAATCACCTGACTGGTCTTGGGGAAAACGGCGAGGACTTCACCCACTTTAGCTTTGTCACTGCCGGCAATTACTTGAACTATGTCTCCCTTTTTTACGTGCATGCGATAGCGCACAGGCTTTTTGTTTGCTTTCTTGGCCGCCATTAGAGTACCTCCGGTGCCAATGAAACAATTTTCGTGAAGTTTTTATCCCGCAGTTCCCGAGCAACGGGACCAAAGACACGGGTACCGCGAGGGTTGCCATCTTGGTTAATCAAGACAGCGGCATTGTCGTCAAAGCGAATGCTCATGCCACTTTCGCGACGAATGGTTTTGCGGGTACGCACAATCACAGCACGAACGACGTCGGATTTTTTCACTGCCATATTCGGGGTGGCGTCTTTGACGGTGGCAATGATTACATCACCCACACTGCCGTAGCGACGGTTACCGCCACCCAAGACGCGAATACAGAGGAGTTTCTTAGCGCCACTATTGTCGGCAACATTGAGATAGGTTTCCTGTTGAATCATGGCTGGCTCTCCTTAGGCAGTGCGAGGACTGAGAATCTCGGCAATGACCCAACGCTTGGTGCGACTCAGGGGACGGGTTTCCCGAATACGCACGCGATCGCCCACTTTAGCTTCGTTGTTTTCATCATGGGCTTTGTAGCGGCGGGTTTTGACGACAATTTTGCCGTACTTGGGATGGGGGGCGCGGTTTTCGACGGCAACGACGACGGTTTTTTGCATTTTGTCGCTGACGACAACGCCAACACGTTCTTTAACTGCCATTAGCTTTGGCCTCCACTGCGGCGACGTTCATTCTCAAGGGTTAAAAGCTGTGCCAACTCATGGCGCAGATGCTTAAATTGATGAGGTTTGACCGCTTGGCGGGTAGCTTTTTTGAAGCGCAGATCAAAGAGTTCCTTTTTAATTGCCACAATGCGATCGCTCACCTCTTGATCACTGAGTTCCCGTAGATCTTTCATTTTCGTCAGTGCCATCTTTAACCCTCCTGTTGTTCCTCTTCTTGATTGCGCACCAGAAAACGGGTCTTGATTGGCATTTTGTAGGCGGCAAGACGCATCGCTTCACGGGCAATGTCCTCCGGTACACCGCCAATTTCATACATAATGCGACCGGGCTTAACCACCGCAACCCAGTACTCCGGCGATCCTTTCCCTGACCCCATTCGTGTTTCCGCCGGCCGCATCGTCACAGGCTTATCGGGGAAAATGCGAATCCAGATTTTGCCACCCCGACGGATGTAGCGGGTCATGGCGCGACGGCCTGCTTCAATTTGTCGTGAGGTGATCCAAGCGGGTTCAAGGGCTTGCAGGGCATAGTCGCCAAAGTGGATGGAGTTGCCACGACTAGCAACCCCCGTCATACGACCCCGCTGCTGTTTGCGAAATTTTGTACGCTTTGGACTTAACATCGCTGGCTTCCCTACTTAGTTAGAGCGATTTTCAAATTGGGGTAGGCGGCGTTGAGGACTGCGGCGATGGGGTTCCCGTGTTAGTGCCTCAGCTTGTCCTGGGAGTACTTCACCTTTGAAGATCCACACCTTCACGCCCAAAATGCCGTAGATGGTGCGCGCTGTGCGGTAGGCGTAGTCAATGTCTGCCCGCAGGGTATGCAAGGGGACTCGCCCTTCCCGTGTCCATTCAGTGCGGGCAATCTCTGCCCCATTCAGGCGACCCGCCACTTGGACTTTAATGCCCTCAATTCCCGCTCGCTGTGCCCGCTGAATCGCTTGGCGCACGGCTCGTCGGAAGGCCACCCGCCGCTCTAGTTGCTGGGTAATATATTCTGCCAAGAGACTGGCCTCAGCATCCACGCGGTTAACTTCCACCACGTTGACTTTAATCGTGCGATTACTAGGGAGCATCTGCCGCAGTTGCTTGCGCAGTTCCTCAATGCCTTGGCCGCCTTTACCAACGACCACGCCGGGACGGGCGGTGCGAATTTGCAGTTCTACTTGATCCGCTTTGCGCTCGATGCGCACTTCAGCAATGCCGGCGTTAGCCAGTTGCTTGTTGATAAATGTGCGAATGCGGTGATCCTCCTGCAATAGCTCCGGATAGCGATCGCTATCGGCGTACCAGCAGGAGCGATGTTCTTGGGTAATGCCGAGGCGAAAGCCAATTGGGTGAATCTTCTGTCCCACAGTGGTATCCTTCTACGATTCGTCAGCAGTGTTTTGGGGCGCCACAGCAATGGTGATGTGGCAGGTGGGCTTGCGAATTTGGTAAGCGCGGCCTTGGGCGCGGGGGCGGAACCGCTTGAGACAAGGCCCTTGATCGGCATAGGCTTGACTAATGACCAAGGTGGCGGGATCTAAGCCCAAATTGTGGCTGGCATTGGCCGCCGCTGATCGCAAGACCTTCGTAATCGGCTCACAGGCACGATAGGGCATAAAGCGCAGCATAATCAGGGCATCGCGGTAAGTGCGACCCCGCAGTTGATCCAGTACTCGCCGCACCTTGTGGGGTGACATGCGGACATACTTGGCGCAGGCACGGGCAGTAGGAACAGAGGTAGAAACCATAAACAGCTATCCCAGACGCGAACAAGAGAATTAATGGCGGGCTTTTTTATCGCCCTTAACATGACTGCGGAAGTTGCGGGTGGGAGCGAATTCCCCTAATTTGTGACCCACCATCTGCTCAGTGATGTACACGGGCACGTGCTGCTTACCGTTGTGGACAGCAATCGTATGGCCAATCATTTCCGGCACAATCGTTGAGGCGCGCGACCACGTTTTGATCACTTCTTTGGCATTGCGCTCATTGAGGGCTTCAATCTTGCGTAAGAGATGATCTGCCACAAAAGGGCCTTTTTTTAATGAACGTCCCATAACCTAACTTCTCCGCAAAAACCTAAGACTGACGACCACCGCGACCCCGCTTAGAAGATTTCTTGCGACGGCGCACAATGAGAGCATCGCTGAGTTTTTTCTTCTTGCGAGTTTTGTAGCCAAGGGTGGGTTTGCCCCAAGGAGTAACAGGTCCTGGACGACCAATGGGGGCACGCCCTTCACCCCCACCGTGGGGGTGATCCACAGGGTTCATGACTGAACCGCGCACCTTCGGACGACGACCTTTCCAGCGGTTACGACCCGCTTTCCCCAAGCTGATGTTGTTTGCTTCAACATTCCCCACTTGACCGATAGTGGCGTAGCACTCCTTACGGAAGAGCCGCACTTCACCCGAGGGCAGCTTGAGGGTCACCATATCCCCTTCTTTGGCCACCACTTGTGCCATGGCACCAGCGGCGCGCACCATTTGCGCACCACGACCGGGGGTAATTTCTACATTGTGAACGCTAGTCCCAAGTGGAATTTTGCCCAAGGGCAGGGAATTACCCACTTCGATGGGGGCATCGGGACTGGCAACAATTTCTGTGCCAGGTGCTAAGCCCCGAGGATGAATGATGTAGCGTTTCTCACCATCGCGATAGTGGAGCAGGGCAATGCGGGCATTGCGGTTGGGATCGTACTCCACTGTTGCCACTTTGGCAGGAATATTGAGTTTGCTGCTGCGGCGAAAATCAATAATTCGATAGCGACGTTTGTGGCCGCCACCGCGCCGCCGACTGGTAATCACGCCACGATTGTTGCGACCTTTGTCGCGCTTGAAACCACGGGTCAGCGACTTTTCAGGCTTGTCGGTAGTGATTTCCGCAAAGTCAGAAACGGTTTTTTGGCGAACGCCGGGGGTATAGGGTCGGTAAACACGAATGCCCATGATCTACTCCGTTAAACTTCGGGGAAAAGAACGATCTTGCTGTCGGGAGCAAGGGTGACAATCGCCCGCTTGTAACGAGGCCGATGACCCACAAAACGACCCACGCGGCGCTTTTTAGGAGGCAGATGATAGGTATTTACCGCCGTGACTTTGACATTAAAAAGCTCCTCAATAGCGGCCTTGATTTGCGGCTTAGTGGCGCGCCGATCTACATCGAAGCTGTATTGATTGTTTTCCAGTAAAACTGTGGCCTTCTCTGTAATGATGGGGCGCTTGATGAGATCCGCAAGGGCGCGGGGTTGGACTCTAGTCACCGTACACCTCCTGAATTTTGGCGATCGCGCCAGTGGTGGCAACAATGCGATCGGCATAGAGTAAATCAAAAACATTCAACTGATCGGCACGCAGCAGCTTTAAGGTGGGCACATTTCGTGCCGAGAGTGCCACCATTTCGCTAACGTCTTCTACCAGTAGCAGCACTTTTTGCTCGGGTTCAATGCCCCAGCGTTGCAGAGCCGTCACCAATTCCTTCGTTTTTGGACGCGGCAAATGATCGGCAAAGTCCTGAACCACAATCAAGTCTTCAACTCGGCTCATCAGAGCTGTGCGCAGGGCAAGCCGCCGCTCCTTACGATTCATTTTCTGGCTATAGTCCCGGGGCTTAGGACCAAAGATGACACCGCCACCCCGCCAAAGGGGAGAACGAATAGAACCGGCGCGGGCACGTCCTGTTCCCTTTTGCCGCCAAGGCTTGCGACCGCCACCGCGCACCTCCGCACGGGTTTTGGTGGAAACGGTTCCCTGACGGGCATTGGCCAACTGTCGCACAAGGGCACGATGAACAATATGACTGGCGGTTTCAGGTTTTGCTGTTGCCAGCTCAAGGGTGGCTTCACCGCTGACGGCGCCCTGCCAGTCTTTAACTACACATGCAACCATAATTATTCTCCAGCCCTTATTTGCGACCAACAACTTTGGCGGGGGTAATACTCACTAAGGCTCCCGGCTTACCCGGTAGTGCCCCTTTAATCAGGATTAAATTGCGCTCAGCATCAACGCGCACCACCTGCAACTTGCGAATAGTAACAGCCGTATTGCCCATGCGACCTGCCATCCGCTTACCGGGAAAGACACGACCTGGGCTTGTGCCTGCCCCAGTGGAACCGGGCAGGCGGTGGTTTTTGGAGCCGTGGGCCATTGGGCCGCGCTTGAAATTATGACGTTTTTGATAGCCGGCAAAACCTCGACCAATGCTCGTGCCGTGGACATCCACTAGCTGTCCTGGACTAAAAATGTCAACGGTAATGGTCTGTCCCAATTGGTAGGCAGAGGCATCTTCAAGGCGAAACTCCCGCAGATGGCGCATGGGGGGCGTTTGTGATTTGTTGAGGTGACCCCGTTCCGGTCGGGTTAGGTTCTTCTCCCGCACTTCGCCATAGGCGACTTGAATCGCCGTGTAGCCGTCGGTTTGGGGGGTTTTAATTTGTGTGATCGGACACGGCCCCGCTTGTACCACCGTAATGGGGACAGATCGACCCGCCTCGTCAAAGATTTGGGTCATGCCCAACTTTGTCCCTAAAATACCAACTGTCACGATCGCGTTCCTTAAAAATACGAATCACAACAAAACAGTAAAGGGTAGCCTCTAGGCCACACTTCAGCAGATTCCTACAGTCAGGAATGGTGGATTGACCCAGCAGTTACACGGTCAAGATGATGACGCTCAGGGCGCATCGATCATTGATCAAGGACAGGCGCAGGTAAAGATGGCAAGGCTATGATTGCAGGTTGCGAACACGCTGCCACCTCTGGATCAGTGGAACCATGGACTTAAGGGGGTTGCGGCGATCGCGCCCCCTCAGTATCCGTTTTTGGTCACAAGTTCTAATCATAGATCAGTGATTGTGGGTTTGTCTAGGCATTTGGTAACATTTTTTACGCCTTCTTGGGGATCCACCAGCGTGTTTGAATTTATCCGCCAGCGGGAATGTGCCCATACTCAAGCACGGGCAGGCCTGTTTCACACGCCCCATGGCACAGTGGCAACGCCGCGTTTTATGCCCGTGGGCACTTTGGCCAATGTGAAAACTCTCACCCCAGAGCACCTCAAGGCGGCGGGTGCGCAAATGGTGTTGGCCAATACATACCACTTGCATCTACAGCCGGGGGAGGACATTGTGGCCGCAGCGGGGGGGCTGCACCGTTTTATGGGCTGGTCAGGGCCTATTCTCACAGATTCAGGGGGCTTTCAGGTCTTTAGCCTCAGTGAAATGCGGCAAGTTTCCGATCAGGGGGTGGTCTTTCGTTCGCCCCACGATGGCCAGCTCATTGAATTGTCGCCGGAGCGGGCGATCGCCATCCAAGAGGCTTTGGGGGCAGATGTAATTATGGCCTTTGATGAGTGTCCCCCCTACCCCGCTAGCCGTGAGGCAGTGATCCAAGCCACTCAACGCACGCTCTATTGGTTGGAGCGCTGTATTGCCGCCAAAAAACGCTCTGATCAAGCCCTCTTTGCTATTGTTCAAGGGGGTATCTATGCCGACCTACGGCGAGAATGTGCCGAGGCGATGGTGCCCTACGACCTGCCGGGCTATGCCATTGGTGGTGTCAGTGTTGGCGAACCCAACTGGGCCATGCATGAGATAGTGGCGGTGACAGCTCCCCTCTTGCCGGCTCACAAGCCGCGCTATTTGATGGGGGTAGGCACCCACTTAGAAATGTTGCGAGCGATCGCCGCCGGTGTCGATCTCTTTGACTGCGTTATTCCTACCCGACTAGCCCGCCATGGCTGCGCCATTGTTCAAGGGCAGCGCTGGAATCTCAAAAATGCCCGCTTTCGCCGCGACTACGCACCGTTGGATGCCACCTGTCCCTGCTACACCTGCACCACCTTTAGCCGTGCCTACCTGAGCCACCTTGTGCGTGCCAAGGAGCTCCTCGCCTATACCTTGCTCTCTATCCACAATGTGACTGAACTCATTCGCTTTACCCAAGCAGCACGGCAAGCGATTTTAGAGGAGCGATTTGCAGCCTTTGCGGCAGAATGGGAGCAGCGATTGTTGGCGCAAGCTGAAAACGAGGAAACCGATGCTGCGTTTCTCTGATGCCGTTTTATCCAAGCAGGAACGCCTGAGCCGCTGGGGCTTTTTGGGACTGACCACAGCGCCGTTAGTGGGCGCAGCCCTGTTTAACCACAGCGGAACCCCTCCTTTTTTAATCTGTCCCTTTCGGGCAATAACGGGCATTCCCTGTCCAGGGTGTGGCCTGACTCGCTCTTTTATGGCGATCGCCCGCGGCGACTTTGAAAATGCCCTGCGCATGCACCTGTTTGGTCCTGTCCTATTTTTGGCATTTGCAGGGGCTGCTGTTTTAATGGGTCTAGAACTGAAAACCGGCCGTCGCTTGCGACACACCCCCTTTCACTCCTTCAATAGCCGCATTCAAAGCTGGTGGTGGCTGGGGGTCATTTATCTGGGCTACTATGCCCTGCGGTTGTACAGCCTATTCCAAACAGGTGAATTTTATATCAATCCCCTAAACAACCTCCTTTTGAGGAATTAATGAATAACTATCTCCATTCCTTACGTTGATCCCAAAACGAAAGCACCACTCAGCAAGGATGATACTGCGTACTATAGTGAGAGCGGTTCTGTTTATCCAATTGTCAATCACATTCCCAGATTTGTTGATTCAATGCAAAACTATACCCAAAGTTTTGGTCTGCAATGGAAGAAGTTCTCAAAAACACAAATGGATGATACAGATCAAAAACAGTCTGAAACTCGATTCTTTGCAACAACAAACTGGAGGCCTGAGGAGCTGGCCGGCAAAAGTATTCTAGAAGCGGGTTCTGGTGCAGGTAGATTTACGCGAGTCATCCTCGAAAAAACCTCTGCTTATCTTTGGAGTTTTGATTATTCAGAAGCAGTTGAAGCAAATTGGCAAAACAATTCCGATATTGCGGGTGGAAGATTACATCTATTTCAGGCTAGTATCTATCAAATTCCTTTACCTGAAGCCTCTTTTGATAAGGTGTTTTGCTTTGGTGTCCTACAACATACACCTGACTTTGAAGCATCTGTAAAAAGTCTCATTAAATACGCAAAAATCGGTGCTGAGATTGTGGTTGATTTCTATCCGATTAAAGGCTTTTGGACAAAGATACACGCAAAATATCTTTTGAGACCTTTAACAAAAAAGATGTCGCACGAAACCCTTTTGAATATTCTTGAAAAAATATAGATAGTTTAATCACTATATTTGATTTTTTAGTGAAGGCTAGACTAGGTGTACTCACTCGATTTTTACCAATTGTTGATCTACGAACAATTCCTAGTACTGTTGATAAGCAAAAGCGCCGTGAATGGGCAATTTTAGATACTTTTGATATGTTCTCCCCAGAGTATGATAATCCTCAAAGGATAGAAGATGTGGCTGCAATGTTTGAACGTAACGGTGCCAAGGTTACGTTTGCTGGATTTGTAAAGTCGAGTGCTGGCACTGGCGCGGTGGTCAGGGGTTAACCTAGTGATCCCAAAAGCTGTCTTTAGCAATGTTCCTTTTCATGGGATAGTAAAATTTGGTTGTGTTTGATTGAGAACCGAAAAGCCATGAGACTACATCGCCTGCTCTATCTTAGTTGTGCCACAGATGGTCTATCCTACCCAGACCTGCGGGACATCATGGCCAAGTCAGAGGTGAACAATGTGCGCGATGGCATTACGGGAATCCTATGCTACGGCAATGGAATGTTTCTGCAAACCCTGGAGGGCGATCGCCAGAAAGTGAGTGAAACCTATGCTCGCATCCTCAAAGATCCGCGCCACCACAGTGCCGAACTGATTGAATTTAGGGCAATTGAAGAGCGAACTTTTGTCAACTGGTCCATGCGCCTAGTGCAATTGGGCGAAATGGACAGTGATGCCGTTCGGCGACTGCGGTTAATACTCTCCAGCGGCAACCTTT
>DVDZ01000132.1 GCA_015296025.1 Thermosynechococcus sp. M46_R2017_013
CGATATTCTCAACTTCTCTGCCGGCACTTCTGCGCTCAATAAAGGGGAAACTATTCTCGATACCGCTAAGACCCTGTGGGCGATGGGGGCAGAGTTCATGGTGATTCGCCATCAGCAGTCGGGAGTGCCCCAGACCATTGCAGCGGAAATGGATCGTCTTGGCGGTCAAGTGGCCGTTCTCAATGCCGGTGATGGCTTGCATGAGCATCCCTCTCAGGCGCTGCTTGATCTGTTTACCCTTTGCCAACTTTACGATCCACATCAGCCCTGTTGTGCCCTGTTGCAGGGAAAGAAAATTGCCATTGTCGGGGATATTCGTCATTCCCGCGTGGCGCGATCCAACCTCTACAGCCTCAAGACCGCTGGTGCCGATGTGCACTTAGCTGGTCCTCCCACCCTACTGCCGCCAGAATTTGCAGAGTATGGGGCAACTCTCCACTGGACGCTGGAACCGGCTCTTGCCGATGCTGATATTGTCATGACACTGCGGCTGCAACGGGAACGCATGGATCAACACTTGATCCCTAGTTTACGCGAGTACCATCAGCAGTTTGGCATTACCCATGAGCGGCTGCGCCTGTGTAAACCCAATGTGCGCGTGATGCATCCAGGGCCGGTGAATCGCGGCGTGGAATTGAGTTCGGCACTGCTGGATGATTGCCAATCGAGCCTTGTGAATCAACAGGTAACCAGTGGGGTGGCGGTGCGGATGGCCTTGCTGTACTTAATGGGAACGTACCATGGAGTAAAGGAATGATTAGGGTGACGTTTCTGCCGGATCAGGTCTCTATTGAAGCCGAAGCGGGTGAAAGTTGGTTGAGCGTGGCTGAGCGAGCCGGCGTAGAGATTCCCACGGGGTGTCGTATGGGGAGTTGCGGCGCCTGTACGGTGGAATTGGAGAATGGCGAAGAAATTCGCACCTGTATCTCTACAATTGCCGGCGATCGCAAAGATTGCACCCACATTACGGCCTATGTGTTTCGCGATCCCACTTGGTAACTTAAGGGAAGATTGGGCAGCGGTCACTGCCCAATGAGAAAGCGCCACCTAAACTCAACCGCAGGAGATAGTTGGCAAAACTGATATTGATCGCATTCCCAAATAAGTAACTGGATCTCCTACAAGGGTCAGGCACCCAGCACTATTGGAGACAATGACCATCAAGATGATCAGGGGTACAAAGGCCACCCCCACTTCAGCTGCCATGGGAGGCAACAGGGGAGCAAGAAGCAGGACAGTTGTGGCATTGGGTAGCACAGCACAGATGGGAGTTGTGAGAGCAACGATCCCCAACAGCAAACGTTTTCCCTGACCCCTTGCCAAGATCACCATTTGGGTTGCCAGATAGTCAAACACTTTAGTAAAGACAAGGAGAATCGCTCCTAAAAAGACAGCAATAGTGACGTTGATCCACTCAGTCATGAGCAGGAGGATCACGCCTAGGAAAATCGTGCCAGCAGCGAATGGATGCCAGTGTTCAATTAGCATTAGCACTCGGCTAGGATGCAGCGGTATCTCTTCTGCGCCGAAAATACGCCCCGAATTCGTGTTCTGCTGCTGCAAGCTGCCAAGGCTCAGATTAGGCAAAAGAAAATAATTGGTTTCTCAACTTAGCATAGGCCTGTTGGATAATTCAAAAGACATTATTCTATGAGGCAAATAGAAGATCTCAATGAACAATTTCCCAGACTGTTGCTCTTGGGTGAGATGTGTCAAAATGTTTCCTGTGTTAATTTAACAGCGGCATAACCTTGCAAACTCCTACAGCGATCGCCCTTGGCAATTTTGACGGTGTCCATCGAGGGCATCAAGAGGTAATCCGCACCCTTGTTGCCGCAGCCCCTCCAGAGTGTTCCCGTTCGGTGATTACCTTTTCACCCCATCCACAGGCGTTTTTCACAGGGGAGAAGCGCCTTCTCCTGACCCCTGAGGCAGAAAAATCTGCGCTCCTGAAGCAGTATGGCATTGAGCAAGTGATTGTCTTGCCCTTTACCCATGCCTTGGCTCAACTGTCGCCGCTGGAGTTTGTGGAGCAAATTTTGGTGCAGCAGTTGCAGGTGAAGGTGTTGAGTGTGGGGTTTAATTTTGGCTTTGGGCGCGGGCGATCGGGCACAGCCGAGGATTTGCGCACCCTCTGTGCTGCCTTTGGCATTCCGGTGCATATTGTGCCCCCCTATTGTCGGGGGAGCGATCGCGTGAGTAGCTCAGCGGTGCGAGCAGCCCTCGCGGAGGGGAATGTGAGCCTAGCACGGGAGCTATTGGGACGCCCCTATAGGTTGACGGGGACGGTTATTCAAGGGGAACAGTTGGGGCGCCAGTTGGGGTTTCCCACCGCCAATTTAGCCATTGACAAAGAAAAATTATTGCCTCGCCATGGGGTCTATGCCTGCCGCGTAACAGGTGCAGCATTTGCTGGCGAGCAATTAGGGGTGGTAAATATTGGTATGCGACCCACGGTAACAGGCCGGCAGGTGACAACGGAGGTGCATCTATTGAATTGGCAGGGAAATCTCTACAATCAAGAAATTACGCTCCACCTAGAGGCCTTTATTCGCCCAGAGGTGAAATTTTCCAGTTTGGCTGCCCTACAGGCGCAAATTGCTGCCGATTGCCAAGTAGCCACTAGTCTCTTCAAACAAGTTGTCTCCTATGCGTGAACCTCTCCAGCGACTGGTAACGAACCTTGGCCAAGTCATGGTGGGTAAAGAAGCCGCCATTGAACTCCTGTTGGTGGGGTTGCTGGCAGGGGGTCATGTCCTGTTGGAGGATGTGCCAGGGGTGGGGAAAACGCTCTTGGCCAAGGCTTTGGCGCGATCGCTAGGGGGTACCTTTCAGCGCATCCAAGCCACGCCTGATTTACTGCCTACTGACTTATCGGGCACGAATATCTGGAACCCTAAAACAGCAGAGTTTGAGTTTCGCCCCGGCCCTGTCTTTTGCAATATCCTCCTGGCGGATGAAATTAACCGTGCTACACCGCGGACTCAATCGGCACTCCTAGAGGTAATGGAAGAATACCAAGTCACCATTGATGGCGTCACCTACCCCCTACCACAGCCCTTTTTTGTGATTGCCACGCAGAACCCCGTGGAGTACCAAGGCACATTTCCCCTGCCTGAAGCACAGTTGGATCGCTTTGCCCTGTGTTTTAGTTTGGGCTACCCCAGCGAGGAAGAGGAGCTGCAGATGCTGCAACGGGTGCAGGGGGGCTTGGAGGTCAATCAATTGGAACCCTGCCTAAGCTTGGCGGAAATCCACCAGTTGCGGCAGCAGGTGTTACAGGTACGGGTGGAACTTCCTTTGCAAAAGTATATTCTTGCCCTTGTGCGGGCGAGCCGTGAGAGCGATCGCATTACGCTGGGGGTGAGTCCGCGGGGAACAGTCATGCTCCAGCGCACAGCTCAAGCCTTGGCATTTCTCAATGGCCGCGACTACGTTCTGCCCGATGATGTAAAGCAATTGGCTCCCCATGTATTGACCCATCGCCTAATTACAGCAGCGGGGCGCTCAGGCCGTGCCTGTGTAGCAGAACTATTGGAAACGGTGGCAGTTCCCTAGGGAGAGTTAGCGCGACTGTTCTCTTTGCACCTCTGTGCGATCGCCCTCGTAACCATCAAAGGATTTAGCTCATCGGCAGGAAACTCCGCGCTCTTCCGAAGGGAAATCTTGCTGCTCAACGTACTGCTTCAAGACGGAGACGGTGACCGCTCCACCACTGGCGATAAAGTAGGACTCATCCCAAAGTACCGACTTGCCATAGAACTTGTTCACCCACAACCTACGACTAGAGACAGACTTCAGGTGGTGAATGAATTGCGGCGATATTTTGGGGTCAAAAAAGTGAGCCTAGGGCATCGGCTCACTATAAAATGCGCAGATCGAAAGACTGGAAAAGCCCGCCTTCTCCGCAAAGCTTGAGGGTTGGGAGTATGTCACGAACTTGTGCAATACAGCTGTTTGCAACTCAGGCTAAGATAGTGGATAAAAGTTAATCTCAGTCTCAGGTGTTCCCATGAGTGCTAATCGTGAGCACCATTTACTCAACATTGAGGATGAAACGGGTAAGCGCACGATCCCTTTAGATGCGGCAACCTACTCTATTGGTCGCGATGTTACGAATGCAATCGTCATTCATGGTCGCGGTGTCTCACGGCAACATGCCCTGCTGCTGCGAATTCCTTCCCCCAATGGCTATCGCTATCGCGTGGTGGATGGCAATGCCGATGGTAAACCTAGTGCCAATGGCATCCTCGTCAATGGCCAGCGCGTGCAAAGACACGAGTTAAATGATGGAGATGAGATTAACTTTGGTGGATCGGTCAAGGCGTACTATACCACTGTGTCAATGGGGGATGCCGAATTTACCAAGTATTTGCAGAGTGTCAACTACCACAGCATTAAGGCGGTGCCCCTGACCTCAACAATTACCCAAGCAGAGGAAGAACTGAGCCATCAGCAGCCACCCCACGAAACGCAACTGAATCTTCCACCCCCGAAACCGGAAGCGGTGAGTCCAGAACCCGTGCCAGTGGCAAAATCCTCTCCCCCTTTGCTGCTAATCATTGGCGGCATTGTTCTGATTCTTTTGGTTGCAGGGGTCAGCGTTGTGATGATAAACCCATCTCCTGAACCTCAACCGCAGCCACCTGCTCAAATGCAGTGATGACTTCTTCTCAGCAGATAGCTGCTGCTTTGACACCACTTTGGCGGCCTCGACCGACAGCGGACGGTTCCTTGACATTTTTTTCTCCAGAGTTTGGCGAAACTTTCCATAGCCTTGAGGGAGCGCGCCAAGAAGCCTTTGAGAAGTTCGCGATCGCCACTGCTCTGCCGACCAAAGCCCAAGCCCCTCATTTGCAGCTTTTGGATATCTGCTATGGCTTGGGCTACAATACCGCCGCGGCCTTAGAAGTTATCTGGCACCACAATCCTGCCTGTCAGGTCACTGTTGTCGGCTTAGAGCTAGACCTGCGCGTTCCCCAAGCGGCATTGGCAGTGATGCCCCCTTGGTCAGGGTCGGTTCAAGCCATTCTTGAAGGATTAGCTCAACGGCAGCAGGTAACTAAGCCGCAGTGTGAGGCCCACTTATTAATCGGCGATGCCCGCCAAACTATCCAAGACCTTGTTCGCCAAGGATTTCAAGCGGACGCGATTTTTCTTGATCCCTTTTCACCGCAGCGCTGTCCGCAATTGTGGACAGTGGAGTTTCTCAACTTAGTTGCTCAGTGTCTGGCACCAGAGGGATATTTGGCCACCTATTCGCGGGCTGCGGCAGTTCGTTCAGCCCTTCGGGAAGCCGGTTTGCACATCGGGACAATCCCTATTGAGACACCGCGACCCAGAAAGGAGTGGGCGCAAGGAACAGTAGCTCGCTGGCAAGCGGCGCAGCTTATTCCCCTTTCGCCGATGGAGCAGGAACATTTGCAAACCCGCGCCGGAATTCCCTACCGCGATCCGCATCTGCAAGACAGTGCCCCAATGATTCGAGCGCGCCGCCAAGCCGAGCAACAGGCCTCTCGCCGTGAATCCACAAGCCGCTGGCGACACCGCTGGGGCATTACTTAGGCGGAGTATAGGCCACTTTGAGACTCCACAGCAGTAGTCCTAGGGTCAGCACAGCAATGAGCGCCCCCCACAGCCAATAGGGGAACCAGAGGTACTGCTGTAAAAGACCTGTGTCGGAAAGCTGTTTCCCCGCAATGGCGTAGGTAAAGAGGTAGCCCACCTGCTGGAAGGTGCTAATACAGGCCTGCACGCCAAGGAACTGAATGGAAAGACCTTTGAGCCAGTGATTCCCGCGATAGGCCACCAGTAGGATGGCAAGGCCTACCCCTGTCATGAAGACAATACCAAAGAGCGATCGCACCCATAGGAACACTGAGGCCAAGATAACAATGCCAAGTGCCTTTAGACAAATGGCGGTGGCACGCGGAGAGCGGCTGGCCAAAATAAAAATGCTGCCGGCGATCGCTGGCCCAAGCGGTCCACCTAGGCAACCAAGCCATGTCCCAAACGCC
>DVDZ01000009.1 GCA_015296025.1 Thermosynechococcus sp. M46_R2017_013
CCTGTCCAGAGTGGGTCGTAGATCGCAAAAAAAAACGGCAGTCATCGCTGCCCAAGCAGACCCCCGAACCGTAATTGTGGATGCCCGTGAACCCCGTCGCTATCGTGGTGAAATTGAACCCATTGATCCAGTGGCTGGCCACATTCCCGGCGCTGTGAATTATCCGTGGCAGGACATCTCTGATGAGCAGGGACGACTCAAGTCTGCCGCGGAGCTACAAGCCTACTGGCAACCATTGGCCACAGCGGAGCAGATTATTGTCTATTGCGGCTCTGGGGTAACAGCCTGTGTGGATATTTTGGGGCTAGCGATCGCTGGCTGCCATCAAACCAAACTCTATGCGGGCAGTTGGAGTGATTGGTGTTCCTACTTGGCGGTACCTGATGATGATGACCCTTCGCTATGATCAAGCCTAAGCTCTCTTCCCCGCGCGACCATGGAACGTCTTCCCGGTAATGCCCCCCCTCGCACCACCCAGCCCCTCCACCGTCTTGGCCGTGAATTGCAACGCTTTGGTTGGATTGGCTTTTGGACACAGGTGGTCCTTGGCTTTGTCTCACTATTGATTATTATTATTGTTGTTTTTAGTCGCCAATTTAATATCAATCGTCCGCCTAACGGCATGAATAGTCCCACATTGGGTCTAGTGCTGGCAATTATTGGCTTAGTGTTTTTGGGCGTGAGTATTTACTGCTGCTATCGCTATCCACAACTAGGACGGCGCTTGGATCAACCGCAAAAACGCCCGACCAAAGAGCACGTCATCCGCAGTTTGAATATTGGTCTCTGGGTGAATATTGCTGGAATGATTTTCACTGTGGCAGCCGCAGAGTGGAATGTGGGGATGTTGTTGCTCAAGGTGCTGTCCATTCCTCAGGGGGCGGCGGTCTATGCCACGAATGTCTTGATTGAGCCCCTAGAAATTTTTGTGATTCAGGCGAAGGTAAATACGATTGCGGCTCAGTTGACGGGTATTATTGTGGCACTGTGGTTGTTGCGCTGTGTGCGCCGTCCAACGTGAATTGTCTGAGGAGATCCAAAAAACTTGTTTGATTCCCAAGAGGCTGTGGCTAGCAAAATTATTGTGGCCTTGGATGTGCCTAATTTGGAAGTGGCGATCGCTACCATTCATAGGCTGCCCCAGGTGCAATTTTGGAAAGTGGGGCTAGAACTTTTTTGTGCCAGTGGGCCGATTATTCTTGATGTGCTCAAGGATCAGGGGAAGCGCATCTTTCTTGATTTGAAGCTCCACGATATTCCCAATACGGTGGCAGCTGCCGCACGGGCGATCGCCCCCTATGGGGTGGACTTTCTAACCATCCACACCGCCACGGGGTTAGCGGGTCTGAAAACCGCTCAGGCGGCTTTAGAAGACAGTACCACTCAACTCATCGGTGTTACATTGCTCACCAGCATTGACACAAGTACCCTACAGCAGGAACTGCAAATTCCCCTTGATCTCCCTACCTATGTTGAATGCATGGCCGATCTCGCCCATGAAGCGGGACTGTCGGGAATTGTCTGCTCTCCTCAAGAGGCCGCACGGGTAAAACAACGCTGGGGAGAGGAATTTTTGAGAATTTGCCCAGGGATTCGTCCCCTGGGTACCGCAGCAGGAGATCAAGCGCGATCGCTCACACCGAATGCCGCCTTTGCTGCCGGTGCGTCCTACTTGGTGATTGGCCGCCCCATTTTACAAGCAGCGGATCCTGCCGCCGCCTTTGATGAAATTTGCCGCAGCCTTGTTTGAGCGATTTACAAAAGCCTGCAATCCAAGATATGATTAAAAATTGTCTGAACTAGGGCGATTAGCACAGTGGTAGCGCACTTCCTTCACACGGAAGGGGTCACTGGTTCGAATCCAGTATCGCCCATCCTTCGAGTCAAGTTATAAGATAAACGTTATTAGATGAATTTAGGACTTCTTTAGGACTTCGCCATGAGTACCCCAATTCCGCCGATTCAGCTTCCCCCCTGTGGTGACTGCACTGCGGATGCGGAATGGTTGGAGCAAGCCCTCCTCCATTGGCTCAACACCGAGTATTTGCCGGAGGCCGTGAATCTGGCGATCGCCCAGCGAGCTGCCCAAGTGTATCGGCGTCAGCGGTTGGAAGGGGAGCATGATCTAGGGGGTATTCTCTTGGCACTGGTCACTGAGCTGCAAGAATTTGATTTTTCCCAAAGCTTCTACAGCGAGTTTGCGGTGGCCAACGCGGTGAGTGATTTGCTGCTGCAGCGGCTCGGCATTGAACCCTGCTGTGGTAAGGGCTAGGCTTTGGGTTGCCAGTTGGGTTTAACCACCTGACGGCAGCGGGCAATGACAAGGGCATTATCCGGGACATCTTCAGTAACTGTTGAACCCGCCGCCACCGTGACATTTTCCCCAAGGGTTACCGGAGCAACTAAAACGCTGTTAGCACCCGTCTTGGTACCGCTACCGATATGGGTCGGGTGTTTGTGCACGCCATCATAGTTGGCAGTAATTGTTCCTGCCCCGATATTCACGCGATCGCCCAAAGTGGCATCGCCCAAGTAAGCAAGATGAGAAGCCTTGGTGTCACTTCCTAACTGGGCTTTTTTCAGCTCAACAAAGTTGCCAATGCGACAGTGATCGGCGACCACACTTTGCTGGCGAATATGGACAAAAGGTCCCACTTGGGTATCATTGCCAATCTCACTGTCACTAATTACGGCATAGCGCACCGTCACCCGTTCGCCAATCACACTATTTTCGATCAAAGTGCCGGGGCCAATAAGACTACCACTACCAATGCGGGTTTGGCCGCGCAGATGGGTTTGGGGTTCAATCACCACATCGGCTGCTAATTCCACAGTGTCCTCAATCGTAGTACTTGCAGGATCAATGAGCGTGACGCCTGCCTGCATCCAAGCTTTTTTGATTCGATTTTGCAGGACCTGATAAGCGGCTGCTAACTGAACGCGATCGTTGACGCCCAAAATTTCCTCATAGTCTTCCACATCCACCGCCATTACCGGACTGAGGGCATTGACGGCATCGGTGAGGTAGTATTCCTGCTGATCATTATTGGCCTGGAGATGGGGCAAAACCTGAGCCAATTGCGGCCAGTGAAAACAATACACCCCAGCATTGATGCGGCGGTTTTGTTTTTGGGCGGTGGTGCAATCGCGATCTTCGATAATCTGCTTCAGGATATTCTGACTATCACAAATTACGCGACCATAGCCTTGGGGATTGGGAATTTGTGCCGTTAAAATGGTGGCCGCATTGTTGTGTTTCTGGTGCACTTCTAACAAATGCGCCAGTGTTTGACCTCGCAATAGGGGCACATCGCCATTGAGTACCAAAAGATGACCTTCATAGTCTTTGAGGTAGGGCAAAAGTTGCTGCACCGCATGGCCAGTTCCCAGTTGTTCTCTCTGTTCGACAAATTCCAATTGGGGCTGATCCGCTAAAGCCGCACGAACAGCGTCTCCCCCATAGCCAATAATCACAAACTGTCGTTGCGGCTGCAAAGACCGAACTTGGTGCAAAACCCAACCCACTAGCGATCGCCCACCGAGGGGATGGAGAACTTTTGGCAGGGAGGATTTCATCCGTGTGCCTCGTCCTGCCGCTAAGACTGCCACAATGACCATGGATTTGTTGTGCCTCAATGAGCAAAGGGATGGCGAAGCAACAATACTGGAGGGAAGTGTGCCCTTCAACCCAGCAGCAGCGCCATACACAATTGGAGTATACCAAGGTTGCGGTAGCCAAAGGTAGCGGCTCTACAGGTGAGTCTGTTCCCATAACATGAATCAACAGCACTAAAATCCAGTAAGGTTGATGCAGTAGTTGACGAGTCATTCACAGTCCATGACCGCTTCAAAATCAACCCAGCGACCTGTCCCCTTGGCGGCTCAGTTCCTGAAACTGGTGGGAATTATCCTACTGCTGACCTTTCTAACAGAGTGGGGCATCCTTTTTATTGCTCCCCAGTTCAATAACAGCCAGTGGCAACTCACGGTCGTCAACCAATTCATTGAGCGCGGTGCCACTCCTTTGATTGGATTTGTCTTTATCTACACGGGCTTTTGGATTCAAGCAGTCTCCGGGAGTGCCACCCAGCCGCAGCCGGGGGAACCTGCCCTGAAGGATTGGCGATTTTGGGTCTTTGTCCTCTCCAGTTTGTTGGGATTGCTCTGCCTGCTGGGGATTCCTCTTTACCTATCAATTACAGGTCAAATTACGGAACAGGCAGTGAACCAAATTAATCAAGAGGCAGCACAGGCGGAAATCCGGGTTGAGCAGGAACAACAGCAAATCAAACAACTGGCCAGTAGCGGTCAACTGGAGCAGCTCCTCAAGAGCAATCAACTGCCCCCAGAGCAACGGGCAATTCTGGAGCAATTAAAAAAAGACCCTCAAGCCCTCGATAAACAAGCGGGTCAGGCACGGGAGCGTATCCGCAGCCAACAACAGGAAGCTGTCAACCGGGCGCAACAGGAAGCCTTTGTGAATCGTCTAAGGGTAAGCATTCGTAGTTTTCTATTGGCGGTGGGCTTCATTACCATTGGTTGGAGTGGTCTGCGGGAACACCGCTAAGAACTGCCCTCCATTTGAGGAGTGAAATATGCTTTACCTGATTGTGCGTTGGCGTTTTCTCTCGCAGTCGGTGGGTCTGGGCTGCTTGATGAGCCTGCTCCTACAACTTACGGCTGCAGCAGTGGAATTGCGGGTCGCGGTTCTGGATCGGGTACGTCAAGTAACAATTAGTAGCTCAACGCCGGCACAATTACGGGATGAAGCGGGTCGAGTCCTAACAGTGGCACCACAGCAGAGTATTACGGCTGTCCTCACGGGGTTGGGGATACAAGCAGGGGGTGTGCGGGGACGGCAAATTTTTCTGGAGCCGCAAGACAATGGCCTTGTGCGGGTGGGCGATCGCTGGTATCGCGGGCGGTTGCAACTGGTGAGTACCAGTGAGGGTATTATCGCCATCAACCTAGTGGATTTAGAGGAGTATCTGCCGAGTGTGGTGGGCAAAGAAATGTATCCCTCTTGGCCACTGGAAGCCCTCAAAGCCCAAGCAGTGGCCTCTCGTTCCTTTGCTCTTTTTCGGCGCGATCGCGAGCGCCGTCGTCCGGGCAGCCTTTTCGACGTCGGTGCCACGGTGACCCATCAGGTGTATTTAGGAGTGAGCTCAGAAACCGCCAGTACCTTGGCTGCCGTTGCAGCCACCCGCGGTCAAGTGCTGACATACAACGGTCGTATTATTGAAGCAGTTTTTCATGCCTCCTCAGGGGGACATACCGAAAATTCGGAGTTTATTTGGCAAAAAGTGGTGCCTTACCTGCGTGCTGCTCCTGATTTTGACCAAGTCTCCCCCAACTTTCAGTGGACAGTTCGTTTTACCGCAGTACAACTCCAACAACGCCTCCCCGGTATTGGTACAATCATTAACTTTCGCCCTTTGCAATTGACACCCCAAGGGCGGATCATGTCAGTACAAGTTATCGGCACTACAGGTAGCCGTACGATTTCAGGCAGTGAACTACGGCGGATTTTGGGACTACGTAGTACTCTCCTAACAATTACGCCAGAGTACGGCAATGTGGCCAGTCAAACAGGACAAAGTGTGCCGGTGGCCTTTACGATGACGGGTCGGGGTCACGGTCATGGCTTGGGCATGAGCCAATGGGGGGCTTATGGTATGGCACTGCAGGGCTACACTTACGACCAGATTTTGACCCACTATTACCAAGGCGCGACACTAAGTACACTATCCACTACCCATTAAACACTACAGCATTGCCCATGCCCTAGAGGCCTGCACTTGTTCCCCCTAACCCATGCGTCGCGACTCCCTGTTTTATCAACTCTTTGCCCAGTTGCCCCAGACCTTCTTTGACCTCTTGGGTCTAGACTCTTGTGCCAGCTACCGCTTTGACTCTAT
>DVDZ01000079.1 GCA_015296025.1 Thermosynechococcus sp. M46_R2017_013
TTTTCCTAGGGCAGAACCGGCTCAAAACAGTAAAGCCAGTATTATCCATAACCTGCCTCTTTCCCCCTGAGGAGAAGGCTGTACAATAATTCATAAAGTTTTCAGAAAACATTTTGGGAGGTTATAGGTATGGATTGGCGTGTCCTGATTGTCCTGTTACCTGTCCTATTAGCTGCGGTCTGGGCAGTTCGCAATATTCTGCCCTATGCAGTCAAGCAGGTTCAAAATCTCCTGCAAAAAGCAAAAGCAGCTTAGGACTGTGTTCTTAGATATTTTTTGGACAAGTTCTCCCCAACCGATCAGCCAGAGTCTTTCCGCTGGTTTTACTTTGGGGAGACTTTTTTATAATGGGGATATATTGTTAATTTTTGTAAATTAGTTTTCAGGTTACTGCCATGCCCTCCCTTGAACAGCTTGCCCATCAACTGGAAAGTCCCAATTCCCGCGATCGCCTGCTGGCGCTAGCCGCCCTACGGGATGTCCCCTCTGCGGATGCTGTACCCCTCATTAAAAAAGTCCTTTGGGACGAAAATCTCCAGATTCGCTCAATGGCGGTGTTTGCCCTTGGGGTTAAATCCACACCTGAGTGCTTTGACATCTTAGTGCATTTGCTCGAAACGGAACCAGACTACGGCATTCGTGCCGATGCCGCCGGAGCGTTGGGCTATCTTGAAGACGAACGTGCCTTTGAACCTCTGGTGCGCGCCTTCTATGAAGACACCGATTGGCTGGTGCGCTTTAGTGCCGCTGTGGCGCTGGGCAATCTCAAGGATCCCCGCGCGGTGGAGGTGTTGCGATCGGCGCTGAAAAGTCAGGAAGTCGTGATGCTCCAAGGGGCGATTGCCGCGCTGGGTGAAATTGGCGATCCTAGCGTTGTGGAGGATATTTTGCCTTTTGTGACCGCAGAGGATTGGTTGGTACGCCAACGCCTTGCTGAAGCTCTAGGTAACCTACCTAGTCCGAAAACTCAGGCCGCTCTGGAGTATCTAGCTAAAGACGATCATCCCCATGTGGCGACAGCAGCTCAGATTTCCTTGCAACGTTTGCAAGAACGACGTCAGTCTGAAGTTCAGGGCACCGGCAATTAAGCTCAATCTTTTTTGCCTACTGCGGTTTCTGCCATAACTCTCTACACTGGAAAGGAAGGCGCGGCATCGGCAGTAACCTATCTCTATGTCTATCCGAATTAAATTTCTTCCCTACCTCGTGGCAGTGCTCATCGGGGTGATTGGTGCAATTATTCTTTCACAAATACATTTTACGCTCTGGTGGGAGCCAGATCTGCTGACTCAACCACCGCCGATTGTCGAAGCAGAACCAGAAATCACAACTGTTCAGCCCTTACCCACTCCCCAGCCTCCGGCCAACCCGCAACCGAATGGTCTGCGCATTAGTAATCAAACGGCCTTTCCAGTGCGCGTGGTGTTGCTTGCTGCTCGCGATCGCGCCCATCCCGATAAAGGTGCAGTGCATTGGGACTTTGCTCCTATGGAAGGTAATATTAAGGGATTACTATTAACGCTGCCCGAAGGTAAGCTCACCCTGCAGCCAGGGGATATTGTCTTGGCATTTACCCTCGATGGTTCTAAACGCTACTGGGGACCCTATGTCATTGGTGAAAATAGTGAACTGCAGCGCGATCGCCAAACACAGGAATGGCAGTTGATCCTGCGCCCCTAGGGAGCTTCGCCCTGCGTAATAAGACAGCCCTTTTCCCGAGGAAGGAGAACATGCTTAAATCGGTGAAGGCTAACATGGGTAAAGATTGCATCCCCTATGTCTGCAGAAAAGGGCTGTAACCTCCCTCTTTATCGAGGGGCTATTAAGACCGAAGATGGATTGACAATCTAGACAATCTAGTGGTGAGCTTTCGCAACCGCCTTAGTGCTGTGGTGATTCTCCTCTTGGGAAGTGGGGCGGGGTTGAATGACGCCATAACCCCCATGATTGCGTTCATAGACCACGTTGATTTCTCCTGTATCGCGATTGCGGAAGACATAGAAGTCGTGATCCACCATTTCGAGGTGCTCAAGGGCTTCTTGAATGGTCATCGGCGGCATAGCAAAGTATTTCATGCGCACCACTTGCTCGGGCAGTTGTGGGGTGCGATCGCCCACCAAGTCTGTCACCACTGCGGGCTCCACCACACTATTAGTATCTTTCGCACGGGACTTATCTTGCCGTTTTTCTTTGAGTTTACGGAGCTTGCGCGCAATTTTGTCGGCAACAAGGTCAATACTGGCGTAGAGATTTTCACTGCTTTCTTCAGCGCGAATCACTGAGCCATTGACAAATAGGGTCACTTCCGCAGTTTGTTGAGGAGCTGTACTGCGGTTCCGAGCCACGGCAAGATGCACATCAACTTCGTTAATTACATTCTGGAAATGATTAGTGGCTCGCTCAATTTTTTGATTCACATAGCTGCGAATGCCATCCGTAATATCAATGTTTTTACCGTGAATCACTAGCCTCATAGGGTTGCCTCCCCTGAGCAAAAAACAGATAGATCTAAGGCTGATCTATTTCCACCCTAGCACTTTCGTATCGGGGATTACAGGACATCCTGAGGCTCTTCACCTTTATTCGTGTTCTGTGATAATTCTTATCCTCTAGCCCTTGACAATTTGGCATCCCCTATGAAAGCTGCTCTCGGTTGGCATTGTGCTTTGGGGATCATCCCCTACCGCCATGCTTGGCGCTGGCAACAGCAACTGGTGGCGGAGCGCTGTCAGAATCCCACCGCCCCAGATGTCCTGCTCACCCTTGAGCACCCCCCCATCTATACCCTTGGTCAGGGGGCAACCACGGCTCATGTTCACTTTGATCCTGTAGCCACAGGCCTTGAGGTACTGCGTACTGAACGGGGAGGCGATGTCACCTACCACTGCCCCGGCCAATTGGTGGCCTACCCAATTTTGAATTTACGCCGCCATCGCTGCGATCTGCATTGGTATCTCCACCAGTTGGAGGAAGTCGTGATTCAAACCCTTGGGCACTATGGCATTAAAGGGGAACGCGTTGCTGGCCTCACGGGTGTTTGGGTGGAGGGGTACAAGGTGGCCGCCATTGGGATCAAGGTGACCCGCTGGATTACCTTCCATGGCATTGCCCTCAATGTAGTGAACGATCTCAAGGGCTTTGGTCGCATTGTCCCCTGTGGCATTGGCGATCGCCCCGTGGGGAACTTACAACAGTTTTATACCGATATTGATCTAGAGGATGTACGCCAGCAGTTTGTTGCTGCCTTTGGCCGTGTTTTTGCTCTCGAATTTGTCCCTAAAGTCCTTGCCCATCTCCTGATCCCCGTTTCTAGTTGACAAACTTTAATCTTTATTTCAGGAATCAGCTGTTATGAATTGGCAACTTTCGGGGCACAATTTAAGTCTAAGTAGATCAGGATACAGGCCAACTCCCTTTCACCTGCTAGGCTAACGCTATATAAACCTCAGCTTTATTAGTGCGGGTCGTCATCTTCTTCTCCGTAAACCTTTTATTTGCATTCTTCCTTGCCAAATACTGTTTAGAATCTGTGCTGCTATGATGAACTCCGCTTCCAAAGCTCCATCCCCTACCCCCACAGTGAGCACCGACATGGTGCGCACGTACCTACAGGAAATTGGGCGCGTGCCGCTGCTGACCCACGAACAGGAAATTATTTTGGGTAAACAGGTACAGCAAATGATGGCACTGCGGGAAAAACGCGAGGCTCTAGCCAAGCAATTGGGACGCGAACCAACTTCTGAAGAGTGGGCCGCAGCCTGCAATCTCACGCCAACGGAACTGCGCAATTTCCTCAAGCGGGGTGAGCGCGCCAAACAAAAGATGATTGAGGCCAATCTGCGCCTTGTCGTTTCAGTGGCCAAGAAGTATCAAAAGCGTAATCTTGAATTGCTGGACTTGGTGCAAGAGGGCACCCTCGGCCTCGAACGCGGTGTGGAAAAGTTTGATCCCACCCGAGGCTACAAATTCTCGACCTATGCCTACTGGTGGATTCGTCAGGCAATTACGCGGGCGATCGCCCAACAGGCGCGGACAATTCGCCTGCCCATCCACATCACCGAAAAGCTGAACAAGATCAAACGCACCCAGCGCGAACTTGCGCAAAAACTGGGACGCAGTGCGACCCCTGCTGAGGTGGCAGCCGCACTAGAACTGGAACCCGAGCAAATCCGTGAATACCTGACCCTTGCTCGCCAACCCGTTTCCCTTGATCTGCGCGTGGGGGACAATCAGGACACTGAACTCGGCGAACTCCTTGAGGATGACAGTCTTTCGCCAGAGCAATTTACTACAGTAGAGTCTCTCCGGGATGATGTCAACCTTTGGCTGGCGGAACTCACCCCACAACAACGGCAAGTACTCATTCTGCGCTACGGGTTGGGGGATGGCCAAGAGCTGTCCCTTGCCAAGGTGGGCGAGCAACTCAATCTCAGCCGTGAACGGGTACGGCAACTGGAGCGGCAAGCCCTCGATCACCTGCGGCGGCGACGCCAGCAAATGTATGAATACTTGGCTAGCTAAGGCGTAAATCGAGCACCCCCATCCGGAGGCTATTTCGGCGAGGTCTATTGCTCAGTAAGGAGCATTCCCCAAGCGGTTTTGCCCTCCGGATTTCAGGGGGGCGATCAAGCATTGACGAAAAATAGCGTAGAGCCTCCGGTTGAAGGGCAGGCTGAGTTTATGCAGCTATGCAGCCGTGGTGTGGGTCATTGATGTAGTCCAGCACCTATGGTTTGGGGCGACGGTGGATGCACTAGACAGTTTTAGTCCTGTGGGCTGTACGGTGGCACCGGGATTGGACTTTCGCGATTTTAATTAGTTTGAATTAGGCAATCGCCGGCTGCTCCAAGTCCAGTTTCCCCAACAGCAGAGCTTGATTGAACGCTTGACGTTCTAAACATTAAAGAGTGTCCGCAAACGGCGACGAATCCACTGCAGGGGAGGCAAGCTTTTGATGTCTTGGGAGTTGACTAGGCCGAGTTCTTGCAATACCTGTTGCCGCATTGCTAGCTCATGGGCAATATCTTCCGCTAATTCGGGTTGAGCTTGTAGGAGTCGTTGTACTGCTGAGCGATGTACCACAAATAGAACTGTTTCTTCTAAGGCCCGCACGGTAGCCGATCGCGGCATCCCCGTCAGTACGGCAATTTCACCAAAAAACTCTCCTTTATAGAGGGTTGCTAAAATCTGATTCAGGTGCTCCGAACGAACTTCCACGGCTCCCTCAAGGATGATGTAAAAAGCATCCCCCGGATCTCCCTCACAGCAGATAATTTCCCCGATACTATAAAATTGGCGATTGCCCAACTCGATGAGCATTTGCAATTCCGCATTGGAGCAGCGGGAAAAACAACTGATATTGCGCAATAAATCAGCAAGGGAGGGTTCCGCTTTGGCTATTTCTGCAGGCATGGGCTCAGTCCCTGTTGTCGTTTCGGGTGCACTGGCTACAGAACGATGGTAATAGTGCGCTAAGGAGCGCAGTTCCCCCAAGTCGCGCAACCGCAGATCTAACTGGGGGAAAGGAACTTCAATTTGCCGCTGCCGTAACTCCTGCTCAATGAGAAAATAGAGGGCACTTTTAATGGGCTCGGAATCTTGGGGGCGGTTAATCCACACCAGCAATTCAAAAAGATAGGCACTTTCGCCAAAGCCGCGAAACCAGACACTGGGGGGTGGCGTCAGCAGGACGCGGGGATCCTGACGGGCAGCACTGAGGAGCGCCTCGGTTACAAGCACTGTATCGCTGCCGTAGGCAACACTCACAGGGATATGGATGCGGCTATCGGGGCTACCGTAACTCCAGTTAACAACGTTCTTTTCAATAAAGCGGTTGTTGGGGACAATGACGTACTGGCTGTCATTGGTGCGGATAATCGTGGCACGAATTGAGATTTTTTCCACGGTGCCTAGGAGACCATCCACTTCAATAAAGTCGCCGACTTTAATTGGGTGTTCTAAAAGAATGGCTAAGCCACTAATAAAGTTACTGGCTAGGGTTTGTAAACCAAAACCAAAGCCGATCCCCAAGACCCCCGCCAACACCGTGAGGGAACTGAGGTCAATGCCGGCAGTTTGCAAAACGATGATAAAACCAATAAAACTCAAGCTATAGCTCACTACACGGGTAATGGTTTCTTGGCTGCCACGATCCACCCGTAACTGGGCAAGAATCCGAGTTTTGAGCCACTCACTGACCCAGCGGGAGGTAAAAATCACCACTAGGGATAAAAAGAGAATTAAAAAGACAAAGTTCAGCGTGATTTTAGTGCGCCCCAACTCCATAAAGGGAGTGTTAAACACCACTGCCACCCGCTGGAGCAGAAACTGAATTGTGCTGCCAATGCGCTCATGCCAAGGGGAAAGACTTTGAACAGATTGGAGAATCCAAGATAAAACGAGGGACCAGAGTAAAATTCGCAGTGTCAGGCGCAATAGACTAGCGGCGAGGGAGAGCCATGGCTGGGATTGTTGGCCAGCTTTTGGGCTAAGCCGTTGTTGCAGTTGATAAATCCCCAGTTTCAGAAGCAGCCAATCGATGAGGATGGCAATGCCAACAATGCCAACAATTTGAGCCGCTTCGATCAACGCGACCCGCAGCCGTTGAGTTCGCGTCAGTTGCGCCACTAAAAGACTTGCGGGGGCTGCTGCTAAAAATAGATTGAGGTATTTGATCATGATGCCAAGGATTGTGCACGAGCGGCTTTAATGACTGCCACCACCTCGCTATGTTTCCCATCTAGTGCCCAGACAAGTGCTGTCCAAGAATTTTGATCTTTGGCGTTAAGATCCGCCCCTGCGGCGATCAGTTGTTGAACTGTAGCTGTTTGTCCCTTCGCTGCTGCGGCCATTAGGGGGGTTAGACCAAAGGTGGTCTGGGCGTTAACATTGGCACCTGCTGCCAGTAGCTTCTCCACAATGGCCGTGTGCCCACCCCCTGCGGCGGCCATTAAGGGGGTCCATCCCTCACTATCCCCTTGGTTGACATCGACGCCTGCGGCAATTAGAGCTGCCACAATGTCTGTATGTCCTAATTCTGCAGCTAGGGCTAGAGCCTCTGCCTTGATCTCGGCACCGCTGGCGATCGCCTGTTGAACAGCGGTTAGATCTCCTTGTTCAATAGCGGTTTCAATTGCTGTCGTGCCCTGCATCATTGTCTGTAGCCTGCCTCCAATGAAAAAAGATCATCTATCTGCGTTAAAATGAGGTCTGCATTGAATTCAGGTCCCATGCCATGGATATTATCACGCTCGGTTGGGTAGGCGTTCTCAGTGTCTTTACGCTTTCGATTGCCTTTGTGGTCTGGGGTCGCCACGGTATGTAGCCACCTAAAGCTGGGCTAATGACGGTTTCATTGGCAGATCTTCTAGTTCTAGTGGCCTTGCTGCTGTTGATTGTCGTGACCGGCGGCATTGGCTATCTCACGTTTGCTGAGTGGCGCGATCGCCGGCGCCTGCAAGCGGAGCAAAAACAGCAACGACGGGGGCGCAAACGTTAATGGTTGCTCCTTTATCTCTGTTGGGCGATCGCCTCCTCAGTGCCCTGCAAACGGCTCTGCCCCTAGAGGCCTATCCGCAGCCACTACTGCTGCCGGCCAGTCAAGCCAAATTTGGCGACTATCAATCCAATGTATGCCTGAGCCTCGCCAAGCAGGTGGGCAAAGCGCCGCGGGAACTTGCCCAAGAAGTGGTGGCACATCTTAACGTTGACGATATTTGCCAGCCCGTTGAAATTGCAGGACCGGGCTTTCTCAATTTTCGTCTCCAGCCAGCCTTTTTGGCGCGCAGTCTGCAACACGCTCTGGGGAGCGATCGCTTGGGTATCCCCAAGAGCCAAAAACCACGACGGGTAGTGGTTGATTTTTCCAGCCCCAACATTGCCAAGGAAATGCACGTGGGTCACCTGCGCTCCACGATTATTGGTGACTGCATTGCCCGCATTCTTGAATTTCAAGGACATGATGTCCTACGGCTGAACCATGTGGGGGACTGGGGGACACAGTTTGGCATGCTCATCGCCTACCTTGACGAAGTGTATCCCGACGCTCTCACCACTGCCAATGCCCTTGATTTGGGAGACTTGGTAACCTTTTACAAACAGGCCAAACAGCGCTTTGACAGCGACCCTGCGTTTCAGCAAAAAGCCCGCCGGCAAGTGGTGGCGCTGCAGCAGGGAGACGAACACAGCCGCCGCGCTTGGCAACTTTTGTGTGAGCAATCCCGCCGCGAGTTCCAAAAGATCTACGATCTGCTGGATATTCAACTCACCGAGCGCGGGGAATCCTTCTACAATCCCTTGTTGCCCGCAGTGATTGAGGATCTAGCGGCTGTTGGCCTCCTAATAGAAGATCAAGGGGCAAAAGTCGTCTTCCTTGAGGGTTTCACAAACAAAGAGGGACAGCCCCAACCCTTGATTGTGCAGAAATCCGACGGTGGCTATAACTACGCAACCACAGATTTAGCAGCACTGCGCTATCGCATTGAAAAAGATCAGGCGGACTGGATTATTTACGTCACCGATGTTGGGCAGTCCACCCACTTTGCCCAAGTGTTTCAAGTGGCGCAGCGCGCGGGTTGGGTGCCTTCCCATGTAACGCTAACCCATGTCCCCTTTGGCTTGGTTTTAGGGGAAGATGGCAAACGCTTGAAAACCCGTTCCGGGGAAACAATTCGACTCATGGATTTGTTGACGGAGGCGATCGCCCGCAGTCGCACGGATTTGGAACAACGCCTTGCCGCTGAAGGGCGCAGCGAGTCCCCTGAATTTATAGACACTGTAGCCCAAACCATTGGCATCGCCGCTGTCAAGTACGCGGATCTCAGCCAAAACCGCAACAGCAACTATGTCTTTAGCTACGACAAGATGCTCTCCCTGCAGGGAAACACAGCTCCCTACCTGCTCTATGCCTATGTCCGTGTTCAGGGACTCACCCGCCGCGGCGAAATTGATTGGGCTACCCTTGCGGCAGATACTCCCCTACTTTTAGAGGATGAAACTGAGCAACGGCTTGCCAAGCACCTTGTGCAACTAGAGGAAACCCTTGAGCTGGTGAGCGCCGAGCTATTGCCCAACCGCCTCTGCCAATACCTGTTTGAACTAAGCCAGCTTTTCAACCAGTTCTACGATCGCTGTCCTATCCTCTCGGCTGCTGAGCCAACGAAACACTCCCGTCTAACCCTCGCCTATCTCACTGCGCAAACGCTGAAGCTGGGGCTATCCCTCCTAGGGATTCGGGTTTTGGATCGGATTTAGAGCCTCCCCGCTATACTGGGGCACAGTACCCCTATTGCTTCTGGGATTTTCTAGAGAGTGAGAGGCCTATTTTCTAATCTATTACTTGGGGTCATTTTTCTACTGATCTGGCCGCATTTCTTCCTGATGCAGTTTTATTTTTGGCTATTTCGCCGCGAGTTGCCCAACAGCCTAGAACTGGGAGGGTTGTTTATCATGCAGGTAATAGCAGCGGGAACGGGTCTCGGTTTTCTGGTTAGTCTCGCTGTTGGGTTGATGCTATTACCGTGGCTGCGGCCAGAGATGGGTCAGGGATGGCGCTGGTTAACCGCAGTGGGGATTTATGTCCTCAATTCCTTGCTTTGCTTTGAACTGGGCTATCGCTGGGGTCAGCGGGAAGCAAAGCGTTAATGGCATGAGGCGATGCCTTAAGGTTTAGCCCTGCGCCAATGCAAACAGGCTTTGTGTTGAGTGTGTTCTCTCTATAGGAAAAGAACTGTAATATACATTGGTTGTTTATGCGGTTGCGGCAGCGCAATGATTAAAAATGATGTCTGGATTCGAGCCATGGCCACCCAAGGCATGATTCAGCCCTTTGAACCCACCCTTGTGCGGCGCGTGGCGGAGCAGCCGGTGATTAGTTTTGGTCTTTCCTCCTACGGTTACGATATTCGCCTTAGCCCTAAGGAGTTTCGTATCTTTCGCCATGTGCCGGGAACAGTCGTGGATCCGAAAAACTTTAACCCAGCAAATTTGGAGTCTGTGCCGCTGCATGAGGATGCCAATGGTGCTTTTTTCATTTTGCCCGCCCATTCCTATGGCCTTGGGGTAGCTCTAGAACGCCTACAGGTACCGGAAAATGTCACGGTTCTGTGTATTGGTAAAAGCTCCTATGCCCGCGCAGGGATTATTGCCAACTTGACACCGGCAGAAGCGGGCTGGCGTGGCCATCTGACGTTGGAATTCTCCAATTCATCTAGTGCTGACTGTCGCATCTACGCCAATGAGGGGGTCGTGCAGTTACTCTTTTTTGAGGGCGAACCCTGCGATGTAAATTATGAAACACGGCGGGGCAAATACCAAGATCAGCCGGAGGCGGTTACATTGGCACGAGTTTGAGTCAGTTGCTGCAATAGTCGCTGGGGGCCGCAGTGTCCCCATTGGTAGCCCTGCTGAAGGTAGGGATGCAGTCGGCGGCGAATTTGTTGATAGCCCCAGAAGATCACTCCCCCCTGTAGGAAGACCGTGGTATTTATTCCCCAGAGTTCACTGCCGAAGGTCAAGCCCTGCCAACTGGAGAGATAAATTGCCGCATACCACAACAAAACAAACTGACTCAGACTCGCAAAGGCTGGTAGGGGAAAGGGCACGGCATAGGCTTGGCAGGCTTTGCGGATATAGGCAAGGGTACTGATCATCGCCAGTACTACATCGAAAAATCCCTCCGGCAGCAGCAGGCTAGCCACCATCTGTGCGGCTAACCAAGACCATGCCGACGTGTCTTGAGTGCCAAGAGCCGCTCCTAGGCTCTGTTCAACTTGACTGGCTTGGTGGAGAATTCGCAGGGCACGCGCTTGGGGGGCCTCCTGTTGCAGCCATTGGTGTAGCCACTGCTGTAGTTCTGGGATTCCCTGACCCGTGGTGCTGCTCACAGCAATACCTTCCGCCCTTGGTGGGTAGAGATCCGCCTTGGTGAAAATAAGTTTGTAGGGAATGCCAAGGGTGTTTAGGCGATCGCGGGCTTGGCATTCGACAGGGGTGAGATTTTCTTGGGTGACAAAAAGGACAAGATCGGCCGTCTCAACGGCTCTCCATGCCATGTCTTCCCGGTTGCTACCGGCCACTTCGTCAAGACCGGGAGTGTCCGTCAGATCAACGACTTGATTCTGACAGTGCCAGCGAACCGTTCGCGGCCATTGAGTCGTACCATGAATGGCGCCCACGGGAAAAATGGCGTCACCATAGAGGGCATTCAAAAGGGCGGACTTGCCCCGGCTCACTTGACCAAGGACAACAATGTGCCATGCCCTGTGGTGGAGGCGATCGCGCAGTTCATAAAGGGATTGCCATTGAGCACTCCATTGCGGATGGTGTGTCTGATGCCAGGCGATCAGCTCCTCTAGGCATTTGGCCGTTACATCTAGGATGGGGAGGCTACTCACGGCGGAAGAGCGACCAGTTAGAGGCCACCACTAAAGCAACAGCAGCAATGAGAACCACCGGTAATGGAATTACCCACTGTCGGAGGTGCAATACGGCTTCAGTGAGTAGGAAGAGGATGATAAAGCTGGCGATCGCAATCTCCATAGGCTAGGGGCGGCGAGTCGGTTCTGCTAAAAAAAAGGCCTTTTGACCATTGGGCAGGGTGGCATTGCTAAATGTCTGTACCCGTGCTAAGCGGTCGCGCCCCCCCAGCACTGCACCCACTAGCTGCGCCCCCACAAGAATCGCGCGATCCAAACGGGTGATCAGCAAACTTGCCCCTGTAAGGTTGGCATTTGTCAGATTGGCTTTTGTCAGATCCGCGTTATTGAGAATAGCGCCGCTGAGGTTGGCACGGCTGAGGTTGGTGCCGCGTAAATTAGCCGCATTGAGGTTTGCCCCCCGCAGATCGGCGCCTTCAAGATGCCAACTCCGTAGGCGGGCATAGCTGAGATCACAGTTGGGGCAGTTGCCCGTGCGGCGTAGTTGTTCTAAATGGGCGGGATTAGCAGCCCAAGCAGGCGCACTGACTAGGAGTAGGAAAAGGACAGGAGCAACCTTAGCAATCATTGCACTCTCTCAACGGCGTCTATATCGGACATCCTAACCTAGGCAGGCTGCACCAGATTTTCCAGACCATCCACCACCTTGGCCGAGAGAATCTTATCCCCCTGGCGCAATTGTCGCAGGGTTTCTTCCCCCTCTACCACATAGCCAAAGACAGCATAGCGACCATCTAAAAGATTTAGCCCTGCGGGCGTCAGTTCAGGTTCAAAGAGCAGAAAGAAAAATTGGGAGGAGCCGCCATTGGGATCGTCATTGGGACGGGCCAAGGCAACGGTGCCATAGGCAGAAAAGGGAAGCACGGGGTGTTCTAAGTAACGCCCCGCATCTTCAAGGGTGATGCCATAGAGGGGATATTTGTCACCCTCAACCAGAATTTCAAGGGGAATGGCGCGGTACTGTTTGGTTTTTGGGTCAATGAAACCCACCTCTGGCCCCGGTGGATCCCCTGCTTGCAGCACATAGGATTCCTCCGCCCGGGTAAAGGGCAAACCATCGTAGAAGTGGCGTTGCACCAAGTCCACAAAGTTGCCAGCAGTCAGAGGAGCGCTGTAACCATCCACAACAATCGTGAGGTTGCCCTTGGTGGTTTCCATTTCCACAGTAGCACGACCAAGCAATTGCGGCAGGTTTTCATAGCCCTTGGGCGGTGTGTAGCTAAAGTGTTGTACCATCATGGCCTCCAAGTCCCCCACCTTGTCGAGGGCGGCTGCTTTGGCGGGCAAGAGTTGGTTGCGATCTCTGGCTTTGGCAGCTTCTTGGAGCGTCTCAAGGGCGGTCTCTAACTCCGTCAACAGGGCTTTGGCTGCTTCTTGCTTCTCCGCAGGGATGCTGTTGAGGAGTTCAGCGGCGCGATCGCGAACAATGGCTTTAGCTTTGCTGACATTGTTGGCAATTTTTGACCACTGCTTGCCCCGTACCCAAAAAGAAATTTGTTCTAGATCCCTTTGCAGTTCTCGTACCGTTGGATTGTCAATTGGTAAGGCCCAACGAAGCAGTGCTTTGGGATCGGTAATGGCATTCCCCTGGGGCAAGGCAGCAATTAACGGCTGTTCAACGGGCAGCGCGATCGCCAAGGGCGGCAGCAGGAATGTGCCCAACCAGAAAAGGAGTATCACCAGAGGCACTAGCCAGCGTTTGCGTTGTTTCACCGTTGCTTCCCATGACTGTCTCTCCTCAGTGTATCGGACAGGGCGATCGCCCTCCAAGGGGGGCTTTTCATTTTTCTTTCATTTTCTCGGGCATTCTATGCTAGGCTGAAAATTATGAAATGATTATGAAAGATCGCCAATTGTGCGGGGTCTGAGTTGGTTACTGGTGGGAGTTCTCCTGTTGGGGGCGTGTACAGCCCCTGCTCCGCAGAATCGCCCAGCAACCCGTCCAACTCAAACCAACAGGGATGAACGCCCCTTAGTCCTGACCACGTTTACAGTGCTTGCGGATATGGCGCAGCAGGTGGCGGGCGATCGCCTGCGGGTGGAGTCACTAATTAAACCGGGAACCGAAGTCCACAGCTATGAATTTACCCCCAGTGACCTCGTGCGAGGACAGGAGGCTGCCCTCATTTTAGAAAATGGCCTTGGCCTGGAACGCTGGGGCGATCGCTTCTACAACAGTCTGCCCAATGTTCCCCGCATTACGCTCACAGAAGGCATTACCCCCATTCCTATTCAAGAGGATGCCTACCGCGGTCAAGCCAATCCCCATGCGTGGATGTCGCCCCAAAATGCCTTGATCTATGTTGAGAACATTCGCAAAGCCCTAACAGCCCTAGATCCCGCCGGCGCCGAGACCTATGCCGCCAACGCCGCAGCCTACAAAGCCCAAATTCGTGCCCTAGATCAAGAGCTACGGCAGGCCCTTGCTGCCCTCCCCGCCAACAAACGCTACATCGTCACCTGTGAAGGTGCTTTTTCCTATCTTGCGCGGGACTACGACCTGAAGGAAGTGTACCTTTGGCCCCTAAATGCCGATCAGGAGGGGACGCCACGACAGATGACGCGGGTGATTGACATTGTGCGCCGGCAACAGATTCCCGCTGTCTTTTGCGAAAGTACCGTCAATCCAGGTTCTCAACAACAAGTGGCACGGGAGTCTGGGGCGACATTTGCTGGCATTTTCTACGTGGATTCCTTATCTCCCCCTGAGGGCAATGCCCCCACCTACCTTGACCTACTTAGGTACAACCTCAACACCCTTATTAACGGTCTCACCGGGAGGACAGCCTCATGATTTCTAGCCCTGCCATTGATTTAGCAGATGTAACGGTGGCCTATCATCGCCATCTCGCCCTCCATGGAGCAACCCTGCAACTGCCCGCAGGTACGATCTGTGGGGTGGTGGGCATGAATGGTGCGGGCAAATCAACCCTTTTCAAGGCAATCATGGGGTTTGTCAAGCCTATCCGAGGTCAGGTGCGCATTCATGGATTACCCCGACAACAGGTGCAACGGCAGTCCCTTGTGGCCTATGTGCCCCAAAGTGAAGACGTAGATTGGCAGTTCCCTCTGCGGGTTTGGGATGTGGTGATGATGGGGCGCTATGGCAAGATGAATTGGTTGCGCCAACCGCGAGTGCGAGATTGCCAGCGGGTACGCGAAAGCCTAGAGCAAGTGGAACTGTGGCCCTTGCGGCATCGCCAAATTGGCGAACTCTCCGGCGGCCAAAAGAAACGGATGTTCCTTGCCCGTGCCTTTGCCCAAGAAGCCCAAGTTTTGCTGTTGGATGAACCCTTTGCGAGCGTGGATGTGAAAACGGAGAAACTGATGATTGATCTCCTCCTAGCGGAGCGGGAGAAAGGGCACACGATTCTCATTTCCACCCACGATCTCTCCTCGATTACTACCTTCTGCGATCAGGTGGTGCTGGTAAACCGCAGCATCTTGGCCTATGGCCGCACTAGTGAGGTGTTTACGCCTGAAAATCTCGCCCGCGCCTTCGAGGGATCCCTGAGGATCCCCCGCCGCTGTGACTAACCCCGACGAATTGGTGTGCCACAGGGATAGGTGGCTACAGGCACTTCAATGGGCAGCTCTTTCACCTTGTGCTGAAGTTGCGCTTGCAGATAGAGTTGCTGCAGGCGTTCCACCATTTCCTGCCGACGATCGTAGAGTCGTTTGTGGGGACGGGGTTGACAGCGATTGAGGCAGTAAGCAGTGAGAATAGGCAGAGCAATCGTGCTATCGGTATAGCAGACTACGGTATCCCGCAGCCCTTGGGGATCCACCTTGCCCCAACTGACAGCTTCACTGGGTACGGCTCCGGAGAGGCCACCTGTATCCGGACGGGCATCGGTAATCTGAATAAAGTAATCGTGCCCCCGTTCCTCTAGCCCCAAGACTTCGTGGATTTGCGGCTGAGTTTGCAGCAGGAAGTTTTTCGGACTCCCCCCACCAATAATTAGAGCGGCACTCTTACCCTTTCCCTCGGCGGCTTCGCGGGCAAAGTAGGCAATGGCGGCGGTTTCGTTGACATCAATGGCGGGGTCAATGATTAGTTTCGAGCCTTCAAGGGCGATCGCCGCCACATTCATGCCAATGGAACTATCGCCGGGGGACGAAGTGTAAATGGGCACGCCACATTCATAGGCCGTTGCCAGTAAACAGGAATGGGTTTGCCCCCGCTGTATTTCTAGTTCCCGAACATAGCGCCCTAGGTGGTAGTGAAACTCAGCGGTGCCCATGCGGCGTTGGAACGTTTCGCTGCGCAGCACCTGCCGCAAAAAGGCATCGGTTTCAAGGAGCACATCGTAGTCAAAGATAATGTCATAGATGCGGATTTTGCTTTCCTTGCGCAGTTGCACATCATCCACAAAAGGATGCGCTGCGTAGAGATCCATGCCGAGGGCATAGTGAATATCGTGGTAGAGATTTGCCCCGGTGCTAATGATGTAATCGACAAATCCAGCCCGCACTAAAGGCGCCAAGGCTGAAATACCCAACCCCGTGGGGGTCATCGCCCCTGAGAGGCTGAGGCCAACCGTCACCTGTGCTGGAAGACCCGTTGGCTCAGCAGTTGGCAAATTTCCCGCAAGCGTGCCGAGTTGTAAGCCGTAAAGTATTTATCAACAAGTTCTGTTAAGCTAATGTTGTCGGGAATGGGTACAGGAGTAATGGGAGTAGCAAATGCAGACATTGGTCGTTCCTCGCAAGCTAATTCCACAGCAGTTAGAGCCGCTCAGGCAGGAACGTTCCTAACCAGGGCATGACCTAACCCGCTGAAGGGTGTTGAATTGGTTTGAGTTGTTAAAAACTTGAAGTGCAGTAACAGTGACTAACACGCTCAACACTTCTGATCGACCCAGTTCACACAGGGGTGAACACTTGCAGGCCGATCAGCTCATACTCGGTCCTTCGCAATTATCCACAACCGAGAGTGCAGGGATGGCTGCCCGCCGCTGGCGCAACCCCATTTCGAGATACCAAGTGGTGATGTTGGGATAGCCCATCAACGTCAATTGTTTCACTGTTGACAAGTCCCATGCCCTTACATTACGAGATTACTATAACACTTCATTACCGAATTTGCCGTGCCCGTTGCCTATTATGCCTTTGCTGCTTGTTTCAGCGTCTTCCTCATTCTCTACCTTTTGCGGGGAATCGGTTGGCTGACAATGCTGCCGGGGGGAATTTTCTTGCTCCTCGCCATTGCCAGTTGGTTTACAGGGCTTTGGTCGGTTTTCACATTCTTGAAACAGCGTTACTAACCCCTTGATACTCTTGCTCTATGAAGCCACCGCCAGTTGGGGGGATCCCAAGGACAGCAGTGGCAGGGGTACAGTCGTTGACGCGGTTGGCAATAGGGCGGTGCGAAACTGGGGGGAGCTACCATGCCAAAACTCAGCCATAAAGGCAGTGGCATTGTTGGTCAGGACATTGACCACAGGATGTAGGCCAAAAAACATACCACCAAAGGTGACGGCCAAATTTGGCAGAGAAATCAAGGCTACATTTTGATAGGTGCGCTCTAGGGCATCGCGGGCAATGGCGATTCCACGGCCAAGGGCGAACCAGTCCCCATCCAAAAGAATGACCATTTTGGCATTGGGGGCAAAGGTGGAGGGCTGCCAACGAATTGGTAACCATGTGGGTTCAGGACAGGAGCACGTTTCACCAAAGCTCATCCAGCCCACTCGCCGCTGGTTAGCCATGAGGTAGGCCTGAAGATCAGCAAGGCGATCGCTGGTGAGATCCGTCGTGCCCTCAATAGACATGCCTTGATCTTGCAGCAGATAGATGTGAAGGCCAAGCTGTCGCAATTGCTGGATCAATAGTTGTGCCTGTTGGCGCTGGGGCAGACCCTCACGACCGTCAATTACCAAGCTGTCTATTTGCGCTAGGTGCTCTAACGTCCCAGCAGTGGGTAAATATACCCCCTGTTGCACAGCAAAGACCTGTGCCGAGAGCATTACCGTCCGCAGCGACAGTTGCACACCACTGCCAAAGTCAAATTGTAGGGGGGCGATCGCCGGCTCGTAGGCACCGGTAGCTAGCCAGAGAACACCACTAAGGGCAAGGGTTGGCAGCACTGCTTGGCGGGCAAATTCCCCCTGTTGGTGGGCAAGGGCACTGTCATAGACCGGTTCAGTGTGCAGCAAATCCGTAATTAAACCAAGGCGCGTTTGCCAACCAGTGCGCCTCACGAGCAGTTGAACTTGTCCTGTGAGAATTTGAGAGCCGGCATAGAGGGAATCGCTGGGGCGGCAGACCCTTACCTGTCGGGAGGCTTCAAAATGCGCAGGCTCCACTTCCGCTAACCCGGCAACAATGCCACCATCTGCAGGCACAACATCCCCCGGCTGCAACCACAGCAAATCTCCTGCTTGCAACTCCTGACTTTCGATCGTGAAGGAGTGGCCTTGACGTTCCACCGTCAGGTGTTCATAGTGCGCCATTAAGACACTGGGATAGACGTGCAACTGCTGTCGTCGCCGGCGATCGCGCACATCTGCCCGTGCCCCAACCAGAGTGGTTTTCAATGCAGGCGCTAAGACTTGGCCATTGACAGTATGCAGTGCCATCCAGAGGCTATCGAGCAAATCCACATTGGGGGGATGCCCCTGACTCATCTGCTGTCCCACCCGCCGAAACCAAGGCCAAGCACTGGCCAAGACCACTGCCCCGACAACCGCGAAGGGCAATTCCAAGGGCACACTGAGGAGTGAGACCCCCCAAAGCCACCAAGGGCAGGCCCAAGCGTTCCCAATCGGTTTCAAGGCGAGCATCGGCCTCTACTTGGGCTTCGTAGTCTTCAAGGGCGATCGCGTCCGCAGGAGCCGCACTCTCGGGCAAGGGCTGCGGCATGGCCACCCTCGCTTGTTCAAAACACTGATTCAACTGCTCATAGACCACCGCTTCATCCAACAAATGGGGTTGATACTGCACCACCACTGTTGCCGCCTGAGGGTTAAGACGCACCCGCTCAACAATCGCCAAAGACTCCAGTAACTGCACCAATAACTCCCCATAGGCGGGATCTCGCTGCACACGCGGCACGCGAAAGCGAACCCGTCCTGTTGTGGTATGAACAATTTGCTGTGCCATGGCAACCTGACAAATTAAAGTCATAACGACTATGCTTTGGGAGGCAACATTATCTAGAGGACTCCACCATGCTATCCAAGTGTGCAGGGCAACGTGTTCCCCTAGCAACTTTTCGCGCCCGTGAAAGCAATCAATGGGTCAACGTGACCACCCACTCAACCCCGGCTATATTGATGGCAAATACATCGGGAGTTCCGAGGCACTAGCGGAATACCTAGCTACCCATTGTTAAGGATTTTCACTAATCCAGCGGCAGGCAAGGATTTCACCCAAAATGGAGAATGAACTGCCTGCCCTCTGCAGATGATGACTAAACCACACTTTTGGATACGCTTTTTCCTAGGCTTGTTGTTGTCTTTTTTACTGGTTGTCGGGCAAGCGCAGTTGCCTTTAATTGCTCAAGAAGTTGAGACGACCGCAGCGGCAACTGAGATGACGGAATATCCAGTCACACTTGATGGTGAAGTCCTGTTTGAGGTACGCCAAGGTATTGGCTCTTTTACAGCAGAGGAGCGAGCAGCAGCGATTCAACGCCGTATTCTCCAAGTGGCAGAGGATGAGGACATTCCCGTTAACAGCATTACAATTAAAAGAGTTGGCAATCGCGACAATGTTACCGTTGTTCAAGGGAACCGTCCTCTAATCACCATTACAAAAGCGGATGCAGACGGTCGCCTCCAAAGTCAAGAAGAGGTGGCGATTGAACTGACCCAACGTATTCGCGAAGCCATTACCCGTTATCGCCAAGATCGTGTTCCTCAAAATCTTCTCAAAAATACTGTTTTCGCCATTCTGACCACGATTCTCATCTTTATCCTCTGCTCGGTTATCCTTCGCATCTCAGGCAAGGTTTTCCCACCGCTGCATCGCTGGGGTGCAGAGCGTATTCCGGGCTTGCGCTTGCAAAATTTTGAGATTATTTCTCGGGAAATGGTTGAGCTTTGGCTATGGCGGGTTTTGCAATTTGCCCGTCTGGCACTACTGTTGTTTATCCTCTATCTGTACTTGACGTTCGTTTTCAATCTTTTTCCATGGACGCGCACGTTTGGTAAAAATTTCCTCAATCACTTCCTTGGTTCTATTGAATTTATTCTCACCAGTATTGGCAACTATCTGCCCAATGTGGTGGCGATCGCCATCATTGTTGCCATGACCTACTACATCTCAAAGGGGGTGCGGGCTATTTTTAGCGCAATCGAAAGCGAACGCCTTGTTATTCCCGGTTTTTATACCGACTGGGCAAATCCCACCTACAATCTACTGCAAATTTTAATCATTGCCTTGGCGGCAGTCGTTGTCTTTCCTTACTTACCCGGCTTTGACTCCCCAGCCTTCCGAGGTATTTCTGTATTTTTAGGGATTCTCTTTTCCTTAGGCTCCACTTCAGCGATCGCCAACGTGGTCGGCGGTGTAATCCTGATTTATACCCGCTCTTTTCAGGTGGGTGATCTAATTCAAATCGGCGATGTTACGGGGATTGTGGTACAAAAAACACTCTTTGTCACCCGCATTTGTACCTTTAATCATCAAGTGATTACAGTGCCCAACTCTTCACTCCTCAACAGCACGGTGATCAATTACGCTGTCGCTATTCGGGAAATGGGTCAGCCATTGATTCTCCAAACTACGGTTACCCTTGGCTACGATGTTCCTTGGCGCGATGTTTATGCGGTCATGATTGAGGCGGGTCGCCGCACCACCAACATCCTCGATGAGCCTCCCCCCTTTGTATTACAAACTGCCCTTAATGATTACCATATTGCCTACGAACTCAATGTCTACACCCGTAACTGGAAGGAGCTGCGCTATACCATTTCTGAATTACATCAAAATCTTCAAGATACTTGCAATGAAGCGGGTATTGAAATCATGTCACCAACCTACTTGGCGCTGCGGGATGGCAACACCAGCACAATTCCTAGGAACTACTTGGGAGATGACTATCTACCGCCCGGATTGCGCATTACCCTACCGAAATAGCACCGGATCCTGGTTAGCCTAGGTTTAGGCAATCTTTGGAGCGACACAGCATGAGTCTTCTTGGTAATATCATTTGGCTGATTTTTGGGGGCTTCCTGACAGGTGTGGGCTATATCATTGGCGGCCTAACACTCTGCCTCACGATCATTGGCATTCCCTTTGGGATTAAAGCCATGCAACTCGGTTGGAGTACCCTCTTTCCCTTTGGCAAGCAAATTGTTGAAGTGCCCAATGCCAACAGCCCTCTAACAATGATCTTTAATATTCTTTGGCTTTTGGTGGTAGGCTGGGGAATTGCCCTTAACCATTTGATTTGGGGTTTGATCTTGGCAATTACAATTATTGGTTTACCCTTTGCCCGTCAGCACTTTAAGCTAATGATTTTGGGGTTGCTGCCCTTTGGCCGCCGGTTAGAGTGATGTTTAGGGGGCAGGGGCTGGCAGCCCCCTAAGTTAACTGCACTATAGCTAAAAATTACTTGAGGATGCCAAAGTAGTAAGCAGCAACTAAGAAGTTAATGGCCAGTAGCAGGACTGCCCAAAAGGTACGGAACGCATAGGTGGGTTTTGCGGATTTTGTTGCCATAGTCAACATCCTTTTGCTGGACAAGGGCACCCCTATTATACGCTACGGCGATCGCCTTCTACGAATAGGTGTAACAACATGATATACTACAGTCATCTCGGGCAAGGCGGGAAGCCTTGAGCCTGAACCAATTAAAAAACAATTCGTCGCTTCCAAAGGGGCGAAAGATTGCTAGAGTATATTTCTAGGGCCGCTGATTCGTTATAGGAATTTTGGCTTATGTCGAGTGCATTGTCTGTTACCGATGCCACCTTTGAAGAAGAAGTATTAAATAGTGATATTCCTGTATTGGTGGATTTCTGGGCACCCTGGTGTGGGCCGTGCCGCATGGTGGCGCCCGTTGTGGATGAGATCGCCAATGAATATCAAGGCAGAGTTAAGGTCGTCAAGGTCAACACCGACGAAAACTCCAAGGTGGCGACCGACTTCGGCATTCGCAGCATCCCGACACTGATGATTTTCAAGGGTGGCCAAAAGGTGGATATTTTAGTGGGTGCCGTGCCAAAAACAAAAATTGAAGCCACGCTTCAGCAGTTTCTCTAGGGTGAATTTGCCACTGCTGCTATGGTTCCTGTTGAGTCAGCGATCGTCATCTATGTCAATGGCACTCCTCACACCTTGAGGCGATCGCTCACAATTCCTGAACTTTGTGATCTACTCAACATCCATCCCCGCCTTGTTGCCATTGAATACAATGGTGAAATTTTACATCGGCAGTTCTGGGAAACTACCTCTGTGCAGGCGGGCGATCGCTTGGAAATTGTAACCATTGTCGGTGGTGGCTAATGCGCTGGTGGCGATGGCCGCTGATTGCGCTGCTGGTTTTGTTCTGCATCCTCAGCCTTGGAAACTGTGCTGGCCTGATGAGGCCGCGCAGTAACCAGTTGGTTACCGCTGTCACCTCAGACCCGAAAACCTTTAACTATGCCCTGAGTCAGGAATCTCCCAATGTCTTTGGTTACCTCTACACAGGGCTAGTTCAAGAAAATGGCCTCACGGGTGAACTGGAGCCTGCCCTAGCTGAGTCTTGGGAAGTTAAGCCAGAAACCCGCGAAATTATCTTTCAACTCAAGCCAAATCTAAAGTGGTCAGACGGGGCGCCCCTCACCAGTGAAGACGTGGTCTTCACCTACAACCAGATTTATTTCAATCCAGAAATTCCCACGAGTAGTCGTGATATTCTCCGCATTGGCCAGAAAGGGCTGCTGCCTGAAGTTACTGCTCAAGGCGATCGCCAAGTAACATTTAAGCTACCAGAACCCTTTGCACCGTTTCTACGCAATACTGGATTGCCCATTTTGCCTGCTCATGTTTTGCGAGAAGCTGTGCAGCAGCGGGATAGCCAAGGACGGTTAAAGTTTTTGTCAATGTGGGGCACAGACACAGACCCTCGGCAAATTGTCGGCAACGGTCCTTTTGTTATGGATCGCTATGTGAATGGCCAGCGGCTGATTTTTCGGCGCAATCCTTTCTACTGGCGATCGCCCCTGCCCCACCTTGAACGCTTTATTTGGCAAATTGTTGAATCCACCGACACCGCCATGCTGCAATTTCGCTCAGGGGGTTTGGATTTATTTGCCGTCACCCCTGAGATGTTTTCCCTGCTAAAGCAAGAAGAGAAGCGTGGCCAGTTTAGGATCTACAACAGTGGTCCAAGTGCCAATACCCTTTTTTTGTGCTTCAATCTGAATCGGGGTCGCCGCAATGGCAAGCCCCTAGTGGATCCGCTAAAGTCCGAGTGGTTTAACGATGTGCGGTTTCGTCGGGCAGTGGCCTATGCCCTCGATCGCCAGCGGATGATCAACAATATCTACCAAGGTCTAGGGGCTCCCCAACATTCCACTATTCCAGTCCAAAGCCCCTTTTACTTCTCCCCAGAGCAGGGGCTGCCCACCTACAGTTACGACGTAGCCAAAGCTAAGGCATTACTGCAAGAGGCAGGTTTCCGCTACGACAATCAAGGACGCCTCTTTGACGCTCAAGGGAATCGTGTCCGTTTTTCCCTGATAACTAATGCGGGCAACAAAATCCGTGAGGCGATTGCGACGCAAATTCAGCAGGACTTAGGGGCGATCGGCATGCAGGTGGATTTGCAGTTTTTGGCCTTTGGCACGCTTGTGGATCGCCTCTCCAACTCCCTAGAATGGGAAGCCCATATTCTTGGTTTTACAGGCGGTGGCAATGAACCCAACAGCGGTGCCAATATCTGGCGGGTGGATGGCCTGTTGCATACGTTCAATCAGCAACCGTCACCGAATCAACCGCCGCTTACGGGTCGGGTTGTTGCTGACTGGGAGCAGCGAATTAGTGATCTTTACATCCAAGGGGCTCAAGAGTTGGACTTAGAACGGCGCAAGCAAATCTACGCCGAAGCGCAACAACTTGCTCAGGAATATCTCCCCTTTATCTACTTGGTCAATCCCCTCTCCCTAACCGCCTTTCGCAATCATGTGGTGGGGGCCAATCCTACGGCGCTGGGGGGTGCCCTGTGGAACCTCGATGAACTTAAAGTGCAAATGGCAGCAGATTAGACTTCTTCAGACTCCGTTGGAAGTTCAGTCGGCTTGTTTTCTGTGGCCAACTGTACTTTGGCCTGTTGCCAGAGGGCTTCGAGCTCCTCTAGGGTGTAGGTTTCAAGGGGGCGATCGATGGCCGCTTCAATGCACTCCAAGCGCTGAATAAAGCGTTGGTAAGTCTGCTGTAGGGCATTGACAGGATCCAGTTGGCACCAGCGGGCAAGGTTAATCACACTAAAGAGTAAATCCCCCAGTTCCGCA
>DVDZ01000123.1 GCA_015296025.1 Thermosynechococcus sp. M46_R2017_013
TATAATACGGCTAATTGTATCACAAAGAATTACATCGTGGCCAAAGGTGTTGAACGACCGTTTGAAGGGGGACAAAAAAGAAAATTTCTGGATGAATGATGTGAAGTAAAAAAGCAAAGAGAAAGTTTTTAGTGGGCAGCAAAAACAATATGAAAAGCGATGGGCAATTGCGAATTTATGGAAATTCTTAAAAATGTACTGAATGTACTGATCTTTAGACCAAAGGTGTCACTAGAAATGAGTGGGCAGTGCTCGGGGATACATTGGCGCTTTGACTGGCAGCCAGAGCTACGTGTTAAAATACTAGCTCTTGTTACAAAATTCAATGCTTCTGCGTTGAGACCTATTCTCAGTAGATAGATTGAATAGAAAGGTCTTGACCACAATTCTCGAGCCGACTAAGCTGCCCTTATAGTGAAGTCCCCTTGTGGAGTCTCCTAATGGGTATTCAAGTTATTGCCACCACTCCCTTCCAGGATCAAAAACCCGGCACCTCTGGGTTACGTAAGGCGGTATCTGTTTTCCAGCAGCCCCACTATCTTGAAAACTTTATTCAAGCAATTTTTGACACCATTGAGGCACCACAGGGGCAAACCCTTGTCCTAGGAGGTGATGGCCGCTACTTCAATGCTGAAGCGATTCAAGTCATTCTCAAGATGGCGGCTGCCCAGGGCTTTGCACGGGTCAAGGTGGGGCAAAATGGGATTCTGTCAACGCCCGCAGCTTCCTGTGTCATCCGCAAGTATGGTGCCATTGGCGGCATTATTCTCTCGGCCAGCCATAATCCGGCTGGTCCCCAAGGAGATTTTGGCGTCAAATTCAACATTGCCAACGGGGGGCCAGCGCCAGAAAAGGTCACCAATGCCATCTATGAGCGCAGCCTCACCCTCACCAGCTACAACATCTACACCGCACCTGATGTCAACCTGCACACCCTTGGCGAGTTTCCCTTGGGTGAAATGATTGTTGAAGTCATTGACCCTGTGGCTGATTATCAAGCGCTGTTGGAAACCCTGTTTGACTTTGATCGCATTGCCGAGACAATTCGTACTGGGAAACTGCGCCTAGTCTTTGATGCCATGCACGCCGTTACAGGACCTTACGCCCACCAGATTCTTGAGAAACGCTTGGGGGCGCCTGCGGGCACGGTGCAAAATGGTGTGCCACTGCCGGATTTTGGCGGCGGGCATCCGGACCCCAACTTGGTCTATGCCCGTCACCTAGTGCAACAACTCTTTGGTGAGCATCCCCCCGATTTTGGAGCCGCCTCCGATGGCGATGGCGATCGCAACATGATTTTGGGGGCAAACTGTTTTGTTACCCCCAGCGACAGCCTGGCCATTCTGGCCGCCAACGCCAAATTAGTTCCTGGCTACAGAGATGGATTGACCGGCATTGCCCGTTCAATGCCCACCAGTCAAGCGGCTGATCGCGTGGCTGCCCAACTGGGAATTGACTGCTACGAAACCCCCACCGGCTGGAAGTTCTTTGGCAATCTGCTGGATGCCGGTAAAGTCACCCTCTGTGGTGAGGAAAGTTTTGGCACTGGCTCCAACCATGTGCGCGAGAAAGATGGCCTCTGGGCTGTACTCTTTTGGTTGAATATCTTGGCGGTGCGCCAAACCTCTGTAGCTGAGATTGTCAAAGCCCACTGGCAAACCTATGGCCGCAACTACTACTCCCGCCATGACTACGAAGGCATTGAGAGCGATCGCGCCTACACCCTGATAAACCAACTAGAGCAAAAACTTCCCAGCTTAGTGGGTCAGACCTTTGGCCGCTATCGCGTTGCCACTGCCGATAACTTTAGCTACACCGATCCAGTGGATCACAGCGTCAGCCACAATCAAGGAATTCGGCTCATTTTTGAAGATGGCAGTCGCATTGTCTATCGTCTATCGGGAACGGGAACTCAAGGGGCAACGCTGCGAGTCTACTTGGAGCGGTTTGAACCCAATCCTGCCCAGCAACACCTCGATGCCCAAGTGGCTCTGGCTGACCTAATTCAACTGGCCAAGGAAGTGGCGAATATCCAAGGGCTAACAGGTCGCGATCGCCCCACCGTCATCACCTAATTGCCATGAAAATTCTCCACTTGTCCGATATTCACCTAGGCAGTGGCCTCAGTCATGGTCACATTAACCCCGCCACCGGCTTAAATACCCGCCTTGAGGATTTTATTGCCGCCTTGGCTGCCTGCATTGACCGCGCCCTCAGTGAACCAGTGGATCTAGTGCTCTTTGGCGGCGATGCCTTTCCCGACGCAACGCCACCCCCCCTAGTCCACGAAGCTTTTGCCAAGCAATTTCGCCGCTTGGCAGATGCCCACATTCCCACTGTGTTGCTGGTGGGCAACCACGATCAGCACGCCCAAGGACAGGGGGGTGCAAGCCTCAGTCTCTATCGCACCCTTGGGGTGCCGGGCTTTATCGTGGGCGATCGCTTGACCACCCACCGCCTTGAAACTCCGCGGGGCAGTGTGCAAGTTATTACTCTCCCTTGGTTAACCCGCTCCACCCTCCTCACGCGGCCGGAAACCAGTGGCCTTTCCCTTGCCGAAGTGCATCAACTGCTCCTTGAGCGGCTACGCCTCGCCCTTGAGGGGGAAATTCGTCAACTCGATCCTGCCTTGCCTACTGTCTTACTTGCCCATGCCATGGTGGACACGGCTCAGTACGGCTCTGAACGCTATTTAAGTGCTGGCAAAGGTTTTACAATTCCCCTGAGTTTTTTGGCGCGCCCCTGCTTTGACTACGTTGCCCTTGGTCATGTCCATCGCTATCAAGTCCTGTGTCAGGAGCCGCCGGTGGTCTATCCCGGTAGCATCGAGCGGGTGGATTTTGGCGAAGAGGGAGAAGAGAAGGGCTACGTCTTGGTTCACTTAGCAAAGGGCAAAACCCAATTTCAGTTTTGTCCCCTTCCCACCCGTCCCTTTCGCACAATTCGCGTGGATCTCACCGCCGGGGAAACCGATCCCCAAGCCGCACTACTAGGGGCGATCGCCAGCGGGGACATCAGCGGAGCCGTAGTGCGGCTCATGTATCAACTGCGCCCCGATCAAATTCCCCTGATCAACCTGCATGAACTGCAAAAAGCTCTTGAAAGCGCCCACAGTGTCAGCCTTCTGCCCCAACTCGTCAATAGTCAGCCCATTGCTCGACTGCCAGACGTTGCCCTCGAACAGTGCCTTGACCCTGGCCATGCCCTGCAACTGTATTTGGATCATCGCCCTGACCTTGAACCCCTGCGGCAGGATCTGCTAATGGCACTCCAAACCCTTGATGGCCATCTTGAGCAAGGGAGTCAAGACACTCCAGAGGTACCGCGATCGCCCGAACCTGTGATTCAGCAACTGGAATTGCTCTCCTAACTTGAGATTTTCTCGGGTGGAATGGGTGCGAACCTCACGGGAACGAGAATTCTGCATGTTGCACCAAGAAAGCGGGAAAGCTCTACTGAGAATCTGAGGAAGAAAGGGCAAGAGGGTGCACTGCTGCAAACTTGTTCCTTGAACTTATTGACATTTTTTCTCATTTGCCTTAGGCTGAGTTCTAGTGTTCTCCTCTCTGAGGAATCGGCAGGCGGGGTCAGTCATTGCGACGACCCCTTTTTTTAGCGCTGCTCTTGCCAAGAATCACTTCACTTAACCCACATCAGGAGAGTAGGCTATTGCTAAAAGTTTGCAATCTTTTGGGAGGGAATATAGCGGCTACATTACCACAGCACGGTATAGGCTGCCATCCAGTCAGCCTCTTTTTGGCTGTTAAGGCTAGCAGCGATGGGATCACCGTCGTTGTCAGATAGGGATTCAGGGGCTGGTGCAATTCATCAAGGGCAGCCAAGCCATAGTAGAAGCTGAGAATATCATCAGTTTCCTGTGCCTTCTCCACCGGCGATCGCAGGGTCTTCAACCCAAGGGGATGCTCAGGGGCAATTTGGTGTAGCCCGCGCACAGTCATCATCAGCGCGTCCAGATCATAGACCCGCTGCTCAAAATAAGAGGAGTCACGAAAAATCCCTAGGACACTACGGATGGCTTCCCCGACTCGCTCCACGCTATCAACAGCCAAAGTCACAGGGGAAGGATGATCCCTATCACAACCCAAGAGTGTTTTCTGTGGCAGACTACGATCAAGATTTGCGATATGCTCATGTTTAACCCACTCACCATTCGGTTTTGGGGCGTCCGCGGCAGTATTCCCTGTCCAGGTTCCCATACTGTCCGCTATGGCGGCAATACCCCCTGCGTAGAAATTCAGGCCAACGGTCAACGTGTGATTTTTGATGGGGGCACGGGTCTGCGGGTTTTAGGAGAGCACTTGATGGGTCAACAACCCGTGGCGGCACATTTATTTTTTACCCATACCCATTGGGATCACATTCAGGGGTTTCCCTTCTTTCAACCCGCCTTTGTACCGGGGAATCAGTTCCATATCTACGCAGTGCCGGGAAAAAATGGTCAAGGGATTGAACGACGGCTGAATGATCAAATGCTCCACCCCAACTTTCCTGTCCCATTGCAGATTATGGGAGGGGATTTGCGCTTTTATGACTTGGAGGCCGGTGAGCAGGTGCACCTAGCGGCGGTGTGGTGGTGAGTAATGAAGCCCTGAATCATCCGGGCGGGGGGGTAGGCTATCGCGTCAGTTGGCAGGGCATTCATGTAGCTTATATTACAGACACAGAACATTTACCCGATCAATTGCATCCGGGAGCTTTTGCCTTGGCCGATCGCGCCGATGTAATGATTTACGATGCCACCTATACCGATGAAGAATACCATCACCCACAGCAGAGCAAGGTGGGGTGGGGACATTCCACATGGCAAGAGGCGGTTAAGCTTGCCCAAGCCGCCCAAGTTAAACAACTAATTTTGTTTCACCACGACCCTAGCCACGACGATGACTTTCTAGATCACATTGGCGAGTTGGCACGGGCACAATTTCCACACACACTGCTTGCTCGGGAGGGTCTCATTATTTCTGTCTATCCAAATGTGATACACTTCCCAGCAACGCCTCAAGCAAGTTAACGCCTGTGTTGCCTGTTGTTCTTTTACCGGGATATTTGGCGGCGGCTCCTGACTACTACCACTGCGGGATTATCTGCGGCAGCTGGGGTTTGTGGCGGAGGTGGTGCCCCTCAGGGTACGCTCGTGGTTTCCCACGTTGGGGGGGCGATCAGTAGCGCCAATTTTACGGGCTTTGGATACCACCATTCAAAATATCCTCAATGAAACAGGGGCATCTTCTGTGCATCTCATTGGCCATTCGGCAGGGGGCTGGATCAGCCGCATTTACTTAGGGGATCAGCCCTATGATGGCCAAGTTTGGGCGGGTCACCAATGGGTGCACACACTGATCACCCTAGGTACTCCCCATTGGAGTCAGGAGCGTTGGACACGCCGCAATCTCGACTTTGTTAACACCACGTACCCCGGTGCCTATTATGGGCAAGTTCGCTATGTGTGTCTGGCGGGCAAGGCAATCTATGGTACACCGCATGGGTCATTTGCCAATTGGTTTACCTATCAAAGCTATAAACTCACCTGTGGCGAGGGTGCCTGTTGGGGTGATGGGGTAACACCAGTGGTCGCAGCCCACCTCGAGGGGGCAGAGAATCTTGTTTATGAAGATGTGCTCCATGCGCCGCGCAGCCGCTTACGCGATCGCCCCTATGCCCCGTGGTATGGTTCCCCAGCAATTGTTGCCATGTGGCAGCAGTATTTGCAGGCGAGCTAGAGGGCACACCGCTCAAGTTGCCAGCGGTAAACAGGCAGTCCTTTGCGGAGGACGCATTTTTCCCGTTCTGTTGCGACAGGCCAAGGACTCTGGGGCAACCAATCGGTGCAGGTTGAGCGAAAGGCGGCATGGGCACGAAACTGCTGCACCATGGATTCTGCCACCTCAAGGACATCCGACTGTAGGACAACCCGCCCACCAGCGGGCAAAAGGGCGGCAAGGGTAGCCACCAGTTCTGGAGTGACGACGCGGCGTTTATGGTGGCGGCGCTTAAACCACGGATCTGGAAATTGGATTGTAACGGTATGGAGGGGAAGTCCACCGAGGATTTTGCCCAAGTGAACATTGGCATTGCCCCAGAGGTAGTGGAGGTTCTGGAGTTGCTGGCGATCGCGCCGCTCATTGGCCGCTACCACCAAGGGATGGCGAATTTCAAGACCAAGAAAATTTTGCTCTGGGTACAGTGCTGCCATTTCCAGTAAAAACGTCCCCTTGGCACAGCCAATATCTAGATGCAGGGGCTGTGAGGGTTGCTTGTAAATCGTTGACCAATCGGGAACAGCAATATCTTGCCGGAATTTGTGACTTAAAGGGTTAACGTGTTGTCGCACCCGTACTGCCATGGCGCGATCGCTCATCCAAAACTCCTTCACCTACTGCCGCTATAGCGTAGCGTAGATCACTGCGCAGTTAGAAAAAACTGCCCTCAAAAGCTGAGGACAGCAAAAACCACCTAGGGCAATGGCATCGTCCAGCCGTGGTACGACCCCAAATTTGTGACGGGCGAGTTACTCTTTCAAGAAACCGCTGTAGGCCTCCATGCCATGTTCGCCAATATCCAAGCCTCTGAGTTCCTCTTCTGCGGAAACACGAATACCAAGGGTTTGCTTCAGAGCTAACCAGAAAATACTCGTCATCAACACGGTAAAGCCACCAATACTCAAGATGCCAAGGATTTGAGCAATCAACTGAGTCACCCCATGGCCGGTTAGTAGGCCTAACTCTTTGTCAAACAAGCCAACGGCTAAAGTGCCCCAAGTGCCGCACACTAAGTGAACCGAGGTGGCACCCACAGGGTCATCAATTTTAATGCGGTCAAAGAAGAGGACGGCATAGACCACAATCACACCGCCAATAGCACCGATGAGGACAGCACTCCAGTAGGACACACCGGCACAAGATGCTGTAATGGACACTAAACCCGCCAGAACGCCGTTGATAATCATGGAGAGATCAGGCTTACCAAGGACTAGCCAAGCTGTCATTGTTGCTGCAAGACCACCTGCTGCCGCCGCCAAGTTGGTTGTTACCGCAATGTAGGGCACAGTTTCATTGGCAGCCAATTCAGAACCGGGGTTGAAACCAAACCAACCAATCCAAAGAATTAAACAGCCAAGCATGGCGAAGCCCATGTTGTGCCCTGGTAGGGCTTGGGGAGTCCCGTCGGCCGCATATTTGCCAAGCCGAGGTCCTAGGAAAGCAGCCCCCATGAGAGCCGCCCAACCGCCCACTGCATGCACTACGGTTGAACCAGCAAAATCGCTGAAGGCAACATCTTCACCAAGGAAACCAATGCGGCTCAGAAGGCCACCACCCCAAACCCAGTGCCCCGTAATTGGGTAGGAGATGCCAGTGAGCAGGAGGCTAAAAATTAAAAAGTCCACAAACTTAATCCGCTCGGCTACTGCGCCGGAAACAATGGTTGCTGCAGTTCCGGCAAAGGCTGCTTGAAAGAGAAAGGCGACGGGGATGGCTAACCCCTTGGGAAATGGCTCTAAACCGTAGGTTTCGGGGTTTTCACTGCTGAGAAAAAAGCCGCCCCAGCCAATAAAGGCATTGCCCTCAGTGCCAAACATCAAGGAGAACCCGATTGCCCAATAGGCAAGGGTGGCCAAGGCAAAAACAATCAGGTTTTTAGAAAGGATATTGACAGCATTTTTTTGGCGGCAGAAGCCGGTTTCCAACATGCCGAAGCCAGCGTTCATGAAAATCACCAGAATTGCAGCAATCAATACCCAGATGGTATTGAGTACCCCTTGAACGTCTTCAGGGGTGAGGGGCTGATCCTGTGCTTGAGCAGCAACTCCCCAAACGGCAACAATAATAAGAGCTAGGGGAATACAGGCGACAACGGCTGGCGATCGCCAGCAGAAATTGAGTCGCCAGTTGAGGTTCAATAATGGGCGCTTTTGCCGTTTAGCCCGTTTCAGTTTTAACTTGGACATCGCTTTATTCTCAACGGTTATGGAGTAGAGTTACGCATGAGTTCAGCGGAGGAGAAATCGCAGTTGCGGCACTCTCGCGCCAGAAAGTCATCTGGCTGCTGTTTGGCTTAAGCTCAGCGAAGTATTGACCCGCAATTAACTTTTGATTGCACCAGTTCTCAAATGGGAAAATCTGTATCGCGCTATACATTTACCTTGGCGACCAAAACCGCCTATCCTAAAAAAGGCAAGTAGCATCAAGTTTGCGGGTAACGTTCCTGATAGGTGTGAATGGATACAATCTGGGAGTTGGATTTTTATTCCCGTCCCCTTGTGGATGAAAACAACAAAAAAATCTGGGAATTACTGATTTGCGATCGCCAGCAACACTTTCAGTTCAGCAAAACTTGTGCCGGAGCTGAAGCCAATGCTCGCTGGTTAACGGCTGCTCTTGAGGAAGCCATGGATCAATGGCGACAGCAATTGGGACTTGCAGATGGTGTTCAGCCGGAGCGGGTGCGTTTTTTCCGCCGCGCCATGGCCAGCATCATCACGCGGGGAGGAGAAGCAGCAGGCTTAGTCATGGTGCCCAGTCGGCGCACGTTTGCCCTTTACAATTGGTTGCGCGATCGCGCCTTGAACCTCTATCCAACCTTGGCCAACTACCAAGCCGATCTGGCAACGCCTCCCCAGTTGATCCCCCCGGCACCGCAACCTTTACCACCAGCCCTGCGGGGCGATCGCTGGCAATTTAGCGGCCTTGCCCTTAGGGAGATGAAAACTGCTGCTGAATGGGAACTGCCCTTTGGCGAGGTACCCCCACTGCCCTTTTTGACCCTCAGCGAGGATACCCTGCTACCGGGATTAATCATCTATTCACAGCGGGCACTGCCCTTGGCGGGTTGGCTCTCTGGCCTAGAGCCAGCCTATCTCAGTTTTGAGGAGAAACCCCAGCCCTTGTTGGTGTTGGAAACGGGAGCCAGCGATCGCTGGGTGCTCATTAGTGGTCGCAATCCCCAGATTCAAAAGGAACTTGCTACCTTTAGGGACGCCTGTACCCAAAACCAAGGACTGCACTTTATCGCCGTGAAGGAACGCCCTGAACAGGAGGCACTGCAGGGCTTTTGGTTGTTGCAGCAACCTCCAGAAGTTTAGCTCACCCTCTACGCGCAGCGTGAAGATCGGGAGTATGTCACACTAGAGCAGTTTCTCTAAACCATAGATCAAGCGTTTGAGTTGTGTGACTTTGCGAATGGCCAGCAGTACCCCCGGCATATAGCACTGGCGATCGCTGGTGTCATGGCGGAGGGTGTAAATTTGCCCTGGTGCACCAAAAATCACCTCTTGATGGGCAATCAGTCCCGGCAGGCGGACACTATGAATGCGAATTTCGGCGTCAGCACATGCCCCCCGCGCTCCCCTAAGATGTTCGGACTCCTGAACTTGGGGCGGGTTAAAGGTTTTGCCCAATCCTGCTAAGCGTTGGGCGGTTTGAATAGCCGTACCGCTGGGCGCATCCGCCTTTTGGTTGTGGTGCAGTTCAATGATCTCCACATGGTCAAAGTACTGGCTCGCTCGAATGGCCGCCTCTTGGAGGAGCACCATGCCAATTGAGAAGTTCGGAGCAATGACTGCCCCCATACTGGCCTTGTCGGTAAACTCCGCTAGTTCTTCAATTTGCTCTGGACTCAAGCCCGTTGTCCCCACCACAGGATACACCCCGTAGGCGATTGCCGTGCGCACATTCTCGTACACTGCCTGGGGATGGGTAAAATCCACCATCACCACCGCTTGTTTCTCTTGGGCGGCTGCTAGACACACCTCCTGTAAGCTGCCACTAATGGGAATGGCAAAGGTTCCTAACCCCAGTGCTGCACCAATATCTTCCCCCACCTGCTTGCGATCCACCGCCGCATAGAGGCTCATATCGCTTGCTTGGGAAACCGCCTTAACCACTTCACGCCCCATTTTGCCCAAAGCACCAACAACAATCACAGGGATGGGTGTACTCATGCAAAACTCCGAGAGAAACCACAGGCTAGAATAGCGCGATCGCTTGGCGATACAATAAGCCAATGTTGACTACTTTGTTGAGTGTTTTGCCCTCAAAGGACGATGCTAGTTTTTTCTTTTCCTGAGTTAGTTGAGCACTGTCAAACGTGGACCCCGAAGCGGCCGGGCTATGCTGTCTGTCCTTTGGATCACCACAACCCTGAACTTGCCTCTAGTCTCTATCGCATTGACCCCGGTCAGGCTAATTATCCCCACTACCACCACCGTGGTGATGATGTTTTCCTCATTGTGGCGGGTGTGGGCGAACTGATTACCTGCCCAATGACACCGCCGGCTAATTCGGTAGCAGCAGCAGCGCTAACGCGTACCCCTGTGGAAACTGGCTCCTATGTTCATGTGGATGCCCAATGCCTACACTGGCTGCGAAACCTCTCTGCCGATCAGCCGCTGTATTATTTGAACATTGCCCCCCTCTCCCACGAGGGCGATCGCGTGGATGTCACTATTGAGGGCTGGCACTCAGAAAACAATTAAAGACAAACAATTATTCGCCCTTACTGGCTGCTTCCTCAAAAGCCTTGCTCAACTCATCCCAAGCACTTTGGAACCCTACTTTGAGCGACTCCCAAGCATCATCGCCGGCTTCTTTGAGAGCAGCCAATTGTTGGGTAATTTCATTTCGTTTGGCCTTCAGAGCTTCAATTTTGGCCTCCATATCCGCCTTGACATCTTCACCGGCTTGATTGGCCTTTGCCTTGAGTTGGTCAAGTTGGGCACCGAGTTGTTGTAGCTTCGTTTCCATTTCGCCTTGGTAGGTCAACTAAGCCGCTGTTGATCGTAACTGAGGGGGGATAGGAATTCCCGCTGCGACCACCTCTGCTGTAAATGTGGGGACAAGGCGACTACAGTAAAGCACAAATTGCTCTAACCATGTCAGTAGCATGTTTTGCTGTTCCTCGTTGAGGTAGCGATCGCCAGCAGTCAGTTGTTCGTTGTAGAACAGCTCTACCCGAAGGGTACGCAGCCAAGGGTTGGTAGGACGGGTAATTAACCAATAGTTACGCACAAGGGCGCAATCTAGGTGATTCTGGGCGATCTGACTGGCTTTCCTAAACCATGGAAGGTACTGCTGCAATTGGCTCCAACTGGGCAATTCGGGTGAGATGGACTTGGATGGAATGAGCCCAATGAGAGACAAGATTTCAGCCTCCAGTGCCAAGAGGTAAGCGAAGTTTATGGGTAGAGACGCCTTAGTCCGGCAGTAGGACATGAGCAATGTTTCTAGGGTTGCACGGGTGGCTTCAGGGAGTGTCTCAAGCAACAGAAGAAGTTGATTTTCACTTCTTAGCGGACTGACGGCGAGGGTTGAGCTTTGACGCTGACAAATGTCTCTCAGGGCGTCTAGAAGAAGAGGAGGGAGGAGCATTGCTGAAGGGGCAAGTTTAGCGAGTCGCGGTAAATTTTAACGCTTTCTTTATACTTGCTTTATACTTGTTTTTGGCAATGATGTCAGGTAAAGACTGCTACAGTTTACCTACAAAAAACTGAACATTTTGATAAAGTTTTATAAATCTTCTCGCGATCGCTTGTCAAACCTCTAACTTATACGCTAATTTAGATAAACCGAAGCAACGCGGGGTAGAGCAGTCTGGTAGCTCGTCGGGCTCATAACCCGAAGGTCCATGGTTCAAATCCATGCCCCGCCATTCATTTTTTTGCCGGTAGAGCAAGACTCCCAAAAAGTCGCTGGCGGTCTTCAAGAAGGGCTTTTTCAAGCTCTGGAAGTAAACCTCGTGATGGCCAGAGCTCTGGGAGCAGCGTTGTCAAGGGCAAATTGTGCAGCTCGCGGTAAAAGTCCACCGGTACTGCGCCAAAGGCATGACGCATATTCACGTTAAAGCCGACCCGCTCAAATTGAATCGCTCTGGCCGGTGCTTGAGAACGCAGCCACGCCAGTGGGGGTGTCGCTGGTGAAATGCCCTCGCTAGAACGGAGCATTGCCGTGAGCTGCTCTCCTTGCCAAAGACTAGCCCACAATTGTGCTCGTTTTGCTGGCTGACGCCACCCCTCAAGAAATTGTTGCAGCGACTGGGGTAGGGAAGCGGTGTCTGCTGCTGGGTTTTGTAAAGCCAAAAGGACGCGTTGGAGATTTAGCGGTAGGCGCGGCGCTGCTGTTGACCAATCCCCCTGCCACCAAGCCAGAAGGCCATGAACTTGGCGGGCGTAACTAGCCGCTGCCCGATGGGGGGCAAGGGTTTGCTCTAGGGTCGCATAGCGCTGTTTGGCCTGCTCTAGAACTTTTGGATAGTGGGGCGCTAGGAGGGGCGATCGCCAAAAGGGACTGGTGCTGACGTGGGGAAAAGTGAGAATTTCCAAAGTGAAGGCATCAATGGCTTGGGACTCCTCCCCTTGGACAAGAAGACTCAAGCCAATACCCAAAAAGTTTCCCGGCTGCGGGCCATTGAGTTCAATCGCTTGGACAAAGTGGGAAACTGCTAGGGGCCAGCGTCGCTGCTGCCAATACAGCCAGCCTAGACAGGTGTGCACAAACTCAAGGGCAGGGGCGCGATCGGCGGCTTTTTCGAGTTCGGCAACCGCCGTCTGGAACAGATTGGCTTGAGCTGTCGGATTGGCCGTTTGGAAGCCGCGATGGCCGTAATTCCAGCCCAACTGTAGGGGGTAAAAAGGTTCCCAAGGCACCAGTTCCTGGGCGCGAAAGAGGAACTCCGTAAAGCGCTGCCATTGAACAGGCCGCATGGCCAATGCCCAGAATCCTTCGCTGCTGAGGGCACGGGCGCGATGAATGGGGGCAAGCCAAACGCCCATCGCAATCATGCCTACCAAGCCTAGGGCAACTAATGGCAAAGTGTAGCGCGGCAACAGGCGCCCTTGAGGGGCTTGGCCTTGCCCCGTGCGCAGCAGTGCAGCTAAAAAGGCAACTTCTGTGGCCAATAACCCAGCAATCCCCACATTGTCCACTTGAAAATCACTCAGGCTAAATAGCCCATAGATCCATAGCGCCACCAGCACAGTGAGAGCCAGTTGTTGATCTTCAAGGGTCAGAGGAACCAGCCAATGGCGATACCTGAATGTCCAGTAACCCAGAAGGCCAATGGCCAAAAGCCAAGCGCTAATGCCCCAAATCCCTAGTTCTGCCCACAGTTGCGCTGGTGTGCTGTGGAGTTGATAGATCCATGCTGCTTCATCCCCTGCCCAGTCAGGACGGTAAGCTTGGTAAAGAAGCGGCACACTCCCTAAGCCTTGGCCAGTCCAAGGATGCGCCTTGCCCATTTCCCAAGCAGTGAGGTGGGTGATCCACCGATAGGCCATTTCCCCTGCCGCTTCTCCCCGCCATAAACTCAGTACCGTCTGTCGCAATCGTTCATTGGCAATGGCCAAAACAGCAGCACTTCCCAAGGCAAGTGTGATCCACAGCCAAGAGCGCCGCCAGCGGTTGCTCTTCAACCCCAGCCAAGCGAAGGGAATTGCCGTGAGCAGAACACTCAAGGCCGCCCCGCGGGAAAAGGTGGTGTACAAATCCACAAGCCCCAAGATCAAGATTCCAAGCCAAAAGGGGCGCGATCGCCACCAAGGGGTCTGAGGGGGGGCGGTCAAAGCCAATAGCGCCAGCAGGGGCAATCCCAAAAGCAAATAGCCAGCAAGGTAGTTTTGATGGCCAAACGGCTCTCCATTGCGAAACTCTAGCCCATTTGGATCGAAAACTAATGTGCCCTGCCACAGTGGCGGCAGAATGCTTCTCCCTAGCCAAAGGCTAGTACTGAGTACAATGAGAGCAGCCACCACATACCCTTGAAAGTAGAGGCAGCGGCGCCGACGTTCGGGGGTGCGTAACCAACTGCTGAGGGGATAGAGGACGGCCAACCCCCCTAGGGCTGCCCAACTGTACCAGAGGGCTTGCTGCGGAAAGCGGCTAAAGGGAACCGAAACCACCAATCCCACCAATAGCAAACCGACTACGCCATCAACCCCATTGCCAAGGGGGGGTAAGCGGCGTTGATAGGCAAAAAAGTAAAGCAACCAGAGCAACGGCGCACCGACGGCGGCTTGCCACAACAGTATCCACGGCCAAGTAGTCATGAGGCTGTGGCTATTGGGCAACAGGGTAAACAGAACATACCCTGCTGCTGTCAGGAGGGCTAAGAGAACTCCCTCTTGCCGAATGGCTCGCTCTGCTGCCATGGACTATCCCCGCCACACCTGCTCAATCCGCGCCATGGCTTCAACCACATGGTCGCGACTATTAAAGGCGGAAAGGCGCAAGTAACCTTCGCCCGCTGCCCCAAAGCCAGCGCCGGGGGTTCCCACCACATAGCAGTTGTGCAGCAATTGATCAAAAAAGTCCCAACTGCTGATGCCTGCGGGCGTCTTTACCCAGATGTAGGGGGCATTGATGCCGCCATAGACCGCAAATCCTGCTTGGGTCAGTTTTTCGCGCATGAGACGCGCATTTTCCATATAAAAGGCCACCAATTCCCGCACTTGGGCTTGACCGGCTGCGGAATACACCGCTTCGGCGCCCCGCTGCACAATATAGGATACCCCGTTGAACTTGGTAGATTGCCGCCGTTGCCACAACGCCCAGAGTTCTACCGCGTCCCCACTGGGGGTTTGCCCCTTGAGACCCTTGGGAACCACAGTAAAGGCACAGCGGGTTCCAGTAAAACCAGCATTTTTTGAGAAGGAGCGGAATTCAATGGCGCACTCGCGGGCACCGGGAATTTCATAGATGGAGTGGGGAAGGGTGGAATCCGTAATAAAGGCTTCGTAGGCAGCATCAAAGAAAATAATGGCTTTGTGGGCACGGGCATAGTCCACCCACGTCTGTAAATGCTCGCGGGTAGCTACAGCACCTGTGGGATTGTTGGGGAAACAAAGATAGATTAAATCCACAGGTTCCTTGGGCAGGCTAGCAGTGAAATTGTTTTCAGCGGTAATGGGCAAATAGACAAGTCCAGCATACTCGCCGCGTTCGTTGGCTTCACCCGTGTGCCCCGCCATTACATTGGTATCTACATAGACGGGATAAACGGGGTCTGTAACGGCAATGCGGTTACCCTCGCCAAAAATGTCAAGAATGTTGGCCGTATCACACTTAGAGCCGTCGGAGATAAAAATTTCACTGGCATCAATGTCGCAGCCGCGGGCTTGAAAATCATGGGCGGCAATTTTTTGCCGTAGCCAAGGATACCCCTGCTCCGGACCATAGCCTTTGAACGTGGCGCGATCGCCCATTTCCTGAACGGCCTGAATCATGGCTTCCCGACAGGCTGCCGGCAGGGGTTCAGTGACATCACCAATTCCTAGGCGAATTAACGGTGCGTCAGGATGAGTTTCCAAGAATTGATTCACCCGGCGGGCAATTTCTGGAAAGAGGTACCCTGCCTTGAGTTTGAGATAGTTTGTGTTGACAAAGGCCATAGTGCGGTTGCGTGAGAACAAAAGGTCAATATATCAGGATTTGATCAGGATTCGAGAAGTCCTTTGAGCCGAGATTGGGCAAGTTCCAGCACTTCGGGCAATTTTTCAGGTTGGGATCCCCCCGCTTGGGCAAAGTTGGGTCGTCCGCCACCGCGTCCACCGCAGAGTTGGGCAAGCTCTGCCACCAATTGGCCGGCATGGACTCCCCGTTGCACCACATCCTGACTGGCGGCCACTAGGAGGTTCACCTTCTCTGAGGTGAGTTGAGTAGCCAAAACTACAACACCACTGCCCAGCTTATTGAGCAGCCATTCGGCAGCAGTTTTCAGCCCTTGGGGATCCACGCCTGCCAAGGTGGCGGCCAGCAGGGAGGTATTGCCCACGGATTTGGCCTGTTCTAAAAGAGCTTGGGTTTTGGCGAGAGCTAGTTCAGCTTTGAGGTGTTCCAGTTCCTTTTGCTGGGTTTTGAGTTCCGCTTGCAGTTGACCAATGCGATCGAGAATCTCTTCTGGCTTGACTTTGAAGCGATCGCACAGGTCGCGGACAATGCGGTCACGCTGTTGTAGATAGTCTCGCACCGCCGGTCCAGCAATGGCTTCAATGCGACGAATGCCAGCGGCCACACCACTTTCGCTAATGATCTTAAAAAGACCAATTTCAGCCGTGTTGTGGACATGGGTGCCGCCGCAGAGTTCCATAGAGACCCCTGGAATGTCGAGGACGCGCACCTGCTCGCCGTACTTTTCACCAAACATCGCGATCGCGCCTTTGGCTTTGGCGTCAGTCAGTGGCATGATACTGGTGCAGGTGGGGTGGCTTTCGCTAATCCAAGTGTTGATCTGATCTTCAATTTGTTGCAGTTCTTCGCGGGTAAGGGGACGGGGGCAGTTAAAGTCAAACCGCAGCCGATCAAAGGCCACCAGCGACCCTGCTTGGGAAATGTTTTCATCAATTAGCTTTTTCAGAGCTGCCTGCAACAGGTGAGTAGCCGTGTGGTGCGCTTGAACTCGCCGCCGACAACTGAGGTCAATTTGGGCAGTGACGCGATCGCCCACCGTAAGGCTGCCGCGCTCCACTTTGCCATAGTGGACAAACAACTCCTTTTGCTTTTGGACATCGTGGATTTGTACAAGAGTCTCACCGCTGGCAAGGTACCCGCGATCGCCAATTTGGCCACCGGATTCAGCATAGAAGGGGGTTTCCTCAAGGATGACCTGTACCTCTGTCCCTGCCGTTGCCGTGGTTACTGGATGGCCACCCACCAAAATTGCTGTTACTGTCGTAGTCAAACTAAACTCGTCATAGCCGCGAAACTGCGTAGGATGCAGTTGATCCGCTAGGGAGTCAATCCCCTCTTGCACTGTAATATCAATAGTTTCGTGGGCGGCTTGGGAACGTTGCCGCTGCTCGGCCATACAGGCTTCAAACTCAGCTACATCCACACCAATGCCCTGCTCAGCGGCAATTTCTTGGGTCAACTCCAAGGGAAAGCCATAGGTGTCAAAAAGCAGAAAAGCATCCCGCCCCGAAAGCCGGGACTGAACGCGCTTTTTACCCTTGGCCATCTTCAGGGGAGCCAGCATTTCCGCCAAGAGCTTCTCACCTCGATCTAAGGTTTTGAGAAACTGCTCTTCCTCCCGCTGCAATTCACTGAGAATCACTGCTTGGCGCTCCCGCACGTTGGGATAGACATGGGCAGCCAGATCAATTGCCACCTGAGCCAAAGCAGGGGTCACTCGTTCATTGATCCCCAACAGCCGACTGTGGCGGACAATGCGCCGAATTAACCGCCGCAGAACATAGCCCCGCCCCACATTACTGGCGGTAACACCATCGGCAATGAGATGCACCACTGCACGGGTGTGATCGCCAATGACCTTGAGGGATATTTGGGTTTTAGCATTGGCCTTGCGATACTGAATGCCGGCTCGCTGTGCTGCTGCCTCAATAATCGGAAAAATTAAATCTGTTTCGTAATTGTTGGCTACCCCTTGGAGAACCTGAGCCATACGCTCCAAGCCCATGCCGGTATCAATGTTTTTTGCTTTGAGGGGAGTGCGGCGCCCTTGATCGTCTTGGTTTAATTCCATGAATACCAAGTTGTAGAGTTCGATAAACCGGCGATCGTCATCAAGATTAACGGCAGCTAGCCCCTTTTCGGGATAGAAGTCGTAGTAAATTTCAGAACAAGGACCACAAGGCCCCGTTGGCCCAGCCGTCCAAAAGTTGCTCTCCTCCCCCATGCGCCGGATGCGTTCCTTGGGTAAACCCACTTGGCGATGCCAAATCTCGTAGGCCTCATCGTCATTTTCAAAGACGCTCACCAGCAGACGTTCAGGGGGCAAACCATAGACCGTGGTCATCAGTTCCCAGGCCCACGTAATCGCCTCCGCTTTGAAATAGTCCCCAAAGCTAAAATTGCCCAACATTTCAAAAAAGGTGTGGTGGCGAGCCGTGCGACCAACATTTTCAATGTCATTGGTGCGCAAACATTTTTGAGCAGTGGTAACACGAGGAACTTTCGGCGCTTCTTGACCAAGAAAAATGGGTTTGAAAGGCAGCATGCCGGCGATCGTCAGCAGCACCGTCGCATCTTCAGGAATCAGTGAGGCACTGGGTAAAATCGTGTGGCCTTTGGCGGCATAGAAATCAAGAAACTTTTGGCGAATTTGATCACCTGTGAGGGCCTTTTTCGCCGACGCAGAGGGAGACGAGGTCATTGGAGCAAGGTCTCAACGGAGCGTAACAAACAACAAAGAAGCTAGCAAAGACACTATTTCATCATACTGGATTGTACTCTAGGAGTAAGGCCACTCCTAGGGAAGATTTGCAAAAACTGCCATGACTGAGCCAGCTACCCCTTCTGAACTGGGTCAAATCCTCGACGAAATTAGAGCAATGCGCGCTGATATAAGGGTGCTGCAGACCCAGCTCCACGAATTAACCCTTGAAGTTAAAACCAATCAGGCAACTACCAATGAAAAATTCAACACCCTAGAGGAAAAGATTAACACTGTCCGTGCTGAACTTAAGACAGAGGTGCAAGGATTTCATGCCGAGCTGAAGTAAGAAATCCAATCCCTTCGTACCGAGTTAAAGGAGGAGATTCAATCCACTCATTCCGAACTAAAAGAAGAAATTCAGTCAGTTCACGCTGAGCTGAAGCAAGATGTTCAATCGGTTCGTGCAGAGGTGCAAGCAATTGACACTAGGCTCAAGGAACAAATTCAGGCGGTTCATACCGAACTGAAGCAGGACATTCAGTTAGTGCGCACAGAGACCCAAGCTATCCGCACTGAGTTGAAAGAGGATATTCAGTTACTGCGCACAGAGGTACAAGCTGCTGATACCGAACTCAAGGGACAGATTCAGTTGGTGCGTGCTGAACTGAAGGCATTAGATGACAATTAGATGACAAAGTGATTGATCTCAGCGATCGCCAGCGGGTGGTGGATGCGCGTCTATGGGGAGTTATCGTGGCACTTATGGGGGCAATTCTAGCTTACCTAGTGAAGTTATCTTTCTTTGACAAAGCCTAGGGAATAAATACACCCGGCAGAAAGATTTCAAAGTAAAGGCGAATTAATTGCTGGCCAAAGAGAGCACTGAGAATAGCAGCCACTGCTAAAAACGGGCCGAAGGGAATGGGTTGCCGACGTTGAATCCACCCTAGGGCAATCCCCAAGCCACCCACCAAGCCACCGAGGGCGCAGGCCAAGAAAAAGGTGACGAGCAACCCCCGCCAGCCCAACCAAGCGCCAATCATGGCTGCCAGTTTACCATCCCCTCCCCCCATGACCTCCTGACCTAGGGCGATCGCTCCCCCCCAGCGAATTAGATCAAACAACCAAATGCCAATCACTGCAACAACAATAGCCTCCGTCAATCCGCCTAAACCTGTCGTTAACCCTTTCAGTAGCAAGCCGACAATCAATCCCCATTTGGTGAGGGGATGGGGCAGTGTCATCGTGTCTAGATCAATCAAAGCCAAGGCCAGTAGCCATGCGCTCAATAGCCACAGCACAGGGGTTTCTACTTGCCAACCCCTCACAGCAAAAATTAGGACGTACAGCAGCGCCATCAACAGTTCAATTGCTGGATACCGCCAAGAAATAGAGGCATGGCAGTAGCGACATTGCCCCCGCAGGAATAGCCAGCCCAAAATCGGGATATTGTCCCAAGGCTTGAGCGTTGTCAAACAGATGGGACAGCGAGACGGCGGATACAGGAGCGATCGCCCCCTCGGTACACGGTAGATCACCACATTAAGAAAGCTCCCCACCGCTGCGCCGAGGGCAAAGACAAGGCAGTGGCTGGCAAAGGTCAAAACAGTCAGTGCAGTTATAGGCGTGTCACTTCCGGCAGATGATCATAGGGAATAAAGCATTCGTGGGGCAGCAGCACTGGCTGGCTATTAAACAGCACATAGCCCCGCAGGGTTTGCCGATTGACAGCGACACCCGCAGGCACCGTTTTTGCCCCATGAACCTGCTGGTAGAGATTATAGATGGATTGAGCAGCAGCTAATAGGGGAGTATCAACGGTTTCCATTGTTGGCAAAACTGGCATGTGCCCCACTCCTCGGCAATCGAACAATCAGAAACAGTAATGTTGGGTTTTGAGCCAATCATCAGTTCTCACTAAGCGCCCTACCTATGCAAAAGCAGATCTAAAATCCTCTGCCTAAAAGTCAATCGTCTTGTCTTAGCAAAGCAATAGCATAGGAGGAGACCAAAGACAGTGCATCTCCTTTGTGAAATCCTTATTCTGGCTAAGGTAAAAGGACACATTGAGGATCTGACCGATCAAGACAGATCAAGCGGTGGCTCAACTGATTGCCCAAGGAGTTGATCGTTAAGCGCGCGTCGGCTTGGGTTACGTGGGGACAGAGACCATTCTCTGGGTACCTTGGGTAGATCACGACAGGATGGAAGAGTTGTTTATCCAAGCCCATTGCGATCGCTATGGATTTAACGTGCGGGGGGCGATTGTTCCGCCTCGGTCAAATTGCCGTTAAAGCCGTTGCTCGCCAAGCAGTTCCAGCGATCGCTATCTCCCGTGTTGCCACAGAACTCACACCCCTTGCCCATGTATCGGTTTACAGCAAAGGTCAATGGCACAAAGTGCTGGTCTATGGGCGCGATCGCCTTCCTGCCCATCATTATTATTAAATTTACTAAAGGGGTAGCTTTGATCTTAGATGCCACAGGAACCAATGTGACTGAGGCGGGCTGGCAGGCAGAAGTGGATGAGCAAAGGGGGTTGTGGCTGCATCCCCTTCAGGAATCGCTGAAACCATCAAGCAGATTGCCACCACTGTTGCAGATATTTTTCAGCAGTTATTTCGCGCCATTGCGGAGCAGAGGGGAGTAACGCTGCAGCAAACCCGTGCCTCGGTGAATATCAAGGAACGATTAGATTTTTCTTGTACCCTCTTTGCTGGGGCAGTGAGGACAAGGGACAGCAACTGGGTGGAGATGGAGCAATTCGTGTCCTTGAGTTTCGTGAACCCATGACCGTTAGCCTCCTCAGCCAGTCGCGGAAAATCCCGCTTTTTGGACGTGCTGGTGGTAAGTGCGGTGCCCTAGGTGAAAATCAATGGCTGAAACTCGGACAACTCCCCCATCCCTTAGCAGGAATCGCCATCACCAATGTCCAAGCGGGCGATCGCCTGCGTATTTGTACCCCCGGTGGTGGCTTTAGGGTAGTTCGTACATCAAACTAATTAGATATCTCAGATTAGTTTTCGTCGTCGATGGAGTGACCGTTGCTGCTCACTTGTTTTAGGTGAATGTGCTTACGGCCAAGCGTAATTTCAAACTCATCCCCCGGCTTGAGATTCATTTGCTTGGTATATGCTGAACCAATGAGCAAATTGCCGTTGGCTTGCACCGTAATTCGATAACTGGCACTGCGACCACCCCGGCTACCACCGCGTTTGGGCTTGCTGTCAATCTTCATACCCAAAGCTTCAAGAAGTGCCTTATTAAACTTCAGTTTGCTGATGCGCTCCTTGCCACTTTGGGTCACTGTATAGTAGCCACAGGCCTTTGCCTTTTCCTCGTGGCTGAGATGTCCCAGTTGCTTGTACTTCTCTAATAAAGCAGCACCTGTCAAGGGTTCTACTTGTTTGCGTCCCATTTTAACCTACCTTTTCAAGGATTAAATACTGTCTATCCATTGGCCATGCAATCAAGGATTGCCAAAGCCTGACAGCGAACTTGCAATGAATGAGTGTCTATCTTTAGCAAACCATAATTTTTTTCAGAATTCAAGTTGCGATCGCCCCTGGGTCAAGGTTTTACATTTTCTTTAAACGAGTTACATTTACACGCCTTTTCCTAGGTATAGAACAGAAGCAAAAACGTGAAGGCTAGTGTAAGAAAGTGATCTACCTCGGCTTTTTTCAGAGGGGTAGTAGGAAAAGCTCCTGTAGAACAGGAGTGCATCGCCTTTATCTATCCCATATTTAAGGAAAGGCTGTATATGCCCCAGCCTTCAGACAATGATTGTAAGACACCTTACGACGCAGAAGTGTGGAATCCTGCAACAAAGGTTGATATTCTAAGCCACAGGTAGCTCTGGCTGCCAATCAAGTCTCCAATAGACTATTGGACATCACCGACTGAGTGCTCGTTGGAAATATCGCAGCTTATTTAAGAGTTTCCTGCCAAAGTATTCTAGTATGTCCACTAGCTCTAGAATCAAATACGCAATCAAGACTATGTATATTTGGCTGACGATCCCAGTCCAACTCTTCGTCAGCAACCGCTCAACGATAAGTGCATTTTCAGAACTTTCCATAAATTCTCAATCGCCCGCCGCTGTCAATACAGCTCAGCCACTTCCTCAGCTGTCAGACTCCAAAGATTCGTCGCTATCTAAAACTCTGTCTTGCTATCAACATCACAAACTCACAAAGCCTCTATCCATTATCGCTACCGCATTCTCAGGGGTCATTTCTATCACTTCCTCTGGACAGCTCAGGTCATGCCTGACGGCTGACTCGTCAAGTTCTCTGTAATACTGAACCCATTCAGTAGTTTAGAATCTATAGGAAAAATCACTCTTATGCTTCCGTTTTACTTTTGAGATTAAGTCTTTGTCAATTTTGGCAAAGCACTTTGTCTTTCTTGTTTTGTTACCTTTGGAAAAGGTGGACATGTCCACCTGTACTCTTGACCGATTTAAGCGATAAAATAAGGCTCTCCTGCTGTTCAAGCTGGGGTCAAGAAGATGCGTCAGTGAAATTTTGAACAACAGTTGTGAGTTCAAAATAGGAGAGTTGCAAGGGCAAGGGAAAAAACTTTAGTAAAATTTTTATATCCCCAGCTGTCGGAGGTGTTAAATGCTCTCCAGAAGTGACTTTCAGGCAAATGCAAGCACCTCTAAATCTGTTAAAAATTCCCCAAAGCTTGACTCTATCTAGCTTTGGCAAAATTGCTGAGATGGGAGAATATTTTTCTCCGAAGGTGCTTGCAACATTCCCTAAAGGTCTGGAAAGACAGCGCGCACGTCGGGATGAACCAGTTGGTAATCCTTGATAACGAGGCCTTTTGCTAGGGCAGGGATGACCTCAAGGGCGCGATCGCCAGCGTCGGCTAGGGCAAGGATATAGGGCAGCGTGCTGTTCGTGAGGGCTTGGGTCGCAGTGCGGGGCACCGCCGCTGGCAGATTAGGCACGCCGCAGTGAATAACCCCGCAGGCGCTGTAGGTTGGCTTGGCGTGGGTAGTGAGCCGCATGGTTTCCACGCACCCCCCCTGATCCACAGTGACATCCACAATCACTGCTCCGAGGGGCATATTTGAGACTGCCCCCTCTTTTACTAAGCAGGGAGGCCGCCGGCCGGGCACCAAAACAGCGCCAATGACTAAATCGCTGAGGGGCACCAAATCGTCAATCACATCGGGCGTGCTGTACAAATACTCAACGCGGGCGCCAAAGAGTGTCTCCAAATAGTGGAGCCGCTCCACATTGATATCCACCACACTGACGCGCGCCCCCCAGTCCCACTGCCATGCGCACTGCTTCTGTGCCCACCACGCCTGCACCTAAGACCAAGACTCGCCCCGGCGCTACCCCCGGAATGCCTCCTAAGAGCACTCCTCGTCCGCCGGCAGGTCGCTCTAGGAAGTGAGCACCAAACTGCACTGCCAGCCGTCCCGCAATTTTGCTCATGGGCGTTAAAAGAGGAAAATAGCGCTGGCCATTTTGGGTTTCCTCCACCGCTTCGTAGGCAATGGCGGTTACCCCCGACTGCATGAGCGCCACCGTCAACTCCCGACTGGCGGCAAGGTGTAGATAAGTAAACAGGAGTTGGCCGCGGCGGAGGTAGCCATATTCCGCGG
>DVDZ01000062.1 GCA_015296025.1 Thermosynechococcus sp. M46_R2017_013
CTACTGTTCCCAGAAGAAAGCTACAGCCTGCTTCTGGGAAAGTCCAAGTGTAAGACCCAATCGTAGAGGACGCAAGAGGTCTGCGGAATTCAGGATTGAGTCTATACACCCAATCCTGAATTTGGGCAATCTGTTGGGTAGGAAGCCGCTATTGTAACAATAGCGGTAGTTCACTCAGCCAATTCTGAGGGAGTTCAATGGGGCGCACAATTGTCATTACCTCGGGTAAAGGGGGGGTGGGGAAAACAACCGCCAGTGCCAATGTTGGTGTTGCCTTGGCCAAGTTGGGGCGATCGGTGGTGCTCATTGATGCGGACTTCGGCTTGCGCAACCTTGACCTATTGCTTGGTTTGGAAAATCGGGTTGTTTACACTGCGATTGATGTGCTGACAGGTCAGTGTCGCTTGGATCAGGCCCTTGTGCGTGATAAGCGTCTAAATAAATTGGTGTTGCTCCCAGCCGCCCAAAGCCGCAATAAGGATGCCATCACTCCGGAGCAAATGCGACAGTTGGCCTCAGCCCTGAGTAAGCACTACGATTATGTGCTCATTGATTGTCCAGCTGGAATTGAGGCGGGGTTTCGCAATGCCATTGCCCCGGCTCAGGAGGCCTTGGTGGTGACAACGCCGGAAATTGCCGCAGTACGGGATGCTGACCGCGTGATTGGCCTCCTGGAGGCCTACCGCATTCGCAACAGCCAGCTGATCTTAAATCGACTGCGCCCCGCAATGGTTGCGGCCAACGACATGATGTCTGTCGAGGATGTCCAAGAAATTCTCTCAATTCCGCTCATTGGGATTGTCCCCGAGGATGAGAAGGTGATTGTTTCCACCAATAAGGGGGAGCCGTTGGTGTTGGCCGAGTCTCCATCCTTGGCTGGGCAGGCCTTTATGAACATTGCCCGCCGCTTGGAGGGGGAAAAAGTAGAGTTTCTTGACCTAGAGGCGGCAAGCGGCGGGTTATTTAGTCGTATTCGACGCTTGTTTGGGGCAAAGGGATGATCAGTGAACTTCTAGAGCGGCTGTTTAGCCGCACTCCCCCTAGTCGCACCACTGCCAAAGAGCGCTTGAAGCTTGTCTTGGCGCACGATCGCACGGCGCTGACCCCTGAAGTTTTAGATAATCTACGGCGCGATATTTTAGAGGTGGTCTCCCGGTATGTGGAGCTAGAAACGGAGGGACTAGCGGTTTCCCTAGAGTCGGATCAGCGGACAACGGCCTTGATTGCTAATTTACCGATTAAACGACTCAAGCTGTCCCCAGCGGAGGCGCCGCCACCAGAGAATTCCCCATCTAACAGCGAGGCAGGAGAAAGTTGAGTACCGTTGCCGTGACATTGGCAGCGATCGCCAGCGCTGCAATTGTTGCCCAAGCCCCTTGGGCAGCTGTTTTAGTGGCCCGCCTAGGGGCAGGTTGGCGACGCCCTGCTCCCTTAACCCCCCAGCCCTCCCGCCCAGAGAACTTAGCTAAAGTTTCCATTGTTGTCCCCACCCTCAATGAGGCACGGCGGTTGCAACCCTGCCTAGAGGGACTCATGCGCCAAGGCTACGAGGTGCGGGAAATCTTGGTTGTAGATAGTCACTCCCAAGATGGCACGGCCGAGATGGTGCAGGCAGCACAGGATCGAGAACCTCGCCTTCGTCTTGAATTTGATCCCCCCTTGCCCCCTGGTTGGGTAGGGCGACCCTGGGCATTGCAGACGGGGTTTTGTCGGGTTCACCCCCGCAGTGAGTGGATTTTGGGGATTGATGCAGATACAGAACCACAACCTGGTCTTGTGGCAAGTCTTCTAGAGACTGCCCAGCGGGAGGAATTGGATCTCATTTCCCTCTCACCCCGCTTTGTCCTGAAAACAGGGGGGGAATGGTGGCTGCAACCCGCGCTGCTTTTAACATTGATCTATCGTTTTGGTGCGGCTCGCAGCGTGGAAACTTGGCCAGAGCGAATTTTGGCCAATGGTCAGTGCCTACTCATTCGGCGATCGCGCCTTGAGGCAATGGGGGGCTACCAAGTGGCTGCTTCCTCCTTTTGTGATGATGTGACATTGGTGCGGGCGGCAGCGGCGGCGGGTGCCCGAGTGGCTTTTCGCGATGGGTCAAAGGTGCTCAAGGTGCGAATGTATGAAGGGCTGGCAGAAACCTGGCGAGAGTGGGGGCGTTCCCTCGACCTCAAGGACGCTACGCCAGCGGCACAGGTTTGGGGCGATGTCTATTTTCTCTGGGCAGTGCAGGGACTCCCCTTGCCCCTCTTTGGCCTAGGGCTGATTGCCTTAACAGTAACTTCTCCCACCCTCCCCCTAGAGATAGCAACATTCCTCAATGGCTTGCTGGTGTTGATTCGCTGGGGCATGACTCTGGCGATCGCCCCCGCCTACGATTGGCAAACAGGTCAAGGGCGCTGGCTCTTTTGGCTTTCCCCCCTTGCGGATTCCCTAGCGGCTCTGCGGATTACCCTCTCCTCTTGGCAGCGTCCCCAGCAGTGGCGGGGACGGACGTATCCTGCCAAAACTCAACCTTTGGTTTAGATATAGATAGATATTATTTATTACAGTCTTTGCTCAATCCTTGCCCTCGACGTGAAAACTCCACTTTTAACAGCCGCCCAAGAAGCCCTTGCACCCACCTTTGCGGAAATTGATGCTCGCGTCAAAGAAAATTTAGAGCGGGTTCTTAGTGCCTTCCGTCAGCAGCGGCTGGGAGTGCACCACTTTAGTAGCATGACCGGCTATGGCCACGGGGATCTGGGGCGTGAGGTGCTCGACTGCGTTTTTGCAGAGGTAATGGGGGCAGAGGCTGCCCTAGTGCGGGTGCAATTTGTTTCTGGTACCCACGCGATCGCCACGGCCCTCTTTGGCGTGCTCCGCCCCGGCGATGAACTGGTTTCCTTGGCAGGCCCCCCCTACGACACCTTGGAAGAAGTCATTGGCCTGCGGGGGCACGGCCAAGGCTCCCTCAAGGACTTTGGCATTCACTATCGCGAGATCCCCTCTTAGAGAATGGCGAACCCGATTGGGGGGCGATCGCACCTGTGTCCAGCCGCAGACTCGCATGGTGCTGATTCAACGCTCCTGTGGCTATACTTGGCGCCCAAGCCTCAGTCTGGAGCAAATCGGCAAAATGATTCAACTGGTCAAGGGGCAGAATCCCAATGTGGTCTGCTTTGTTGATAACTGCTACGGCGAATTTGTCGAGACCCAAGAACCACCCCATGTGGGCGCCGATTTAATTGCAGGCTCTCTGATTAAAAATCCCGGCGGCACCATTGCCACGGCGGGGGGCTATTTAGCGGGGCGCGCCGATCTCATTGAGCAAGCAAGTTATCGGCTGACGGCACCCGGAATTGGCCATGCAGGGGGAGCCACGTTTGATCAACATCGTCTGCTTTTCCAAGGACTGTTCTTAGCGCCGCAAATGGTTGGTGAAGCCCTCAAATCCGCCCATTTATTGGCCTACGTGTTTGACCAACTGGGCTATCCTGTCAACCCTGCCCCCCTTGCCCCCCCGCCGCGATGTCATTCAGGCCATTCAATTGGGCAGTCCTGAAAAGCTTATTGCCTTTTGCCGCACATTGCAGCGCTACTCGCCAGTGGGCTCTTACTTAGACCCAGTGCCCGCGCCAATGCCCGGCTATGCCGATAATCTAGTGATGGCGGGGGGCACGTTTATTGATGGCAGTACGTCAGAACTGTCTGCCGATGGCCCATTGCGTCCGCCCTATATTGTCTTTTGCCAAGGGGGAACCCACTGGACGCACATGGCCTTGATTTTAGAAGCCCTGCTAGATCAGGCATTTTGAGACCAGCCGTAGACTTGGGCAACCGCTTCCCACTGGCACAAAATACTCTGCTCAAAGGCTTCCTGCCATGTGGGGCAAGTCGCTTGAGTGATCTGGTGTGCCTGTGCTCCCATCCGCTGGCGGTAGTGGGCATCTTCTAAAAGTGGGGTAATGGCGGCGGCCCAATCTTGGGGGTCGCGACTGTAAACCACGATCCCATCCTCCCCTGAGCATTTGATATACTTACGTCCGCCGTCAAAACCCGAAATGACAACGGGTAACCCCGCTGCCCGTGCCTCCACCACTACATTTGGGCCAGTTTCCGACTCTGAGGGAAAGACGAATAGATCACTGCTTGCATAAATCGCCCCCAATGTTTCTTGATCCACCTTCCCGATGAGAGTGACGCGATCGCCCAAAAGTGTCTTGACAATTGCAGCCTGTGCGCCCTCGCCGACAATTAGAACATGGAATGCCTTCCCTTGGTTGGCTAGTACCTGAGCCGCCTGCGCCAACAGGAGCACATTTTTGCTGGCATCTACCCGACCGACAAAAAGAATGACCGGCACTGCTGGTAGGCGATACTCTTCCCGCAGCCATTGGGGATGGCGAAGTCGGGGATGAAAGCGATCGCGATCAATTCCCCGCTGAAACCACGCCACCCGCTCAGGAGGCAAAAACGTGAGGAGCCAATCGGCATCCTGCTGTCGCGAGACCAATACGCGATCGCTTGCACGCATAAAGCCTGCTAATTTGCGTTCGGCTCGGCAACCAAACCAGTGATCCACTTGTAGTTGCTCTAGCCATAGCCAGCGCCAAAAATCTCGCCCCCAACTGCGGCCACTCATGCGCCAAATAATTTCCCGTGAATAGGTGCGGGTCAGTAACGGCAAATCAGTGTGAATTGAACTGAGCAGAGGATGATGGTGCTGGCGACAAAAGCGGCGCACTGTTTGGGCAAAGCTAAAGGTATCCGTAATGTGAAACACCTGATGTTGAGGTAAATAGTGTCGCAATGCCCAATGAAAGGGAGCCACGTCGGTCATGCCCGCCCCTTGGCGCATAATTTCCAATGAATGCGTGCTGAATTGCGGCGGTAGCAATTGGTAGCGAACATTGGCCGCCACCTCTAGGGTTTGCCGTTTTTCACCAAGGAAATAAATCGTTAGGTCAACGCGGTTTGGGTAGTGGCTAGCAGCTTCGGCAAAGCGTTCCCAACATTTGACATGTCCCCCAGCATTGGGTTGCCATTCAAGGCAAATAAAGACAGCAACAGATAGCGGTTGGGGCAAACCAAACTCCTCAAGATTCCATTTTGATAAATTAAATTTAATAAAGACTACCTAGATATCCAATTGTCGGATCATTCACTGTTGTCAATGATAAGCTACCGTCATCGTGCGATCGCTATTCTTTTAGCGTTGGCCGGTATCTTTCTCCCCGGTCTCCATAAATTTTATTTGCGTCAACCTCTATGGGGTGGCGTTTATCTACTGCTGGGGCTACTCTTTTCAACGGTGCCCTATGGTTCTCTGGGTAGCATTGCTCGCATTGCCTGCGTCATTGAGGCAGTATGGTATTTGTTTCAAGGAGCCGATGCCTTTGATGGCACTTTTAACCCTGAGATTAGCGCCGTCGTTCCGAAGCTCCCCGCGCCTCGTTTTGAAAAATCAACCTAATACCGCCAATAGCGACGACCTTGCCAGAAAATCCCCACAGCTGTGCCAATCAAGAACACATCGGTCAAGGGAAAAAATAGGGGTCGCAGTCCCAAAGTGCCGCCAAAAAAACTAAAGAAGATACTGCCCATTAGGACGCACGCAAATAACGCCCAGAGGGTAGCGCTGTAGATAGGCGCTGGGTTAAACCAGACCTCCAAACAAATGACTGCCACCATACCAAGGCCAATACTTAGACCAAGGCGGATTAATAAAACCAAGGGAGACTGCAGCAGGATCATTAATGCCTCGCGCACCGCTGTCATAGTAGCGGCAATATAGTAAAGACCAGTATCAAACAGCGCTGCCATCAAGGTAATCAAAAGACCTGTGGGCACCAGCGATCGCCAAGGCAGT
>DVDZ01000096.1 GCA_015296025.1 Thermosynechococcus sp. M46_R2017_013
CCACAGGGAACTTTGACCCACAGTCATTGCGCCTAGGGTATCGCCATGGTAGCCGCCGACAAAGCCAATAAAGCGCGATCGCTGGGGTTGATCTCGCCGCTGCCAATACTGGTAAGCCATCTTCAGGGCTACTTCGACTGCTGTGGAGCCATTGTCGGAAAAAAAGACCCGTTGCAACCCCGCTGGGCTGTGGGCACACAACAGTTGGGCAAGCTGCTCTGCCGGCTCATGGGTAAAGCCGGCAAAAATGACGTGCTCAAGGGTTTGTGCCTGCTTGTAAAGGCTTGCGCCAGCAGAGGATGGCTATGGCCGTGGAGGGTGACCCACCAACTGGAAATAGCATCAATAATCTGCCGACCATCGCTGAGTTCAAGACGGGCACCCTGGGCACCCACCACCTTTAGCGGCGGATCCGCCGTTTTCATTTGCGTAAAGGGTTGCCAAATGGGGGAGTCAGTCATGGTTGGGAGGGGGATCTAAGCGAGCAGCTAGGGTGGTAAAAATCTCCTCAGGAATGGGACAGCGGAGCGATCGCGCCAAGCGTTTTTTTTGTTTGGCCACTTTGAGACATTCAGCTGTACGACATAAGTAGGCCGATCGCCCCATTCCTCGATCCAACTGCACCCGTTGATCAGGCCAGCACCGGACGACGCGCCAAAATTCTGAGCGCTCAGCCAATCGGCCACAGGACACACAGCGGCGTTGGGAGAGAGTCATGACATCCCTAACTGGCGACCTGTTCTTCAAGGGCGGCCATGGCCAAGCGATCCTCCTCTTCGTAGTTGTATTGGGAGCTGTCGCGCACCTCAATTTTCCAGCCCGTTAGGCGAGTTGCCAAGCGCACATTTTGACCTTCTTTACCAATGGCTTGGGAGACCTTATCCGGTGCTACAAGAACATGGGCAATACGCGCTTCGGGGTTAATTAGCCGCACCTCTTCCACCGGTGCCGGACTGAGGGAATTGGCAATGTAGGTGGCGGGATCCGGCGACCAGCGAATGACATCTATTTTTTCGCCCCGCAGTTCATTCACCACCGCTTGAATGCGAGATCCCCGTGCCCCAATACAAGCACCTACAGGATCGACATCCCGCTCTAATGTATCCACAGCAATTTTGGTGCGGGGGCCGACTTTGGGAGTGGGGGGATTGGCTTCACGGGCAATGGCAACAATCCGCACCACCTCATCTTCAATTTCGGGCACTTCATTCGCAAAGAGATAGACCACCAGGCCGGCATCGGCACGGGAAACCTCCAATTGGGGTCCCCGTTGCGGCCCCTCTTTGACGCGCTTGAGATACACCTTGAATGTGGAGTTGGCGCGGTAGTTATCGTTGGGCAGTTGTTCCCGTTTTGGCAGTTCGGCCTCCACTTCTGGCTGGCTGGCGTCACTGCGCACAGCCATAATCACCGATCGCCGCTCAAAGCGCAGGACACGCCCCACAAGTACTGTCCCTTCGAGGTCTTTAAATTCCTCTTGGACAAGGCGACGCTGTTGATCTCGCAGTTTCTGCGCCAGCACTTGCTTGGTTTGCATGGCGGCCATACGGCCAAATTCCTGATGATCAGGGGTCACATCCAACAACACCGTATCGCCGACACGGGCATCCCGAACCACCTCAATCACATCGGCCAGGGCAATCTCCCGATCGGGGTTCTCCACTGTTTCCGTAATTGTTTTGGTGGCCAAAATGCGGAAGCCCTCTTGCTCGGTGTCGAGTTCCACTTCAAAGTTGGCAAAGTGATCTTCCTCAAAGTGGCCATGATGGGGACGCAGACTGCGGCGATAGCGTTCGTATCCCTTGAGTAGTGCTTCTTTGAGGGCTTGATGCACTGCGTGTTTAGGTAAGTTTCGCTCTTGGCTGATTTCATTGATCATGGCCCGTAGGCCAGGTAAGCGATAGATGGTCATTGTTGGTTACAACCTCAATTAACTGAATGAAATTCATTGGAGCTAGAGTTCGCTACTGGGGGTGTACAGTTGGACACTGGCAATGAGGGAGCGGGGAATCGCCAGCGATCGCCCCCGTTGATTGAGATAGACATTCTCCTCGTCGCGGCGAATCAGGGTCCCCTCCCAAAGGGTTTTGCCCCGATGGGGTGCAGTGGTGGTGACGCGCACCGGAAACCCGCGAAAGGCATCAAAGTCGCGATCGCTACTCAAGTAATCCGATAGACCCGGACTTGACACCTCAAGAACGTAGGCAAACTCCAATTCCGGCAGCCCATCCAAGGCCATCTCCAGTGCCCGACTCAGTCGTTCACAATCCTCTAGGCTGGTGTCATTCTCAGGATGGCGCACCTCCACCCGCAAAATGGGTGGCGATTGATGGGTTAGCCACTGCACACTAACTAAATTGAGGTGTTCTTGATTGGCAACCTGCTGCGCCAGAGTTTGCACGACCGGCAAAAGCATTTGTATCTGCATAATAAAAAAGGCGGGACATTGCCCACCACACCCAAACAATCTCCACAAATGACACTCCTGCCTCCCTAAAGGAAGGAGGATTCTGAACCTTTCAGCGTTGAAGGTTCATGGGTGCTGTCACTACACCGCTGTTGATAAAGATTAGTATAACAGCCAACTGCCGGCGATCGCCACCTCGGTTTTCCTAGCGATCGCTAAATCCCCATTCGTCAGTCCATCGCTGTTGTAGTCTTCTTCCTCCCGCTCCAAATCCTCCAGTACGGGACTCAGGAGCACAGCCATCTCAGCCTCATGGTGGGTCAGCCACTGTCCTGGGGTGCGGAACCAACGCGGCGGGTTAATGTAGCGAGCATAGTACCACGGGGGAGCAGTGGGCTGGCTAATTTCTGCCTGGACACGAATTTTCTCACCCGGATAGTAGGCATCTTCGGGTTCCACTTCTAACCACACTTTTTGGCCAATGATTTCTTGGGGGAGCAGCATAATGGCACTTCCTCGGGGAACCTCACCATACAGCCCTTTTCTAAGGGATAGGGGACACACAAGAGAGAATGCTGACCCTGTTTGGGTGCTGAGCGCGCGCATCCTTTTGCCGAGGGCTGTACCTTCATTTTAGTCAGTTGCTGTTTATCTGGGGAAATGTTGCATTTATTCACCATCACCCACAGCCAAGGAGGGATAAGGCTGCTGCCGTTTTGGATCTTCCAGCTTTAGGGAAATCATCCCCGCGCAGAGAACGAAAACCATCGAAATCCACAGACAGCCGACAATGCCCCAAATTTGATAGATAAGACCAGAGAGCACAGTTCCCGCCAGTCGCCCTCCAGAATTGGCCATGTAGTAAAAGCCAACATTCAAGGCTACTTTTTCATCATCGGTGTAGGCCAGCACCAAGTAGGAGTGGACTGCCGAATTCATGGCAAAAATCAAACCAAAAAGGAGCAAACCGCCAATAATCACGGCATTGGGGTTCCAATCACTCATCAAGCCCAAGGCAATGACGGCCGGGACAATCGTCAGTGTAAATGTCCAAAATTGGATAGTGGCTGCTTGGGGAGGCCGACCGCGATTGAGGTATTTCAACAAAACCGGTGCCGCAGACTGCACACCGCCATAGCCAATGACCCACAAAGCGAGAAAGCCCCCCACTTCATAAAATGACCAGTTGAGAACACTTTGGAGATAGACCGGCAGGCCTACCACAAACCAGACATCCCGCGCCCCAAAGAGGAAAAAGCGGGCAGCGGAAAGGATATTGATCTCCTTGCTCTTGGAAAAGAGTTGACGAAACTTGATTTTCTTTTTGATCTGCCCCATCCCCCGTGGCAGCAAAAAACCGGTAAACATGATCAGAATGAGGGCGATCGCCATGATCCACAGGGAGGCGGTAAAGCCCGCTAATGTCAACAGCACACTGCCCACAAAGAAGCCGACCCCCTTGAGGGCGTTTTTAGACCCCGTAAGAATCGCCACCCACTTAAAGAGGCGCGACTCCGCCTCTTGGGGCACTACCAAGCGAATGGCACTCTTGGAACTCATTTTGGTTAGGTCTTTGGCCACCCCCGACATTGCCTGTGCCGCCATTACATAGGGCACCGCAAACCACAACGGCCAGTCTTGGGTGAGGGGGGTCAGCATGAGCAGCGAGATCACCTGCAGGCCAATGCCGGCGTAAAGGGTGACATTCAGCCTAAACGGGAACCAATCCAGCCACCGAGAAAGTTGGTAACAATGCCAAAAATTTCATAGAAGAGAAACAGGAAGGCAATTTGCAGCGGTGTGTAGCCAATCTGGTTAAAATACAGCAGCACTAACATCCGCAGCGCGCCATCGGTAATCGTGAACCCCCAGTAGGCGAGGGTAACAATCATGTAGTTACGGACACTGGTGGACACAGCCATAGCAGACTCCCTAGGACAAAGTTATGGCAACGTAGCGAGCTAATTCGGCCATGCGATTGCTGTATCCCCATTCGTTGTCATACCAGGCAAGGATTTTTACCTGCGTTTCATCCACCACCATGGTGGAGAGGGCATCGACAATACTGGAACGGGGGTCGTTGCAGTAGTCAACAGAGACAAGGGGACGCTCCTCATAGCCTAGAATTCCCTTGAGTTCCCCAGCTGCAGCTGCCTTGAGAGCTGCATTTACTTCTGCCACGCTCGTGGGGTGACTAACTTCAAAAACACAGTCTGTAAGCGATGCATTCAACAGGGGCACCCGCACCGCCAAGCCGTTGAGTTTTCCTTGAAGTTCCGGATAAATCAACCCAATGGCAGTGGCCGAGCCGGTTGTCGTCGGTACAAGGGACATAAGGCTAGAGCGGGCACGGCGCAAGTCTTTGTGGGGGGCATCAACGACGGTTTGCGTATTCGTAACATTGTGAATGGTGGTGATCAAACCATGGCGAATGCCAAAGGTTTCGTGAATAACTTTAACAACAGGGGCAAGGCAGTTTGTCGTACAGGAGGCAGCTGTGAGCAAGTGGTGTTCTTGCGGATTGTAGAGGTGATCATTTACCCCCATGACAATGTTGAGGGCTTGCTCTTTCACAGGGGCAGCCACAATGACTTTTTTCACCCCTGCTGTAAAGTAGGCAGCCAGTTGTTCTGGCGCACGGAATTTACCCGAGCATTCCAAAACAATCTCTACTCCCCGCTCTTGCCAAGGCACCTCTGCAGGGGTTTTGGCTTCAGAAAAAGTGAGAATCCGCTCGTTGATGGCGATCGCCCCCTCTTTGGCTTGGATGGTTTGGGGCCAACGGCCATGGACTGAGTCAAACTCTAGTAGATGAGCAGCCGCCGCTACTCCCCCCTTAATCTCGTTGATGTGGCGAAAGTCCAGCTCAGGCCAACCCCAAGCAGCCCGCAAAACTAAGCGACCAATACGACCAAAGCCATTGATGCCAATGCCGACGCCCATCGTTGCTGCTCCAGCAGTACACCCTTACCCTATTTCAAGACATCTTGAACTGTCAATCTGCAACAATTCTCAAAGGGTGCCCCTAGACGTGGGGACAGGGGGTTTGGGTTGGTTCATGCATTGGCACTCGGCCAAGTAACGGCATTTTTACTCTGTTGCCATTGGCGAGAGTTATCGGCGAGAAGCACCTCGACCCAGTAGCGATCGCTAGCACCAACTAGCCAAGCTGTGAGCCGGGTGGCAAACCACGCATTCCCTTCACCAACCCGGTGGGTAGGACGCCCAAACCTGCGGATTAAAGGACTGACCGTTGGCGGCATGAGAAGATCAAAGACTTTGGCAACGATGGCCTGCTGCTGCGCTGGCGATCGCCTTTGCTTTAGTTGCCAAGTAACCGCAACAAAGCCAATGTAATCGAATCGTTGTGCCTGAAGCCAATGTCCTTGGCGAGCGCCTGAATGAGGTGGGCTAACCACCATTGCTCTAGCCAATTCA
>DVDZ01000189.1 GCA_015296025.1 Thermosynechococcus sp. M46_R2017_013
CAACGCCTGTTTCACCATGCCCGCAGTCAAACCCAGGTGATGGGACAGTTGATTACGGATTTACTGTTGGCGGCACGCGGCCCCCAAGATAAACTACAGATTATGGCACGGCAATTGGATCTGCGCCAACTGTGCCAAGAAACGGTTGAGGATGTGCGCCTAAATTTTGAACGCAAAAAGCAGCACTTTACCACTGATATTCCTCTGGATTTACCCTTGGTCTATGGCGATGGCGATCGCATTCGTCAGGTGCTTGTCAACCTATTGGACAATGCCTGTAAATATACTCCCGAAGGGGGCAAAATTCACCTGAGTGCGTTTCACCGCATGACTCAAAAAGTACAAGTTAGCGTCTGTGACAGTGGCCCTGGTATTCCCATTGAGCAGCAGGAGAAAATTTTTGCTGAAACGGTTCGCCTTGAGCGCGATCGCACCATTGAAGGCTATGGTATTGGACTGGCCCTTTGCCGCCAAATTATTCGTATGCACTACGGCCAGATTTGGGTGGACTCTCAACCAGGAAAAGGCAGTTGCTTTCACTTCACCCTGCCCGTTTATAGCTAGCGCTGTTCTTCCTTGATCATACGGGCGATTGTTTCAGCGCGCAGATACGGATCAGAACCAAAGGGTAAAATTTCGTAGAACTCATTGTCCGGCAAGCGCATCAGTTGTAGCGACTCCTGCTCGCGATAGATCACATAGACCCCCGGTGGCCACGTTTTGGCACTGCGTACCGGCACGGGAATGTCGCGGTGTTCTTCGCCGACGCAGACTAGGCGTACCACGCGAGTATTGGGACGATAGACGACTTTATCGTCACGGGTGCGCCGAAATAAAAAGCGATCTAAAACCTTGGGCAAGATCTCTGTTTCTGTGCCCCCCAATTGCAAATTTAAATCCAGCAGCTTGTCTTCGAGGGTCAGCTCAATAATGTGGGGTTCAGGGACGAGAGGCTGGGAGTGAATTTCAGTGGTTTCTTGAGGAGGAGCAGCGGCGGGTTTTACTTTCTGGACAATTTGGCTGATGTATTCCAAATCCACTGTCATGATTTTCTTAAAGGTAACAAACCATGAGAGGAGGCTAATGGCCACTCCCGGCTCCAATTGGGTAATCAAGCTGGGTAAGTCCAAATCGTCGAGGCGAATAGCTTTCAGAGCAGCATCGGTCTGACCCAAGACAATGGCCACATCTGCCGGACTGAGGTGTTGGAGGCTGCTGTAGAGCAAACGCAGATCAATGGTTTCTTGGCAGCCTTGGGTTGAAATGTGATAGGTGATGTCATAAAGCCAGTCCAGTGTCACCAAGTCATGGTTGAGCATCCAAAGCGCATAATTAAAGGCGGTTTGGGGAAAAACAGTTTGGGCAATGCTTTTGACAATAACTTGGGCGCGATCGCGCTGCAGCAAAGAAACTAAAGCCGCCTGTTTTTCTGCCTTGGTCGTTAGTTCATGGTAGCCAAGGAGTGCTTGGAAGACTTCTTGATCACTGGGCAGTAATCGAATGGCTGCTGGAGGAGTCATAAGCTTAGTGCTGCTGATTCATGTGACCCATTGCCCCTCACCCGATGATGAATGCTAAAAAAGCAACGCTAGCCTTTAATTCCACTATAGAGCGTAGTTAGAGTATCTCTGCTATTCCCCCACCTTTGCTTCCAGTTTGCGAACCCGCTTCAGTAGCTGTGGCAATTGCCGCAGCGCAGCGGATGCTTTCAGGTAAAGGGCTTGATCCATCGCCGGAATGCCGCCCATGCGACTATCTGGCGGTACAGAGCTACTAATGCCGGATTTAGCGGAGACAACGGTGCGATCGCCAATGGTTAAATGACCCGCTACCCCCACTTGTCCAGCCAGTACAACTTGATTGCCAATGCGAGTCGAACCCGCTAAGCCCACTTGGGCACAGAGAATCGAATTTTCACCAATGGCGCAGTTGTGAGCCACCATTGTCAGGTTGTCAATTTTCGTACCCTGAGCAATTGTGGTTTCCCCTAGGGTGGCGCGATCAATTGTTGTGCCGGCACCAATTTCCACATCATTGCCAATGACCACAGTACCCACTTGGGGAATTTTATAGTGACGACCATCGGGCAGGGGGACGTAGCCAAAACCATCACTGCCTAGGACGACACTGTTTTGCAGAATGACGCGATCGCCCAAACGCACCCGTTCCCGTAGGGCACAGTGGCTATAGATACGGCAATCGGCTCCAACCACGACATCATCATAGAGCGTGCAATGACTATCAATGACTGTGCGATCGCCAATGCGCACGCGATCGCCAATTACCGTGTAGGCTCCAATTGTCACCTCAGCTCCCAAGACGACATCGGTACCCAAAATTGCCGTTGGGTGAATTTTGGCGGCGGGTTTGGGTTGCGGATAAAACCATTCAATACATTTGGCAAAGGCAAGGTAAGGATGGGGCACCCGCAGCAGGGGACACCTGGCCTCCCCTTGAAAATCAGGACGGACAAACACAGCCGCTGCCTCCGTACTTTGCAGCAGGGCGGTGTACCTAGGATTGGCCAGAAAAGAGATATCGGTTGCTGTTGCTGTTTCTAGGGGCGCTACCCCCAACACTGGGCGATCGCCCTGCTCTGGACAGTCGAGGGTTGCCCCCAACCGTTCGGCCACATCTGCCAGCCGCATCTTGCCGTCCTCACCATCGAATTTGAGTTTTAGCTCAGTCTATCAGGTCTCGTTTGTAAAACCAATCAAGAATTTAACGAAATCGTTCATGCTGAACATTTTATCCTTTGCACGAGTGATATTCATTGAGTGGCAACTTTGTCAATGTGTTTGTTATATTTTTTAACACGTATGGCCGATAGCATGGAGTAAGGAGTACGTTCTATGGAGCAACGCTTTCCCGAGTTGAATGTTGACCTCAGTTTTGAACAGGAGTTTCAAATGCGGCTGATGGAGGAGCAAGTGAATACCATGAGCCTTCAGGAAGCTCGTGAACTACTGTTGCAAGCCTCTCGCCTTTTGATGATGAAAGACAACGTCATTCGCTCCTTGGTCAAACGCGCTGCTTAAATCACATGCCTAAATTACAAATGTGTGGGACGGACCTCTTTCTCCACCTTGCTTCCTCTGTCGAATCAAGTAGGGGATATGGGGCTGCACCACAATTTTTTTTGCTTATGTCAAACCAGTCCCTATACAGTTGGCAATACTCATCTCAAAATTAAACGATGAATCGAGCAGCTCTGCTGAGAGGCATCAGTTCTGCGACAGAGGTCTTGTTCTTATCCCCAACAACTCAGACGGCCAACACTTTTCTGATTCAAGCACCGCGGGTACTTGATTTTTTGACGGTTGTAAAGTTTTTAGCCTAGCTCTGTATTCATTGATCGATCTTGCTCTGGCACTTAAGCCTCCGTCGATTCAACAAACACTCTTAAACGGAGTCAAGAGACTAGTTTTGAATATACACAAACTTAGAGACCATTGCAGGTCAGAGGTGCTTGCATTTTTAGTAAAGTCGGGCGCAAAATCCAAGTTGTCTTTACCTTACGCTTTGGCAGTTTGAGTGCTGCTCGCGAGTCAGGGTAAGCTAACAAACAGAGGTTCTTGCTGGGGGTAAAAGCCATGGCTATTGCTGCTGCCATCATTTTGTTGATCCTGAGTGGCTGGGTAAATGACCATCCCTGGGGATGGCTACTGATTCTTGGTCTAGGGTTGGGCTATTGGTACTGGCGGCGATCGCCTGTTCCAATAAAAGTCAAAGCCGCCCAGCCTACGCTGCATCCCCAACTCCTCGCAAAGCAACTAGCAGAGACACAGAGCCTTTTGCAGGCACTTCCCCTAGATCGCCAAGTCTCTTTGCAAGCAACCCACAGCCACTTACAGCAGCGCTTAGATTCCCCAGCAGTTGAGGTGTGTGTCCTTGGGCAATCGGCTTATGCTGTCAATCAGGTTTACCGTGCTGTCGCTACACTCCCCTTGGATAGCTGTACGCTTCAGCAGCAAACATTGGCAACGGTACCCCAAGCAGACTTAGTGCTTTTGACGGTAACAAGTGCCCTCACCGCCAGTGAGTTTGAGATGCTGCGGGTGTTGCAGGCAGGCCATTATCACGTTTTTGTGGTCTGGTCCCCAGAAATGGTGCAGGAGCGCGATCGCGTGGCAGTGCATTTGCAGCAGCAACTTCGACAACTCCAGATTAATCCAGACCAACTGATTCCCTTTGCCCCCCACAATCCCCAAGCCCTCACCTCCACATTGGTGCACTGTCTCACGCAAAAGCGAACGGATTTGGTCTTGGCAGGCACCTATCGCCGTGCCCAACAACTCCATCAACAGGCTCAAGCCGCCCTCAACCACTATCGCCAAGAGCGGGCCACCCCCATCATTGAACGCTACCAATGGCTAGTAGTAACGGCAACAGCGGTAAATCCTCTCCCTCTTCTAGATCTCGTCATGGCCGGAGGGCTGTTGGTGCGCCTCACCTGGGACTTGGGGCAGATCTACCAACGCTCCTTTTGCTTAGCCGATGCCGAACCCCTGGCCAAGGAGCTACTGCGCTAATGGTGCAGTTGGGGGCTGTGGAACTGGGCACGCAATCCTTAGGGCAGTGGCTCAAGGGCAATTCCCTCACCTATCTAGCAGGAAGTTGTTTACAGGGGGCAACGGCAGCCTATGTGTTGCGCTTGAGTGGGTTAAGTTTGATCCATTACTTTGAGACCGCTCCCCAAGCAAAATCCCTACCTTTGGTGACTCGATTGCAGCAAAGCCTTCAGTGGGCACAGCAGCAGGTGGGACGCTCTCCTCTGCAAAACCTAGGACATTCTCTTGGCTTGCCGTTGGCCTAGCCAGTGGCGCAGGAGTTGACCCGCAAAAAGCACAACAAATGCGGGATTGTTAATCAGATAGCGTTGCCAGAGGCGACGGGGTTCCTGAAGGAGTCGAAAGAGCCACTCCAAGCCAATTGCCATCATCCAACGAGGCGCTTGAGCCACAACGCCACTGTGAAAGTTAAAGGCTGCCCCCACACCCACCAAAACAATCGGCAGAAAAGGACGTTGGCGAGCCATCCACTCCTCCTGTTTGGGACAGCCAAGGCTGACAAAGACCAGATCCGCGCCACTGTCAAGGATGCGCTGGCGATCCTTGGCCTCCTCCGCGGGGGTCAAGGGACGAAAAGGCGGCGCGTAGGCACCTACCAACTGGATATTGGGAAAGCGTTTTCTCAGATTCTCTTGTAGCCGCTCCAAGACTGGGGGTTTACTACCATAGAGAAAAATCCGCCAGCCTTCCTGCTGGGCGCGATCGCACAACGCCAGCATCAAATCAGGACCATAGACCCGTTCTGCGTGAGGAAAGCCAAAGAGCCGTAAGCCCCACACCAAGGGCATGCCGTCAGAAGTCACCAGTTGGGCACCGTTAACCACCCGTTGGAAGGGCGATCGCCATACGCCCGTCATCACCACATGAACATTGGCCGCCACCACGTAGCCCCCCTTGCCTTGACCGATCCATTCAGCCATGAGATCACAGGCTTGACTGTAGGTGGTGACATCAATTCGTGTCCCTAAAATGTGCGCTGACTCCACGCTGGGTCTGCTCCGCATACTTCACGTGATTCCAGCGTAGAACATTGGTTGCAGAACCAAAGTGAACATCCGACAATGCAAAGCAGATGTCATGTTGTGCCTTGGGGAATGAATTTAGAAGAGTGCTATCGCGTTCTCGAGTTGCCACAAGGAGCGTCCTTAGCGCAAGTGAAATCCGCGTACCGACGCCTAGCACGACGCTATCATCCCGATGTCAATCCTAGCGATCGCACTGCCCATGAGAAGTTTATTCTTCTGCACCAGGCCTACGAAAAACTTGTGCGCGTCCTGCCTACCTTGCGAGTCAGCCCCATTAAATCCGAGGCTCAATCCCCCCCGCCCCTCTCTGCCTTTGAGATTAAACTAAAACATGCCAGCTATCGCCAACTGCGGGAATTTCTCAAGTATCGCTGCTATCAACGCGCTATTTCCCTAGTGGAAGGCTTGGCCAGTCGATTGCCCCAAGATGCTGAAGTACGCCAGTGGCAAGCCGTCACCTATCAGTGCTGGGCGCGGCAACTCATTCGCGATCGCCAGCCTCAAGCCGCACGGGAATACCTACATCGGGCTCTAAAAGCTGACCCAGACAATCGCACCCTCTGGCAAGAAGCAGAAAAAGACTTTCGTACCTTAGATCGTCTCTATGGCAAAGGAGTTTAAGTCCAGTCTTCCCGCTTACTGCTGCCCACCTTGTAAATACCGCCTCGGGCATGGATAGCACGGGTGCGCTCAAAGAGTTCCTCCTCCGTAAGGTGCCATTTTTCCAAGAGTTCGGCCATGAGTTTTTTATTCGTTTCAGCGCCCGGAAAGCCATCGTAGCGAATGAGCAGGCGTCCTAACTCCGCCAAATTGTAATCACTCATATCCTCTTGCTTGAGGCGCTCGAGAATTAATCGATCTTGGGCTTCGCGGGGATGTTGTAGGTTCTGGGGAGTTGTCATTTTACCTTCCAAGATCCACTTTTTAACGTCCAGTTTTGCGATAGCGATTTCCCGGCAGTTGCTCAACCCAACCCATTAGCTCTAAGTGCATTAGTTCTGCCATCACGACACCTGTATCTAAAGCCACCTGCTGCACAATGTTATCAAAAGCAACACTATTGCTGCCTTGGCTCAGGTTCTGAATTGCCTGCAGAATCTGTTGCTGGGGCAACGAAAGCGTTGGGGGTGGGGTTGAAAATGGTCTTGGATCGAGGGGGGGAGTATGCCCCAATTGTTCGAGGAGGGCTTCTTCTCCTAGGATGATCTGTGCGCCTTGATTGACCAGGCTCAGGGCACCCTTGGCTCGGTGGTTATCCAGATGCCCCGGCAGCACATAGACATCGCGGCCATACTCAGCAGCATAGCGAGCAGTAATGAGGGCACCAGATTTGTAGGGGGCTTCAGCAATAATCACTGCACGGCACAGCCCCGCAATAATTCGATTGCGGCGAGGAAATTGGGGGCGATCAGCACCCACACCCCTCGGATACTCGCTCAAAATTCCCCCGCGTTCACAAATTTGGTAGTACAGTGGGCGATTCTCCGGCGGGTAGATCATATCTACACCTGTGGCTAAGACGGCTAGGGTAGCGCCCCCAGCCTCCAGACAGCCCCGATGGGCGGCTCCATCAATGCCCGCTGCCATACCCGAAACAACAATAAACCCCGCCTGCCCAAGGGCGTATCCCAACTTGTGTGCCCAACGCTGCGCATATTCTGAAGGATCGCGGGTGCCGACAATCGCCACTGTTGGTGCAGGCTGGCTCAAAATTTGAAGAACACAAGCCCCGCCGTAATAAAGTAAGGGTGGCGGGTCGGGAATCTCCCGCAGCAGGGATGGGTAACGAGGGTCGCTGAGCACCCAATGGTGAGGGTTTTGCCGGCAGTGCTGCTCATAAAGGGCCAGGGGGTAACACTGCTGACGTGCTTGGGCAATTGCTCCTTGGAGCTTAGCACCAATGCCTTCCACTTCTGCGAGAGCTGCTAAAGGGGCTTCCCAAGCAGTTTTCAAATCTCCAAAGTGCTGCCACAGGCGCTTGAGTAACACAGGGCCAAGGCCGGGGATCTGGGACCAACTGTACCAATAGGCAGCATCAGCGGGAACCAAGGGAGTTAGTAGGCTTCTTGTAACTCGTAGAAGTCAGGGGTGATGTAGTCTTTGCGCAGCGGCCAGCCCACCCAATCTTCAGGCATGAGAAGGCGCTTCAAATTTGGGTGCCCTTCATAGATAATGCCAAACATATCGTAGGATTCTCGCTCCTGCCAATCGGCGGTTTTCCAGATCCAATAGACTGAAGGGACGCGGGCGTCGTCACGGGGAACAAAGACTTTGAGGCGCACCTCGGGGGGGCGATCGGCGTTATCCCTGAGCTTGACCAAATGGTATGTGCTCACCAAGTCCTGACCGGGACCAGAATCATAGGCAGCTTGGCAGCGTAGGTAATTAAAGCCATCGGCATAGAGGGCTTGGCCTACCGCCAGTAGGCGATCGCGATCCACCTTGAGCATTTCTACACCAGAGGCGTCGGTACCGAGGGATTCTACGCTCAAGTTTTGGGACTGTAAAAAGCGGTATACAGGGCCAGCTTCAACAATTGCGGCCTCGGGGGTGTCACTCATCTTTACTGCTCCAACCTCAACGGCACTTAACTGACTCAAGACCATTCAAGGGCACGCTTGCGCCACGCATACACCAGCGCCACGACCAGAATGGCAATGAAGATTAAGGCTTCAATAAAAGCCAGTAATCCCAACTGATGGAAGGCCACCGCCCAAGGATACAAAAAGACGGTCTCTACATCAAAAATGACAAAGACAAGGGCAAACATGTAGTAGCGCACATTAAACTGAATCCATGCGCCACCAATGGGTTCCATCCCCGATTCATAGGTGGTCAAGCGAATCATGCGCCCCGATTTGGGACGTAATAGTGCAGAGGCGCCTAGAGCCAGTACTGGCACCAGACCACAGAGAATCAAAAAGCCAAGAAAATACTCATAACCACTGAGAACAAACACAGTTGCTGGGTTCCTCGATCTTGGAATCGCTACCATTTTGACACACTCCCCTTGCGATCGCTAGGCTAGAAATCAATAGAAAAAACTAAATTGCCCTATAGCAAAGCATTCGCTAATGTCCCAACCCACTGTCCTTTGTGCTGGCGAAGTTCTCTTTGACTGTTTGGAGGCGCCCCCCACTCCCCGCCAATGTTTTCTGGGGGGTGCCCCTGCCAATGTCGCCTGCGGTTTGGTGAAGTTGGGTGTCAATGCAGCTTTTTTGGGGGGCGGTGGGGGAGGATGCCTTGGGGGAGCAGGCCTGTGCCGAATTGGCCGCTTTGGGCGTCAATATCGAAGCGTTAGAGCGGGTGGCAGGGGTGCCGACGCGGCAAGTGCGCGTTCAACTGGTGGGGGGCGATCGCCAGTTTGTGGGCTTTGCCCCAGCGGGAACCTCTCGCTTTGCCGATATGCAGTTCTATGGTCAGCAGGTCTCCCCCTCATTACTGGCCAGAGCACGATTTTTTGTCACTGGGACGCTGGGACTTGCCAGTGAACCCACCGCCACCACGATTAAATCTCTCGTGGAGCAACTGCGGCAAAAAGGTGCCTTTATTCTCATTGATGCCAATTGGCGACCGATTTTTTGGCCTGATCCAAGTTCTGCCCCTGAACGCATTCGTCCTTTTCTCGCCCAAGCTCATTTTCTGAAACTGGCCAAAGAGGAATCGGAATTATTTTTCTCTGATAGTGATCCCCAACTTGTCTATCGCGCCCTTTGGGGCATCGCACCTGACCATGCAGTGGTCATTACCGATGGAGATCAAGCCATTCGCTACTGCTGGCACGGAAATCAAGGGGAACTCCAGCCGCCCTCCATGCCCGTTGTGGATACCACCGGTGCCGGGGATGGCTTTGTTGCGGGCTGGATTGCTCAACTATTGCAGGGCAGCCTAGAAAACTACCGTGACCCCCAATGGCAAACTGCTTGTTTAGAATTTGCCACGGTAGTGGGTGCTTTGGTTACCACAAAGCGAGGGGCGATCGCAGGTCAACCGACCCTTGCTGAGGTTACTCAATGGCTGCGAGATCATCCTGAAAGAAAAATACGGATGTCCTAACTGGGTTTGCTGCCGCTGACGGTGTTGTTGTCACCATAGCAGGCTTGCTCGTCGGCTGCAAAGGGATGGCTGCCACCAAAGGACAGGCTCGCCAAAATCCCCGCACCGGTACATTTAGTTTTTCACAGGTACCACCACGCCGCCCTTCAGAATGGTAGAAGCGGCAAAAGCGACAAGTTGTGGGAGTAACAATTGGGCTATCCATCGCGGGGATCAACTCCGAAGTAAAATCCTTAGGCTTTCTACTCTCCATCCTAGGAAATTGGCTTTAGCCGATTTTTCAGCGATCACAGGAGCAAAAAAGCTTAGGGAGCAAGTTTTAGCGATCCCCAGTCCTCAAAAGTGCTTTTAGATTCTTTTCATACTCCCGCAATACTCCGTAATAATACGGAGATCCGTTTTAGTAAGTCTTAGTAAGAATAAAAAAAGGTTACGTCTGCAGACGCAACCCATGGAGATCACTGTATTTCTATGTCGTGGCGACAATTAACGCACTGTGGCTGCTGTGGGTTCCTTAGTGGGGATCAAGAATAACTTGATCATCTGCCATACGTTTGAGAGATATAAGGGAAGTTTTTTCAGGAAGCCCCCGTTTTGCTTGCTGATTTCTGTAGCTTAGCGTTGTTTTCGACACACCGCTCTAGTCGCTTATAAAATTCAGGATGGTCAACATCAAGAATGACGGGGAAAACACGACCAGCAGTTTCGTTGGTTTTGGCAATCACCTCGCGATCGTATTCCCGGGCATCCAAGCCAATGGCGGCATAGAATTTCGCCCGCTGCAAATCGTTGAGGTACATCGTGGCAAACACCGACAGTAGGAAAAAGCGGCACCAGAGTTTTGGTGGCAGCCAGCAGACCATGAAGTAGCGTGCCCATTTTTTACCAGAAAGGGACAGGGGAATTTCCTTAATTTTTTGCCAAAATGTGCGTGGGCGATCCAGCATTTGCGGTTGGGCACGCATTACCGCATCAAAAAAGTCACCGTGACGGTTTTCATCTTGGCACCAGTTTTCAAAGAAGCGGAAGATGGGGTAAATCCGATGTTCGGGGTGCTTTTCCAGATGGCGGTAAATTGTAATGTAGCGCCAGTAACCAATTTTCTCGGAGAGGTAGGTGGCGTAGAAGATAAATTCGGGTTCAAAGTAGGTGTAGCTGCGGTGCTGTGTCAAAAAGCCGAGATCCAGCGCCAGATTGAAGTCAGACATGGCTTTGTTGAGGAAGCCAGCATGGCGAGCTTCATCGCGAGACATTAAGGCAAAGCACTCCGCCAGTAGGGGGTTGCGATCCTTGAGCTTGCGGCTCAGTTCTTTGTAAAGGAGAAAGCCAGAAAACTCCGCTGTGCAGGAGCGCTCTAGAAATTCAATAAATAGTTGGCGGGTTTCACCATCAATATGATCCCAAGACTGTTCAAATTCTTCGTCCCGCACAAAGTGATGACGGTTGTAGTCGCAGCGGAATTCCTCAAGGATGGCCTCAAGCTCTGCTTTATTTTCCGTAATGTCCATGTTGGCCATCGCTTCAAAGTCGGTGGTGTAGAAGCGGGGCGTGAGGATGGTTTCTTTGGCGGGGGCTTTGATGCCCGGCCGCAGTTCTTCAAACTCAGGTTTAGCAACGGTATTGACCATAAAAAGCTGCGTCTCGCTCTTGCTAACGGCACTCATAGAGCATGGTAGCGAAAATTGCCGATGCGTTACAGGTCGTTACAGAACCGTTACATTCCCCACCAGCGGCTGAGTTGATTGCGCCAGCGATCGCCCCAAGAGGCCGACCAAGTGGGTTGGCTGTAGCGTTGAATCAGTTGATGCCCCAAAGGGGTGAGGCGATAGCGATCAGTCAGGCCTTGGCCATCCACTTCGCGGCGCAGTAAACCGACGCGGATCAGCCAGTCCAACTCTGTTTCTACTAGGAGCGCAGGTAAGGGCGATCGCGTAAATCCAGAGGTCAAACCCGCCTGCCCGACAATTTCTAAAAGCGCCACACTCCGCTGCTGCATTGTTTGAAACAAGGGTGGCAAAAAAGGGCTACAGCGCAAGGCGCGATCGCCTCGTTCTAAGGCTCTTTGGGAATATGCGATCGCCACAGGGTATATCCCTACAGAGAATCTGAATAGCTGCTATCAATCAAGGTAGCGCGGTCATTTACTGAGCTTCCACTGGGGGGAGGGGTTCTAGGGGACTGAACCGACGCAGCATCCGGTCGAGAAGAGGAAGTTTCTGACCCTTGACGACGGCGCTCGGGTAAAACAACCCGCTCCATGATGAACTCAATTGTGCCCTTGCGCAGCCATCCCCGCGCCACCAAAATATCCCCCAGCCGTGCCCCGGTTGCCCGCTGATCTGCTAAGGCGACTTCAATTTGTGCCGGCGTCACCAACTCGGCCTCCACCAGATAGTTTCCCAAGCGTTTCGTATAGCTATCCTCTTGGGGCTGCTGGACAAAGGGAGCCTTTCTGGCCTCTGCTGCTACACCTAGCACACTATCAAAATCACGCTGATTTCCTGCCAAGGCAACCAAGCACTCTTTAATTTTCATTAAAATTTCTGCTGCCCGCTGGGGTTGATTTTGCTGGGCTGCCTGCTCCAAAAGTCGCGCTTCTGCCTCAATCAGCGTTTGCCGGGATGCAACTGCCGCGACTTGCAAAATGCGTGCCTGTTGCTGAAGGACAGCCATATCCCGTTCCAGAAGTGCTTTTTTACACTGCTTAAGAACAAGGGCTCCCTGCTTCAGCAGGACTTTGTGGGTAGGAGTAGTCATAGACAGCAACGGCGGAGATGGAGTGGCTTTGAATAAAAGAATTTTAAAATCGCCCTTGGTATTGTTAAGGCAATGGGATACACAGATCTATCTTTAATATAGCCCTTTGTATTCAACCCATTGCAGTCCAATCGGGGCAAATTAAGGTTCTGTAAAGATGAGCTGATACAGTCTTTTTCTAAAGCAGGGAGTGTCTCATTCTCTCCCATTTTGGCGTCCGCAGTATCGAGCGGGTTCCATCTCTATCCATCTCTAGAGTAGGGGGCGGCACTGCTTAATGTTGCTGGCGTAAAACGGTGTTGAACAGTTCTTTCACCTGCTGCCAAGCATCCCGCGCGGCTGCTGCATCGTAACTGTCCCGCTGATCGCAGAAAAAGCCATGATCTGCTGGATAGATGAAAATGTGGTGGCGAATGCCGTGGCGACGCAGCGCCGTTTCAATTTCCTTCACTTGCTCCATGGGAATACTTTGGTCGCGATCGCCAAAGAAGGCATAGAGCGTGCCGCGAATTTTCGGTGTTATTTCAATTGTGGGTAAGCCACCTCCGGGGGTCATGGTTGTAATCCCAGCGCCGTAGAATGAGGCCGTGGCTTTAATATCTGGCAATTGGGCGACCAGATAAGCCACATGACCACCAAAGCAAAAGCCAATCGTACCAATGGCATCCCCATCTACATTTTCGAGGCTACGCAGATAAGCAATTGTGGCTTGGGTATCACTGAGGAGTTCCTCAGCTTTGGTCTGATTTTTATACTGTCGCCCCAAATCAATATCAGCAGCGGTATAGCCCGTTTCAAAGCCGGGGGCAAAGCGTTGGTAAATGGCGGGGGCGATCGCCACATAGCCTTCGCGGGCAATACGCTCGGTCACGTCGCGGATATGGGCGTTGACACCAAAAATTTCCTGAAAGACAATCACTGCCGGATACCGACCGGGGGTCACTGGCTCCGCCAAGTAGGCATCAATCAGCAGATCGCCATTGACCACCTTGACCCAACGGCTAGTTATCTCCACCATCGTGAACCTCCTAGGCAGAAACGTCGAGGTCAGGAAACGTACGCTTGAAGTCGCTAATTAGCTCATCCAGTTCCGCAAGGGCGGATTCAACGTCAATCCTCAGAGTGCCACTGCCGGGCAGTTCCAAGAGCTTTTTGAGGCTCTCCCGCTTGGCCAAAACAATTGCTAAACGTTCCTGTAGTTTGGGTAACTCCATGTTTTACCTCGCTGCAAAGCTCATTTTTACTGTACCGTTTCGTTGGCCAGATTCTTCCCTTTGGCAGGTGTTGGAGGAACTAGTTCCACATTGATTTCATTCACAGGGCGAGGCCGCAGTTCTAGAGATTGCGATCGCGGCAGCAGATCAAAAACTTCCCGAAATGTGTCATCAAGGATTTCAAAGGGCACCACACCCATAAACTCCTGCCGCAACTGCCCTTGGCGATCAAAAATTAGTGTTTGCGGCACTCGGCCTTTGTAGTAGTAGCCCGCTTCATTGGGGGAGAACTGTGCCCCATAGGGCAAGGCATCCACATCAATGGCGATAAAATCCGTGACGCGACCATAGTACCCCTGTAGCTGAGAGATAGTTGAGGCAAACTGCTTACAATCGCGGCTATCGTTCACATAAAACAGCAGCAGTGTGGCGCGATCGCTCTGACGGGATTTCTCTAGACTGACTTTCGGCGGCACCAGGGAGCCATTGCCGGCATAGAGGGCAAAGATATTGCCATCATAGCGATCGTCTTGTAACCCCGCCCAACTCGGCGCTGTCCACAGTCCCCACAACAGGAGAACAAGTCCTAACCAGCCGCAAACCCGTTTCATTTGCTCCTCCATAGGATGTCGTAAAACACTATACCTCTGCCTACAACTGTAGGGGGCTGCTCGCTGGGCTTGACCCTGTTAATACTTGTAATCTGCAACACGAGATACCCTAGGGATGGCTCCCTATGGGTTCTGTTCATTGCTCAGTTTACTGTGAAGAGTCTCTTTGCCCTCCTGCCGATCCTTGCTGAGTTGTATGGACTGATCTTGCTGTGTCTGGGGATTGGCTACGGCAGCAACCGCTTCTTACCCACAAAAACAGCAGCTTGGTTGGCTCAAGGGCTGTTTTGGGTAGGAACACCGCTGACGGCATTTAGTTTTATTGTCACCACCCCAATGAGGCAGTTCAGTGGGTTGGCGCCCCTGTTGGCGTGGCTAGGGATGGGGATTGGCGTTGGCTTGGCTTGGCTATGGTTGCAGCAATATCCCGCTCAGACTCGCCAAGGGCAGGGCAGTTTTCTTTTGGCAACCATGGTGGGCAACACGGGCTTTATTGGCTTTCCAATTACTTGGCGACTGCTGGGGCAGGATTACTTTAGCTGGGCGTTGTTTTTTGATCTGATGGGGACACTCCTCATTTCCTATAGTGCCGGCATTGGGGTAGCGGCCAGTTTTGGCGATCGCTCAATTTCCATCTCCAAACTGCTGTGGCACATTGGCCGCAATCCAACGCTCTGGTGTGTGGGCATCGGACTGCTGCTGCGACAACATCCCCTACCGGCGATCGCCCAACAGGGACTGTTGACGTTGGCCTGGCTAATGGTGATCACTGGGCTTATCTATATGGGCATCTGTCTTGGGGAAGTACGCCTCAAGTTGCAGTGGCAATGGATTATTCCCTGTTTGACCATCAAGATGCTGTTGGTACCGCTACTACTGGGGGTAGGATTAACCTGATCGGGGTTACCGGGTCGCCACGTCTAGGGATGGTGCTGCAAGCAGGAATGCCCCCCGCCTTTATGACATTGATCCTAGCGGATGTGTATCACTTGGATCGCGCCTTTGCCGCCAGCTTAATTTTGACCAGTCTCTTTGCCCTAATTCCTTTATTGCCCCTGTGGCTTGTCCTCTTTGCCAGTTAGGGGCACAGTTGGTGTTTAATCCTCAGGCGTCAAGCGCAGCAGCAGGTACCCTGCACCTAAACCCACTAGAACCAGCGTAAACGTAATTACCGCAGTATTGAAAATCTCTTCTGCCATAGAGCCGCCTCAACTAACAAGAACTTATTTTAACAATTGGGTTCCTTTTCTTACCACGGCTCCAAAACAGGTGCGCGCGGCAACTCATCCACGTGCGCGGGAGACTCCGGCCTAGCGCCATTCCCGCATCCTTCTTTCTTGAAGGGCAACTTACGCCATTCGCTATCTGATGAAACGTAGGACTGTGGACATCAAGGGCGCCTACCGCTTCAGGTGCTACCCGACACCAGAGCAGGAACAAATTCTTGCGCGGATGTTTGGTTGTCTGCGCTTTGTCTGTAACCACATGTTGCGCCTGAGAACCGCTGCCTAGGTCAATCGGCAGGAAAGAATTGGCTACCGTAAGACTTCCGCTTTGCTAACGGCGTTGAAGAAACAGGCGGAATCTGCGTGGCTCAACAATGTCAGTGGCGTTCCAAGGATTGCCGCGAGGCAAGTACGACGCTGCACCGATCCTCTGACAAGGTGCTGCAAATTGAGATGGATGGCCAACTCCTAACCGCCAGTCCAGCCCAACAGCTCCTGCTGCGCCAAAAATAATCCTGAGGGGCTTAAACTATTAGCGGGAACATCTCACGTACTCGTTATGCCCCTAACCCGTCGTCAAACCCTCGGCATCCTCGTCGGCAGTGCCGCTACTTTCTGGTTGCGATCGCGTCCAGCCGTGGCTGAAGGTGAGCCGTTAGAAATTTATAAGCTGCCCCCCTTGCCCTATAACTACGACGCCCTAGAGCCAGTCATTGATGCTGAGACAATGCACCTCCACCACGACAAACACCATGGAGCCTATGTGAAGACACTAAACAAGGCACTGGCACCCTACCGTCAATGGCACGGGCTCCCCATCGAAGACCTCCTGCGCCACATTCGCCAACTACCCACTGCCATCCAACAAACCGTACGCAACCACGGTGGCGGCCATGCCAACCATTCCCTCTTTTGGCAAAGTATGGCGCCGAATGGGGGGGGTGAACCCACAGGGGACTTGGCCACAGCAATTGCAGCCACATTTGGTTCCTTCTCAGAGTTTCAAGCCCAGTTTCAGCAGGCGGGTCTGAAGCACTTTGGCAGTGGCTGGGTCTGGCTCGTGCTCACACCACAAGGGAATCTAACCATTACCACGACGCTGAACCAAGATTCTCCCTTGATGCAGGGGCACGTGCCGATCTTGGGCAATGATTTGTGGGAACATGCCTACTACCTGACGTATCGCAACCGCCGCGATCAATACCTAGAGGCTTGGTGGCAGGTGGTTAATTGGCCTTGGTTGAGCGATCGCTACGCCAGATGCGCGCTCTTTTGGCTTAGTGGGCAAGGCCTGCTCATGGCGATCGTAGGCATCAATAATCCGCTCGACGAGGGGATGACGAATCACATCCCCCTTAGTTAAATAGCAAAAGGCAATTCCTTCTACATCCTTGAGAACTTTTGTGGCCTCACTGAGGCCGGAGGTTTGATGTTCTGGTAAATCCGTTTGCGTCAGGTCTCCGGTCACCACCAGGCGGGAGTTAAAACCAATGCGGGTCAAAACCATTTTCATTTGGGCAGGGGTAGTGTTTTGTGCTTCATCAAGAATGACAAAAGCATTATTCAGGGTACGCCCCCGCATATAGGCCAAGGGCGCCACTTCAATTACCCCCCGCTCCATCAGGTTACTGATTTTCTCCGGCTCCACCAGTTCGTAAAGGGCATCGTAGAGAGGGCGCAGATAGGGATCAATTTTTTGCTGAAGATTCCCCGGCAAAAAGCCCAGCCGCTCCCCTGCTTCCACTGCAGGCCGCGTCAAGATCAACCGCTCATAGGTACCCGCCAGCAATGCCTGTACCGCCAAGACAGTGGCCAAGAAGGTTTTGCCAGTTCCCGCTGGCCCAATGCCAAATGTCAGCGTATGACTGCGAATCGCTTGAATATACTGGCGCTGGCGAAAGGTTTTAGCGCGAATAATGTCACCGCGACGGGTGCGAGCCAGAATATCCTGTTGCAGTTCTTGGAGGGCATCCCGCTGTTGGGTATCGTAGGCATGGCGAACGGTGAGAATATCCACCCCCGACACAGGGCGCCCCTCGCGCCAGAGGGTACCGAGGTCTTGAATGAGTTGTTGGCAAAGTTGGATTTGGGCAGGAGTGCCAGTGATATAGAGATCGCGCCCCCTTAAAACAAGGGTCGCCCCTGTTTGAGCGGCAAAGATGCGCAGATTGGCTTCTTGCTCACCGACAAGGGCGATCGCGCTCTCCGTGCTGTGAAGATCAATCGTGAGGCTTTCCCTTGTGGTCATACCTCAAACTTAGCGGTTGCGCTTGCGGGCGGCCTCCTGTTTGCGTTTACGGCGCAGGCTAGGTTTTTCGTAACGTTCGCGCCGCTTGACTTCCGAAAGAATGCCCGCTTTTTGGATTTTTTTCTTAAATCGCCGTAGAGCGGACTCAATGGATTCGTTTTCACCTAAACGCACTTCAGACACGCGCTAACTTTGCCTCCTTGATGATGGATAAGAACGACGACGGGATCGCCGAGGGCGATCGCTCCCTCGATGATCTATTTTAGGCGTACTTTTGGCATCGTCATAGACATCTAGGTAAACCTGCTGACCGGCAGCTTGAGCGGCAGCCTGTAGCACTGCTCGAATGGCATGGAGATTACGACCACCACGGCCATAGACCCGCCCCCTGTCTTCACCGGCAAAGGCAAGACGTACCCAAATGCGAGAATTGGCAGGGGAAAACTCTGCATGGAGCCTCAGGGTCTGCGGCGCCTCCATAAACGGCTCCAGCAGGAAACGAATGAGGGCAGCGTAGTTGGGAGCAGCCGACTCGGTCATTGCCTATTTTTTGGCAGTTTCAGGAAGAAGATTGGCTTTGACAAAGAGCCGCCGCACGGTATCTGTGGGCTGTGCACCCTGCGCCAAACGCCGCTTAATCGCCTCTTCCTTGAGGCGCACTTCATCACGGATTGGGTCGTAGAAGCCCAATTCTTCAAGGGCACGTCCATCGCGGCGATCGCTATTATTCATGGCCACAATTCGGTAGGTGGCGTTCCGTTTTTTGCCGTAGCGTTTGAGACGCAGTTTAATCATGTCAGCCTATGGAGATGAAAGGGGCAGGTTTTTCTCGACAATTTTCCAGTATAACGGACATCCTAAATCGGGTAAAGTAGATTGCGGTTCGAGTTGAGCACTGCCGATGACAAAGACAGCATGGTTATTTCCCGGCCAAGGGTCGCAACATCCAGAAATGATGGCGGATTTGCTGACGACCTATCCCCCAGCCAAGGAGCGGTGCGAACAGGCAGCAGCAATCTTGGGGTGGTCGGTGCCAGACTGCTGTGCAGGCCGCATCGGCAATTTGGATCAAACCCTTTACACCCAGCCGAGTTTATTTGTGCTGGAGAGCCTGTTGGTGGATGCCCTCAAAGAGCGGGGGGCAAAAGCGGATTTTGTGGCGGGTCACAGTCTTGGAGAATACGCCGCCCTTTATGCTGCGGAGGTCTTTGATTTTGAAACGGGGCTGAAGTTGGTGCAGCGGCGAGCCGAGCTTATGGATGCCGCTGGGGGGGGGCAAGATGGTGGCCTTGATCGGGTTTGACCGCGAACAGCTACAAGGGGCGATCGCCAGCACCCCCCCATGTGGTTCTCGCCAATGATAACCATCCAGGGCAGGTGGTGATTTCGGGGCTGCCGGCAGCGGTGGACGCCGTGCTAGGGAAAATTAACGTGAAACGAGCAGTTCCCCTGAATGTCAGTGGGGCTTTTCATTCCCCTTTGATGGCGGAGGCTGCAGCCACGTTTGCCACACTGTTAGAAGAGTGTCGATTCCAAGAGGCAATCTTTCCCGTCTTGAACAATGTTGACCCCCAACCGACAAGGGATGCAGCAGTGATCAAGGCACGGTTGCAATCCCAGATGACCGGTTCTGTGCGCTGGGTAGAAACCTGTCATGCTCTTGCGGCGGCAGGAGTGAGCCAAGCCCTAGAAATTGGCCCTGGCAATGTACTGGCAGGCTTAGTTAAACGCACCACCCCAGAGATCGCGGTTACTAGCGTTGCCACAATTGCCAGTTTGGAGAGCCTTGTGTGAGTCGCGATCGCGAGCCCCTGATTAGCCTCATCCTCTACCATCTCTTCAAATGGTCGGTGGTGAGTCCACTGCTGCACATCTATTTCCAGGGGCGCATTTATGGTGCCGATCAAGTACCGCTGCGCGGCCCCCTAGTGGTGGTGGCCAATCACGCCAGCTACTTTGATCCCCCCTTTATTTCCAACTGTGTGCGCCGCCCCGTCGCTTGGATGGCCAAGGAGGAATTGTTCCAGATTCCTATTTTTCGCACCTTGATTACTTGGTACGGCGCCTATCCCGTCAAGCGGGGAGCTGGCGATCGCCGCGCCCTGCAGGCTGCCCTCAATGCCCTAGAGCAGGGATGGGCGGTGGGGGTTTTTCTAGAGGGTACACGTACCCCCGATGGCCGCATCCATGACCCGAAACTGGGGGCAGCACTGATTGCGGCCAAAGCCCAAGCGCCGCTGTTGCCCGTCTGCCTCTGGGGAACGCAGGAGATTCTCAAAAACAGCCCTTTTCCCCGTCCAGCTCCCATTACCGTCCGAATTGGCACGCCCATTCCGCCGCCGCCTACGGGCGATCGCGCCCTCCTAGAAACAGTGACTCAGCACTGCTGTGAAGTCATCCACCACCTGCACGACTTGGGGCGCTAGAGCAGGCCATCCTTAGCAGCCATCACCTTCAATAAATCCACCACACGGCAGGAGTAGCCCCACTCATTGTCGTACCACGCCACTACCTTAAAGAAATTGGCATTGAGTTCGATCCCCGCTGTGGCATCGAAGATACTGGAGCGGCCATCGCCAATAAAATCACTGGAGACCACTGCCTCTTCGGTATAGCCCAAAATGCCCTTGAGTTCCCCCTCAGCGGCCGCCTTCATAGCAGCGCAAATTTCGGCATAACTGGTTGCTTCTCAGTTTTGAATGTTAGATCTACCACCGATACATCAGGAGTGGGAACGCGAAAGGCCATCCCTGTCAGTTTGCCCTTTAATTCTGGCAATACCAGTGTCACTGCCTTAGCAGCTCCCGTAGAAGCCGGAATAATATTTTGACCGGCCCCTCGGCCGCCACGCCAATCCTTCTTACTGGGGCCATCCACCGTGGGTTGGGTTGCCGTGACAGAGTGCACCGTTGTCATTAGACCCTCAGCTAATCCAAACGTCTGATGTAAGACCTTGGCCAGCGGTGCCAAGCAATTCGTGGTGCAACTGGCATTAGAGACAATCACATCTGACGTTGGATCAAAAGTTGCCTCATTAACCCCCACAACAATGGTTTTCACCTTATCGGCATCCTTGGTGGGCGCTGAGATCACCACTCGTTTGGCACCGGCCTGTAAATGCTGCGCTGCCCCATCATAGCCAGTAAATAGGCCAGTGGACTCAACGATGTAGTCTGCGCCAACCGATCCCCAAGGCAGTTCAGCGGGATTGCGAATGGCCGTACAGGGAATGAATTTGCCATCAATTTCAATGCCCTCCGCTGTGGCTTTGACAGTACCTGGATAGATGCCGTGGGTGGAATCGTACTTAAAGAGGTAGGCCAAGTTATCCGCCGGCACCAGATCGTTAATGCCTACAAACTCGATATTGTTGTAGGCGAGACCCGCTCGCAGCACCAAGCGGCCAATGCGGCCAAAGCCATTAATGCCGACTTTCAAGGTCATAAGAACTCTCCCAAGGCAATAACTAATAACGGGGTAGGGTGGGATCCACTGCCGCAGAATAGGCGTCAATGTTTTTCACATCGCAGAATCCCTGCTGAATTAGCCAGTGACCCATTTGGCTGAGCGCACGCCGTGGTGGCAGAGTCCCAAGATTTCCCGACTTGGATCAAAGAGCCGACAAATTTGGGGTGAGCACTCAAGGGCAAAAGCGTGAAGTGAAGCAGGGGGGCGATCGCCCATTCCTCTGGTTTTTGCACATCAATGAGTTGCAAGGTCTCCGCCTCTGTGGCTAGGCGCTGCGCCAATTCCACCACTGTGATTTGTCCCAACATGGTTTCCCCTTGATTCTAGGAGGATAGATTGGAGATCGTCGTGAAGTCATCCTTAAGATTGCTCTGCTGGAGGAAGGGACTGGTAGGCCACCGCCTTGACTGTCGGTTGATTGACCACTTGGGGCACATCTAGCACGGCCGTATTCACCAAGTTAAAGAGGGGATTGGCTAAGATACCCGCTAAGGAAGTGGCAATCACCGTCATCACCAGACCCACCTGCAAAGGACGCATCCCAAAACTCGACCAAGACACCTCTGGGTAGTTTTGCACTGCCAGCGACATTTCTTGGGGTTCCTTGACCACCATCATTTTGACGACGCGGATGTAGTAGTAAATGGAAATCACGCTTGTCAATAGACCCAACAGTACCAAGCCATAGGCGCCCGCTTGCCAGCCTGCCCAGAAGAGATAGATCTTGCCAAAGAAGCCGGCCAAGGGCGGAATCCCCCCCAAAGAAAGCAGACATAGACTCAGACCAAGGGTGAGGAGGGGATCTTTTTGATAGAGACCCGCATACTCACTAATTTGATCGGTGCCCGTGCGCAGGGAGAAGAGAATGACACAGGTAAAAGCGCCAAAGTTCATGAAAAGGTACACGAGAAGATAGAAGAGCATACTGGCGTAGCCTGCCTCGGTGCCAACCACAAAACCAATCATTATAAACCCGGCCTGACCAATGGAAGAGTAGGCCAGCATCCGTTTCATGCTGGTTTGGGCAAGGGCAACCACATTGCCGAGAATCATGCTGAGAATTGCCAGCACTGTAAAGATAAGTTGCCATTGATCGGTCACACTGGGGAAAGCCAAGGTTAAAAAGCGAATAGCCAAGGCAAAACCGGCAGCTTTGGAGCCAACGGAAAGAAAAGCTACCACCGGCGTGGGGGCGCCTTCATAGACATCGGGCGTCCATTGGTGAAAGGGTACAGCAGAAATTTTGAAACTAATCCCGGCAATAACAAAGACTAGGGCTACAACTAGCCCTAAGGATTCTGAGGAGAGAGTTTGGGCAATTGCTGGCAACTGGGTCGATCCACCGGAAAGGCCGTACAACAGGGATGAGCCATAGAGAAAAATGGCAGAACTGGCGGCACCAATCAGGAGATATTTCAAGGCGGCTTCATTGGAGCGACTGTCTCGTTTTGTGTAGCCAGTGAGGAGATAGGAGGCAATACTGAGAGTTTCTAGAGCAACAAAGATAAACACCAGTTCTTGGGCACCGGCAATGAACATGCCACCCACCGTAGCCGTCAGTAGGATGGTCATAAATTCGCCGAGGGAACTGCCGGTTTGTTCAACATAGCGAATGGACATGAGAATGGTGCCCAAGGCTGAAAGGGCAATCAGTCCGCGGAAAAACAGGCTGAGGTGATCGGAAATAAAGCTGCCGAAGAAACTGACAGTCTCCGACTGTGTCCACAGGGGAATCATGGTGGCGATCGCCCCCCCTAAACCCAAAATGGCTAAGTAGGGAGTCCAGCGGTCAGCCTGCCGTCCCTGAATCAAATCCGCTAAGAGGACAACAAGTAGCGTTATGATCACGAGGGTTTCCGGCAAAATGGTGCCCGCATTGAGCTGTCCAGCCAGTGTCACCAAATCCATAACTCTTTCCGCACCTTGATGGAATCCCCCATATCTTATCACTCAGATTTTCATTTCACTGTTGGCCAGCGATCGGCTTCTGCTGATGAATGGGATTAGTTTTTACCAATCGCGGCGACTTGAAGGTCGGGTTTTGATGGGTTCTTATAGCAGTACATGTAAAGATCCGCGATCGCCATCTAGCTCTGTTGCCACCCCCACCGGTAACGCGGCATTGACTCCTCCATGGCCAAAGGGCAAGTCACTCACAATGGGAATTCCCAAATCCCCCAAGCGATCGCCCAAAACCTCAACCACGCGAAAATTGGGTTGGGTAGTTGGGTCTTCACAGCCACAAAAGCCACTAAAACGGCCAAGGGCAATTCCCTTAACCTGATTCAACACACCACTACGACGCCACTGCGTC
>DVDZ01000114.1 GCA_015296025.1 Thermosynechococcus sp. M46_R2017_013
TTTGCTGGCTGCTTGGGGCTGGGACTGCTCAGTGGTGGCAGCAGGCTATGGTCGTGGCGATTGCGTACCCGCTATGGTCTGCGGCCCGTCAGCCTTGGAGAACTTGAGGAGCATAGTCCCGAAACCGTGATGCTCTTGGGGCGTTTGCAGTGGTCATGGTGGCAACCCCGTCCCGAAGTGGGCTGTTTGATGACGGCAGCACCCGTCATTTTTAGTTATGGACGTTGGCAGCGCCACATCATTGTCAGCGAAGGTCTATTGCGATCGCTCTCTGGGGAGGAACTGCTGGCCTTGATGGCTGTTGAAATTGCCCAACTGCGGCTGGGGCTGAATACCTTGGTGACCCCCCTTGTGCTGCTGTTGCAACTGCTCTATGACCTTTACTGTTGCTGGAGTCGTTGGGGCAATTACTTTGCGCCTCCCTATGGCAATAACTGGGGACGGTGGATCAGCCGCGGAACTCCCTATCTCTTTTGTGCCGTTGTTAGCCAAGGGAGTTACCTCCTCTTTCGCGGCTTGGAGATGCTCTGCTTCTGGAGCAATCAATTGCGGCAGTACTATAGCGATCGCCAAGGGGCAGCGCTCATCGGTAATCCCAATACCCTTGTGATGGCCTGGTTTCGCCTCATGGAAGCCACAGCAGCAACGGTGCGTGCCCAAGGGGAAATCGGTGCTCCCTTAGAATCGTTGCGCTTGCTCCTACCTCTGAACCCGACCCAAGCTGCTCTTTGGGGAAATCAACCCCTCGATTGGCCAACAGTGATCCGCTGGGATACCGCCCATCCCCTGCGATATTGGTTTCGCTTGACCTCCTCCCATCGTCCCTTGGGACTGCGCCTGCAAGCCCTGATGAGCGATGCGCAGCAATGGCAACTGACTCCCCTCCTCTCGCTCCCCAGTATTTCCCCCCCTGCGGTGTCAACAGGCTTGGCAACAAGTGGCACCCCTGTTGGGGGCGATCGCGGGAGTGATCATAACGATTCTCCTCACGGGCGTTGGCCAGTTTGCCCTGCAAGCAGGTGCGATCGCCTTTCCTCTCTGGTGGTTGGCGGATTGGTTAACCTTGGCACGGGGCTTCATTCCCATTGGCATTGGTCTCGGTCTCTTTTTACGCTTGAATGCCTACTATCCATCTCGGTCACCTCAAACCTACACTTTGGGTCAGCTTCTCCGTCGTCTTTTGCCCCTCGATAGTCCCGTTGTTAAGTTAAAGGGGCATTTACGAGCAGTAACAGGCTTGCGCAACGGCTTAGGACAGCACCTGTGGCTAGAGACGGATCATGGCTTGTTTCCCCTGCGCTGCCATAGAGCTTGGGGGCCAATTTGGCCAATGCTTGAGCCGGCCTATCTCACCAACTTGCGGGGGCGATCGCTAGTGGTACACGGTTGGTTTCGGCGCGGTACAGTTCCCTATGTTGAAGTAAGTGGGTGGGACTGCGCTGATCTACAGGAAAAGCGCTCTTGGGCTGCCCCCTATTGGGCAATTGTAGTTGCCACCCTGTGGATTCTCTACGGTATCCTGACACTACTGGGTTGGATTTAGGCCATGCAACTTTCCCAAGCCCATTTACGCACATTACAAGCCTGTCCACGGCAATACCAGTACCGCCATCTCGACAGCTTGATACTGCCAGAGGCCACGCAGTTGATAGAAACTACTTCCCAAAAGCAGGGTTATATCTTCCACCGCCTGATGAAACAACACTTTCAAGGACTTGACATCCACCCTATCCTTGAGGTGCAGCCCGAATTGAAGCCTTGGTTTGAGGCCTTTCAAACAATACCACCGCCAATGATTCAAGGCCAAGGGGAGGCGGAGCACCAGCGCAGTTTGGGCTGGCGGGAGTTTACACTTGTGGCAGTGTACGACTACGTCATTTTTGGTCAAGAGCAAGCCCAGATTCTCGACTGGAAAACCTATGCCGCCGCGCCCGCCCCCAAAAACCTAAGCCATGATTGGCAGACTCGCCTGTACTGCTATCTCCTAGCAGCCACCAGTGCCTACCCTCCCGACCAGATTTCCATGACCTATTGGTTTGCCCAAGGGGAAAAGGGGGCGAATGTCTACACCTTTTCCTACAGTAACAATGCTCACCAAGAAATCCACCAAGTCCTAGAACAGTGCCTCAACCAACTAAGTCAATGGTTGCAAGCCTATAGGCAAGGGCAGGATCTGCCGCAAGTTCCCGCCGTCGAGATTCCAAAGTACTGTCATGACTGTGCCTTCGCTGAGCGGTGCCAGCGTTCTCAGTCCAATCGTGTTTCGAGCATTGATCCTTTTCTAGCCGTGCTCAAAAACCTGAGTGTACCCCGCTAAATCCAGATCCACAATGGCGGGTAGGCAGCTCAATGCTGCTTGTACTAACTCAAAGCGCTCCTCCCGTTTCAACATTTCCGTTAGCTGTTGCCACAGGGGAATCAAATAGCGGACATCATTGGCGGCATAGCGGATTTGATCTTCCCGCAGTGCCATAGTATTGCCCCAGTCAGAGCTTTGAGCTGATTTATCAATCTCCACCCCCAGCAGATCCAAGACCAAATCCTTAAGACCGTGGCGGGGTGAATAGGTGCGGGCAATTTTACTGGCAATTTTGGTGCAAAAGACGGGATGAACGCGGATGCCCAAGTGGTAACGCAATGTCGCCAAATCAAAGCGGGCATAGTGAAAGATTTTGGTAATGCGGGGGTGCTCTAGGAGTTGCTGCAAGTGGGGGGCTTCCCTTTGCCCGCGACCAATCTTGACCACTGCCACTTGTCCCTGTGGGTCACATAGCTGGACAAGACACAGGCGATCGCGGGGAATATTCAAGCCCATGGTTTCTGTATCAACGGCCAATTGACTGGCATTGAGAAAGTGCACCAAGGCAGTGGCACTTAAATCGTAGTCAAAACACTCTAGGGGAAAATCCAAATCCATGACTTGCTCACAACCTCTCTCACAAATTACGCGGGGGGGGGCTTCTGAGGACGGTTCCTTGGACACATCAATGCGTTCCAACTGCCAGAGAATTTGGTTACTTTCACGGCGCACACGGGAGATTTGCCAATTGCGCCATGTCCATTCTTCGCCGCGACTAGTGACGGCACTGGCGTGCACATTCATCAATTCCGCCAATTCTCCACTGGTAATCAAGTATTTACCAGCGGCCAATTCATCGGCGATCCGCAGTGTTACGATTAATTCTTCAAGGCGGGCGCGGCGCTCAGACCACTGGGGCGATTTTCCCCCTAACCATTCACCGTCACCATCGACCCCTAGGGATGGTTGCACCATAAGTTTTTTCCCGTAACTGACATTGCTCCAAAAATCTTAGCGAGAAATGAGGAAGTTTAGTTCACTTTGGCGATCGCCCGCCGCAGCGAGGATAGGGCTAGAATAGTTTTAAGATTTGTTAATTAATCCGAGCGCCATGACGGTAACCTTGACCCCTGCATCTCCCCTCTACGATCGAGTCACCACAATTGCCCGCCGCCTTGGTATTGAGAAATTTGACCTTGGTGGCTCCCATGTAGATGAGGTCAGTGTCCAAGTGCAGCAGGGGGAACCCAAACAGGTGAAGGCCTCCCAGCGATCGGGCATCACGGTGCGGGTATGGAATTCCACAGGTCGCCTAGGGGTAGCCAGCACCACCCAACTGGACGATTGTGGTCTAGAAACGGCCCTAGAAATGGCAAAAGAGGCCAGTGCCTTTGGGGTCACAGAGGACATTCCCGACTTCAGCCCCTTGGCCACAGCGCCCCTTGGGGAGACAACAGGAGCGACGGCTGATGTACCCCTTGCCCCTGCAAAAACCCTCTTGGATCAATTAATTGCGGCAGAACGAGACCTCTTGGGACGCCATCCAGCGATTGCCAGTGTACCCTACAATGGCCTAAGTCAGCGGCGGCTGGAGCGATTTTATCTCAACAGTGACGGCGCCCATCGCCAGCAAACCACCACCACAACTACCCTCTATCTCTACAGCAAAACGGATGAAGCCGGTCGCAAACCCCGCAGTGCCGGTGCCATTCGCATTAGTCCAGACCTTGAACATCTGGATATTGCCGGCTGCATTGACGAAGTGGCCGACAAAACCATCCGCCACTTGGCCTACGAACCCATTGCTTCAGGTCAGTACCCGGTTCTTTTTTCGCCTTCGGCGTTCCTTAGCTTGCTCAATGCCTTTAGCAATCTTTTCAATGCCCAAAACATCTTGGATCGCCAGAGTCTTTCTACACCAGAGGATCTCGGACAGGCGATCGCCAGCCCCCTGTTGAGTGTCTATGACGATGCCCGCCATCCCGAAAATGTAGGTCCACCCCTCTTTGATGGCGAAGGTACTCCCACCCGCCGCACCCCGTTGATTGAGCAAGGGATTCTTACGGGTCTCTACCACAGTGCGGGCACTGCTTGCCGCTTTCAAACCCAGCCCACGGGTCACGCCAACTTGGGGGCAAAAGTTACAGTGAGCGGTCACTTTTACGATGTGCCGGCGGGGCAGGGGGGCGATCGCGCCGATGGCCTAGTCTGGATTGATGAACTCCACGCCCTGCACGCCGGTGTCAAAGCTCTTCAAGGCTCCTTTTCCCTACCCTTCGACGGTTGGCTACTGCGCAACGGCGAAGCGATTAGCATTGAAGCCGCCACCGTGGCCGGAGACATTCGCAGCCTATTGAAAAACATCCTCTATCTGGGCGCTGAAGTTGAAGTTACCCCCTACGGTTGTTGTCCGCCAGTGTGGGTAAGTCCCCTTGCGATTACAGGTGAATAGCTAGACCTGCATCAAGTCGAGACTGCGGGAAGTGCCCAAACGCGTAGCGCCCGCATCAATGAGTTCAAGAGCCTGCTCACGGGTGCGAATACCCCCAGAGGCCTTAATACCTACGCGATCGCGACTCAGGCGCTTGAGAAGACGCACATCCGCAACCGTTGCGCCCCCCCCGCCAACCCGTACTGGTTTTCAAAAACGCCACCCCTGCATCTAAGCAAATATCCACGGCAAGTTGTTTTTCTTCCTCCGTTAGCACTGTGGTCTCCAAAATTGCCTTAACGGTGACCCCTGTTTCCCCACAGATTTGGGCAATATCGCGATAGACGGCCTCTGTGTTTCCCTCCTTCAACCAGCCCAAGTTAATGACCACATCCAACTCAGTAGCGCCATTCTCCACTGCCTCCTGCGCCTCATAGAGTTTTGTCGTACTGGTGTGGGCACCACTGGGAAAGCCAATCACGGTACACACTTTCACGGGGGTGCGATGCAGAAGCTGCACTGCCGTCTTCACCCACACGGGCATGACACAGACGGTGGCAAAGTTCCACTGTTGCGCTTCGGCACAGCAACGTTCAATCTCTGCAGTGGTTGCCAAAGGGTCAAGCTGGGTATGATCAATATAGGGCGCAAGGTCAAACAAATCACGTTCCGTCATACGGATTTACCCCAAACAACCCTATTTTTAGTAAGTAAATAATAATAAAAACAGGGGACGGAAAATGAGACCTTGGGAGATCGGTTCTCCCACCCCCTACTGAAAATTTATCCTTGTTAGATTAAAACTAGGCTATCACAGGCACAAAGACCTGTTGGCCAGACAACCTTTTTGGGAGGACACTCTATGGAGCCAACCATGAACCCTCGCAATCTTCAAGAAAGCGCCGATTCCCTCTGGAACTATCTGCAAAATTTGGATGCAGAAGTGGTGGCTCGCCTGTCCCGTCCCGCATCGCCGGAAATGGCTATTGTGATGGAACGCCACATTGGTAACCTACTGGGTTACTTGCCACCGGAGGGGTTTGAGGTTTCCA
>DVDZ01000023.1 GCA_015296025.1 Thermosynechococcus sp. M46_R2017_013
AGTCCCCATCGGGGGGGCAGTGATTAAATCCATCAGCAGCTCTGAGCTGGTGGCGCGGGTGGCAGCTCACCATGGGTTACCTGTAATTGAAACGCCGATTGGCTTCAAATACATTGGCGATCGCATGCTTGCTGGAGAAACCATCCTCTTAGGGGGTGAAGAATCCGGTGGGATTGGCTATGGCCACCATATTCCTGAGCGCGATGCGTTCCTTTCAGCTTTGTATCTTCTACAAGCACTGGTGACCTCGGGGTGGAGCGTAGGGGAATACTATCAGCACTTGCAGAAAATGACGAACTTTTACAGTGCCTACGATCGCCTTGATCTCCCCCTTGCCTCCTCCGCGCAGCGGCAAAAACTTGAGACGACACTAGCCGAGCATCCCTTCACCGAGATTTTAGATATGCCCGTTAGCCATTGGCACACCGTTGACGGCTACAAATTCCATCTTGTCAATGGCAGTTGGTTACTGATTCGCTTTAGTGGCACTGAACCCCTGCTCCGCCTCTACTGCCAAGGGAGAACCACAGAAGAAGTGCAGCGCATTTTAGAATGGGCAAGTCAATGGGCAGTTTCAGTGGTTAGTTAGTGCCTCTACCCCAGCGGGTTGCCCAGCAACAACTGTGTAAATCCCAATCGTCATCTCCAAAATAATGGAAAAATCCTAATGTCAGCAGACCCCTCCAGCGAAAGTTCCGCCGCCAGTGTCCGCGCCCCCCTCCCCCTTTGGACAAAACTAGCCTTCGGTGCCGGCGATCTGGGAACCGCTATTACCGCCAACTTGCAGGTGTTTTTCTTGATGGTGTTCCTGACAAACGTGGCTGGACTCAGTGCCGGCCTCGCAGGAAGCGTGTTGATGATTGGCAAAATCTGGGATGCCATCAACGACCCAATCATTGGCTATTTGAGCGATCGCACCCCCAAGGGTAGGTGGGGACGCCGCCACATCTGGATGATCTCAGCAGCCATTCCCTTTGGCGTCTGTTTTTTCTTGAACTGGTGGGTACCGACAACGGATCAAACGCTCCTGTTTGCGTACTACATCATCATGGGCCTCCTGTTTAATACGTTTTATACTGCTGTGAACCTGCCCTACAGTGCCTTGACAGCGGAACTCACTGAGGACTACAACGAACGCACCAGTCTCAATAGTTTTCGCTTTGCCTTTTCCATTGGGGGCAGCATTGGTGCGTTACTGCTGGCACAACTGCTCTTCCGAGTCATTCAGGAACCGCCAACCCAATATATTGTCCTCGGGGGTATTGCTGCCGCATTATCGGTACTGCCTATTTACTGGTGTGTATGGGGAACCCAACAGCGCGTGCGCGAGTTTGAACAGCACACCCCTAGCAGTTGCCAAAGCCGCTTACCCCTGAAAACACAATTGCGCCTCGTCTTTCACAATCGTCCCTTCTTGCTGGTTATGGGGATTTACCTCTGCTCTTGGTTGGCGGTGCAAATGACAGCTTCCCTGATTCCCTTTTTTATTGGCGATTGGTTGCGAATGTCTCCCGCTGAATATACGCAGGTGGCACTCGTCGTTCAATCTACGGCAATGGGGATGCTCTTTGTTTGGAGTGCGGTGAGTCGCCGCTTGGGCAAGAAGGCCGTCTATTACATGGGTATGACATTGTGGATCATTGCTCAGGCGGGGTTGTTCTTGCTGCAGCCGGGGCAGACAGCGCTGGTCTATGTCTGCGCAATTCTGGCGGGGTTTGGGGTTTCGACGGCTATCTTGTTCCCTGGTCAATGCTCCCCGATGTCATTGATCTAGACGAGCTCAACAGCGGCCAGCGGCGGGAAGGTATCTTCTATGCCTTTATGGTACTGTTACAAAAAGTGGGTCTTGCCCTTGCGCTGTTTCTTGTGGGTCAGGCACTGCAGTGGGCAGGATATCTTCCCACCATTGGCGGTGAAGCGCGACCTATTCAGCCTGCCTCGGCACTTTTAGCCATTCGCATTGCCATTGGACCGCTGCCGACCTTTTTTCTTATCCTTGGCATTGTCCTAGCTTACCTCTATCCCATTACTCAACCTGTCCACCAGGAAATTCTTTTCCGACTACAGGCGAAACGACAAGGAGAAACTGGTGCATGAAAGGCTGGTATGTGGGCGATCGCGCCCTCATTTGGGGAGAGCGCACCTATATCATGGGCATTTTGAATATCACCCCCGATAGTTTCAGCGACGGCGGAGATTTTTTTAATCCCGCCAGTGCCGTTGCCCATGCCTTAGAAATGGTGGCCGCTGGTGCTGATGTCATTGATGTGGGCGGTGAGTCCACTCGTCCCGGCGCCAGTGAAGTTCCCATTAGTGCGGAGTTGGCGCGGGTGTTGCCTGTCATTGAGGGCATCCGTCAGCAGTCCCAGATTCCCATCTCCATTGACACAACCCATGCGGTGGTTGCCCGTGCAGCAGTGGAAGCAGGTGCCAATATCGTCAACGATGTCTCAGGGGGACAGGCGGATTCCGAGATGTTTGCCACGGTCGCCGCATTGGGGGTGCCCTACATCCTCATGCATCGGCGGGGAACCCCAGCGACTATGCAGCAATTGACCAACTACGAGGATTTAATTGGCGATTTACTCTGCTATTTTCGGGAACAAACACAGCGGGCGATCACGAGCGGCATTGCTCCAGAACACCTGATGATTGACCCCGGCATTGGCTTTGCCAAAACCACACCCCAGAATCTGACCCTTTTGCGAGAGTTGCGCCAATTTCAAAGCCTTGGCTATCCTCTGCTGCTGGGGCCATCGCGCAAACGCTTTATTGGCGATGTCTTGAACCTACCCAACCCTAAAGACCGAGTTTGGGGTACCGCAGCCGTCTGCTGCCATGCTGTGGCCCAAGGAGTAGATATGGTGCGTGTCCACGATGTGGCGGCCATAGCGCAGGTGTGTCGGATGGCTGACCTGCTTTGGCGATCGCCCTAGGGAGACTCAAGCTGAGAGGGGGCTGTTCGCGGAGTTGCTGCCCCAACCAAAAGCCACTGCCAATGCACCGCCCACTGGTAATTGTGCTAGCTAGAACAGCACTAGCAATGGGTAACAGGGTCAACAGCTAGCCTCTTGAGTAGTGACCCTTTGGCAATGCGCTGGCTATGCACAGAAGGCAAAAATTTTTTCAGGTTGCTGTTGTGACGCTCTGCCAAGATACGCCCGCTTTCATCGCACTCAGCACGCCAATGGCTTCGGCATAGGACTGGCAAGGAATTGTCTCTATCCCTAGATCTGCACCTGTAACATTGAGGGTTGTGGTATTGTTGGCTACCGTCAGGATGGGGACGCCCTGATGGGCAAAGGCTAGAATTCCCCGGCCACCAAGAGCAGTGGCGGGTACAATTACAGCATCTACATCCTGTTGCCACAACGCCTGTGGGGTGGTTCGGCTATAGCGGGGAGCACAACTCAATCCCACCAACACCGAGGGCAAAAAGGTATAGCCAATTTCTTCGGCAAGGGCACGGGGATGCACAGTCTCCTCTAGGGGCAAGGGTTGCAAGGCGGGGGCATGGGCTGCTGGAATCTCAAAGTGCTGGACAACCAAGTGACTAATTACTGCTTCTGCCCCTGCTAGGGGATCCACGCCGTGACCACTGCGATAAGAGTGCAATGCTTCTGTGCCCGGATCATCAGGAAAGCGGGTGACAATGGCGATCGCCTCCGCCTTAGCCGCTTGAATCAGCTTTTCTGCCGCCCGCAATAAACTGGCAGGGTTTGCCAGGGTGCCCCATGTTGCGCCGGAAGCAGCGGTTTGTAATTGCACTCCCAAAGGCTCATCTGTAATCACAGGTTCAGTGATGGTTAAACCCAAGGTGGCAGAACAGGCCGCCGCCGCTTGACGATGGCGAAGTTGCAGCTCCGGTTCAATGGCTGCATCTAGCAAAAGACCAATACGATTTGGACGCGGTGGCAACAACCCCCAACGGCCAACAGCAAATTCATCAAGGGCATAGCCTTCGACATACCACACATTGGGCAGTGGCCAATAGAGCATCGCCCCGTTGAGAACATTGGGGTGGGTAACTAGGCGATCGCACACCTGAGCTAAGGCACGGACGACAGGAATCGCATCGCCCGCATAGCCACCAATGGCAGCCCCAATTCCCGTTGGAATGATTAGAACTGCGGTCAGCACGTTAGCGACTGGCTTGGGCAGGGAGGGGAGCCGGCTGCACAGCCACAGTTAGGGTTTGACCGCTCCGGCTGACTTCCAGTTGCATCGTACGACCAATACCCGTGTTTTCCACCATTTGCTGCACTTGATCCGCTTTGGTGATGTTTTGGCCATTGATGCGACGGATGACATCCCCCGCTTGCAAACCGGCACGGGCTGCGGGTGAATTAGGGAGAACTTGCACAATCACCACCCCCACACTGTCTTGAAGACGGACCGGGCTACTGGGATTGGCATTGAGGCGTTGCTGCATTTCAGGACTGAGAGTGGCCATGCGAATGCCAAGGAAGGGGTGATCCACACGGCCATTGGCAATCAGTTGCTTAGCAATGCGCTGAGCTGTGTTAATGGGAATGGCAAACCCTAGCCCTTGAGCGCCGCCAATGATGGCAGTGTTCATGCCGATAACTTCCCCCCGCTGGTTTAATAGCGGCCCACCGGAGTTGCCGGGGTTAATTGCCGCATCGGTTTGAATGAAACCAACCCGCTTATCGGGCACACCAATATCGCCGCTGGAGCGGCCGGTGGCACTAATAATTCCCGCAGTCACTGTATTGTCCAGACCGAGGGGGTTACCGATGGCGATCGCCCACTCCCCAGGGCGCAAATTATCAGAATTGCCAAGACGCACCACTGGTAAATTGCTGGCATTCACTTTGACCACGGCCACATCAGTCAAACGATCTTGGCCGAGGACTTGACCCTCAAAGGTGCGGCCATCCTTGAGTGTTACTCGCACCCGGTTGGCACCATCCACCACGTGGGCATTGGTGAGGATCAAGCCATCACTGCTAATAATAAAACCTGATCCTACCCCCCGTTCTTCGCGACTGCGGGGGGGCATCATCGGCCCAAAAAATTCCTGAAAGAAGGGGTCATTAAAAATGGCCGGTACACGGGTTTGTACTGTACGGGAAGCATCAATCCGTACCACCGCAGGTCCTACTTGTTCAACAGCACGGGCAATAAAGTTAATGTCATTTCCTGCCGGTAGCGATGCCGGTAGCTGTGCCAAGCTAGGGGTCACTAAGGGCGTTGACGCTGGCATCAAATGGGTGGCAAACATTGCAGCGGCTGCCCCCAATGCCATTAACGACAGATAAGTGACCGATTTACCAAGACGCACTGTCATAGGTGATTGCCCTTTTGCTGACACTGGTTCTTGTAGTATGGACGGCAATTGAGGGAAGCAGGTTCCAGCTTCTAGCCTACCACTTCAGGAGATTGAATTTCTCCATGTCAACGGTGTCGCGGTTGCGATAAATGGCCAAAATAATCGCTAAACCCACAGCCGCTTCTGCCGCTGCCACAGTAATCACAAACACGGCAAAAACTTGCCCCTTAATTTGCTGGCCATCCAGATAGTTGGCAAAACCGATTAGGTTGAGGTTAACAGCATTTAGAAGCAACTCAATGGACATTAGCACGCGGACGGCATTGCGACTGGTAACCAAGCCATAGATGCCAATACAAAATAACAGTGCGCCAAGATTAAAACATAGGTTAACTGCATCGTCTTCCTCTATTTTTCAG
>DVDZ01000131.1 GCA_015296025.1 Thermosynechococcus sp. M46_R2017_013
ACTTGGTTTTCGTCTGCGGCTGATTGGGGGAGAGCCTGACCTTGACAACTTTGAGCATTCGGGGCAACTGGATTCACCATGAGCACTTTACCATAGGTTCCTACCACAATTCATTTTGCGCTTCAATCAAAGATTTGCAGCGGAGGATTCTTGCGGGTTCTGTTAAAGGACTAGGAGATGCGTTCATAGATAAAGGTGACTAAATCTCCCTTCCCCAAGGCAATGCGATCGCCCGATTGCAGGCGGTGACGATTGCCCGGATAAAGGGGAGTATTGTTAATGTAAGTGCCATTGGCACTCCCAACATCTTCAATATAGTGGGCTCCCCCCTCAATTCGCAGATCTGCGTGGATGCGGGAGACAATTTCTGAGTTGGGAAAGCCAGCTACATCAATATCCGGAGGGATACGATCATTGGGCTTGCCAATATGAATCACAGGACGCCCCGTGGGAATTTTCAGCTCTGTGCGCGTTTGCACATGAATCAGCTTAGCTTCAATGGTGGGAATCTCCATTGAGAAGACATGGGCTGGTGGTGGGGGCGGCGGCGGTAGTGTTGTTAGCCGTCTTTGATGGGCAACGACTTCCACCGTTGGTGCAGCACTTGTTGGGTGTTGCATCACCTCTGGTATTGGGGGTGGGCTGACGGCAATGCGACGCAGATTGAAACCACATTGGCCACAAAAGCTAGCGTCTGGTTGAACTGGGGCACCACAATTTGGACAAGAAGTCATAATGGGCATGGGCGAAAAACACGCTTTACATTGAACAGCACCAACGGGATTGGGATGCAAACACTCGGAATAGATCATCATATCATCATAGAAATGATGCCCTATTCCACTGCCGATCCAATCAACCTAAGATTAAGGTACCCATGGTTGATCTCTACTTCCCAGGGTAAAGCTAAAGAAACTAGCTGTCTCTATATTTAGGTTAGTTTTTACACCCCAATTCTATACGGGTTCATTGCCAAAGTGCTGATGAATGAGAACTCCTAAAACCGACCACTGACATACTCGCCGGTTAAGGGATGCTCTGGCCTTTGAAAAAGTAAGTATGTGGGAGCGTACTCAATTAATTGCCCCACCATCTGTCCTTGACTATTAGTTTGCAGGGCTAAAAAGGCCGTCCAGTCGGAAATCCGCGCTACTTGTCGTAGGTGATGGGTTGCCATGATCACGGTGTAGGTTTGTTTGAGATGATACAGACACTCCTCTATGCGGCGGGTCGCGGCAGTATCAAAGTCATCCAGTAGCGGAATCTCCGGTTGCAGGGCGATCGCCCGCGCCAGACAAAGGCGTTGTTGCTGCTCTAGGGACAGGTGCAGTGCAGGCTTGCCTAAATCATTCTTCAGAGCTTGCCACAGATCCACCTGTTGCAAAGAAGATTGCACAAGGGCATCGAGATCCCCTTGATAGCCATGCACCCGAGCACCAAAGGCAACATTCTCATAGATTGATGTTGGCAACAGACTCGGTCTGCTGAAAAGCATCGGCATACGACAGCGCAGTTGCGATACATTCCACTCGTTGAGGGCGTGGTGCCGATAGTTAATCTCTCCACTCACGTGAAGATTCGGAAAAAGTTCAATAAAGCGGTTCAAACAGCGTAGGAGTAGGCTCTTGCCAGATCCAGAAGCACCGATTAACGTCACCAGTTTCGCGGGTAAAGGGTGAGGCTGACATCGCTAAGCAGCGGCTGATTGCGGTAAAACACGCTCAGTTGACGTACCTCAACAAGGGCATCTTGACCAACGGCAACGGCAATAGGGTCAACAGCAGTCATCGGCAGGACTTGGGTAGCGGCTTCACTACCAATCTAAACAGTAATGTTGGCCTACAGCTTAGCGTTCCTGACGTTCCTCCGAGGAGGGGACAGCCGGTACTGGCAAAGAAGGCGGAAGACGGCGGTGGGCGGTACGCTCAAAGCCATGCAGAATCACATAGAAACAGGGAATGAGAAAGAGAGTGAGCAGTGTTGCCACAGCTAAGCCAGAAAAGACAACAATGCCAAGGGGCTGCAAAAATTCTGAGCCTTCCCCTAGACCCAATGCCAAGGGGAACATCCCCACCACTGTTGTAATCGTGGTCATCAGAATCGGGCGCAGGCGGGCAGGGGCAGCTTTGCGAATGGCTTGGCTACGGCTACAGCCCTCTTGTTGGTAAATCTTATTCGCCAACTCCACCATGATGATGGCATTATTGACAACAATCCCCACTAGCAAAATGGCACCAACAATCACCGTGGCACCAATCGCTGTTCGTGTCAGGTACAGACCCCAAATCCCACCGGCCAAGGCCAAGGGAATTGTAAACATAATCACCAGCGGGTCAAGTAGGGAGTTGTACTGTACCGCCATGACTACAAACACGAGAAAGGCTGCCAAACTGCCCAAGACCACTAAGGCTTGTTGCAATTGCTGATTGGCTTGGGCTGCTGTGCTCGGCATCAAGGATACCCCCGGCGGAAACTCCAAGTTGTTAAGAATGTCATTGACCTGCGTAAGAGCCGCACTCAGACTGGCGCCCTCGGCAAGATTTCCGGCGAGTATAAAGACCTGCTGCTGGTTAATGCGGCGAATTTCTCCGGGGGCTTGACTGGGTTCAATGCGAGCAACATCCCCAAGGCGCAGGGGGCGATTATTGGGGGTAAAAGGGGAATGTTTGCAAGATCGGCGGGGTTTTGAATGCTATTACTGTCCAGTTGAACCCGAATATCCACTAGGCGATCGCCCCGTTGCAGACGCGCGGGCACAAACCCTTCTAGGGCTGTTTGAATTGTCTGGCCAAGGTTGAGGGTATTCAGCCCCAGTTCGCTCACTCGCTCCCAATCTGGCAGAATTTGAATTTCTGGCTGGCGCGGATCGGCATCGGGACGAAAGCGCACCAAGGTGGCTTTTTCATCTAGAATCTGGAGCACTTGGCGACCAAAGCGGTTGAGGGTCTGCTCATCGTTGCCCCGCAGTATGACATCAATATCGGCGCCGCGCACAGGTGAGTTGGTGAGGATAATTCCCCGCACTTGACCAGGACGTAGGCGCAGCCGCACTCCCACAAGGCTAAGTTGATCCAAGGCTTGCGTGGCTTGGGTAATATAGCGGTCTACACTAACGCCGCGCTGCAGAATAATGGTGCTGTTTGCGCGCAGGGGATTGGCAATTGTATTTGTACCAAAGAGAACACCCCCAGTTGTGGTAAAAACTGCCTCCGTCCCCGGCTGTGCCATCAGTACCTCATCTACGGCCTCCATGATACGGCGACTTGTGGGTAGGGGCATGCCCGGCGGAAAGATGGCCGTTAGGTTGACTTGACCAGTATTAATGCGCGGTAGCAATTCTTGAGGAATTTGCTGGGCTAAAAACCAACTGCTCCCCCCCAGAAGAAGGATCGCCAGACCCACCACTAGCCAGCGTGCCCTCAATACCTGTGCCAATGCCCATTCATAGCGTCCTGAAAGCCAGAGAAACTTTTCATTAAAAAGGCGAATAAAGGCCACCTGCCGCAGGCGATTTTGCATCCGCATTCCCAATAGGCGTGAGGCCAACGCTGGTACCACTGTAAGAGCCACCACCAGTGACGCTGCAACAGCAAAACTAATCGTCAGAATGAGTTCATTAAAAAGCAGGGCAACTAAGCCCCCCAGTAACAAAAAGGGCAAAATGGCAACCAGGTTCGTTAAAGTAGAGGCCAAAAGTGCCGATTCAATACTTTGACTGCGCCGTTTTACTTCTTCAAGGTACTGTTCTTGGCTCATGTGCTGTGGATTCATATCCGCCAAGGTTTCTAACATTACAATGGCGTTGTCCACAACAATACCCACCCCCAGCGCTAGCCCGCCCAAGCTAAAAACATTGAGGGAAAAATTAAATAGCCCCATCAACAGCATTGCCGCCATAGTTGAAAGGGGAATCGCCAGTACAATAATTAGGGTTTGCCGCACTGATCCCAAGAAAAGAAGGACAGCGATCGCTGCCAACAATGTCCCTGTCAGACCGGCGGTAATCACATTATTTAGAGAATTGCGAATATAAATTGATTCATCGAGAACGGGCACAATTTGAGCCTCGCGGGGCACGAGATTGGCTGCCTGCAACTCCCCTAGGCGGCGCTTGACCCCCTCGACCACTGCCACTGTGTTGGCTTCCGGCTGCTTAAGAATACTGACTTTGACCGCTGGTTGGCCATTGAGCGTGACAAACACCCGCTGCTCGGCACTGCCATCAACAACTTGCGCCACATCCCGTAGATAGAGCCGCTGACCATTGGCTCCCCTCAACACCAAATCCTCAATTTCACTGGCATTGCTAAAGCGTCCCACGGCGCGGGTGAGAGGTTCTGCCGTTTGACCGCGAATGCGCCCTCCTGAGACATCTTGGTTGCGATCGCTGAGCGCCGTTAAAATTTGGTTTAACCCTACGCCTGTTGCCTGCAATCGATCTAAGTCCACAAGAATTCGCACTTCTTCAGTGGTTCCCCCAGAGACATCTACCCCAGCCACACCGGGGACGATACTGAGTTCGCGGTCTAAATCTTCATCAGCAAAAACCCGTAACTCTCGGCCGCTGAGGGTTTCTGAGGTCAAGGCAAACTCATAGACCGGCAATTGCGACGGGTCAAACTTAAAAAGGCGCGGCGACTCAATAATATCGGGCAGTGCACTGCGGGCACGGTTAAAAGCAGCGGTGGCCTCATTTAAGGCCTGATCGACATCGCCGCCCGGCTCAAAAAATAAATCAATGCTGACTTGCCCTTCACGGGTTTGGGAATAGACCTGCACCACTCCCTCGGTGCGACTGAGGGCTTCCTCAAGGGGTTTGGTCACCTCCTCAACGGCAACGCTGGGGACTACCCCCGGAATATCCAAACGTACACCAATGCGGGGGTAGGTAATTCCCGGCAGCAGGTCCACCTGCAGACGCAAAAGGGTAAAGACTGCCAAAACAATAACGGTCAGCGTCAACATTAGAGTGCCGATGTGGCGAGTCACCGCCAATCCGCTAAAACTAAAGCGTGGGGAGGTCATGGCAGTTCAAACGTCATCCGTAAAAGTTACCCCTTAGACACCGCTACTGTAACAAATCGTTTCATCCTCGTAAAATGGGGAACCGGCTAAGTCCCAGTGAGCCGTTGCCATGGCTTTTTGAAGAACAGCACGCATCAACTCTACTATCCAAATGATTAAGCTTAAAAAGCCGTACTTCACATCACGGAATGCCGTAACGAAGTGCATCCTTAGCTGCCCTAGGGGTGGTGGTATCAAAGCTTCATCATTGCAGTGTTTGCCCTCTAGGAGAATTTCACAACCCTAGCAATAATATGGACTTTGCGGCCATGGCGGGGTAGGGGACTTATTGACACCATTTCCCCCCTTGACGCGCAAAGAACACCTGAGTGGGAAAGACAACAACATGGGGAGAGGTTCCCGCAAGGAGTCAAACTCTAGTGTTGACAGGCACATGGCATCAGCGGCGCTGCCGTGACACTCTCGCGTGGAGGCTCCCAAACCTCTCAAGCGCGCGCTGCGCCGTCTCAAAATTCGCAGCAGACGCTTCAGTTGCAAACTCAAAGTAGCCAAGCGGTTCGCGGATTTTCAGCGCCACGCAGGAACACAGCTAGCAGTTTCGCGCAACCGGCAAACATCCTCTGCGATATGGGCTAGACTCCATGCCCGCCATAGCCAATATCCGAGCGGATTTTACCCACA
>DVDZ01000101.1 GCA_015296025.1 Thermosynechococcus sp. M46_R2017_013
CCATAGAGCAAGGAGCCAGAAACAGGCTCACGAATGCCATCAATATCCACAGGGGGAGCAGCGATGAAGGCAATGACAAAGCAAATGGTTGCGGCTAACAGGGTGGGGATCATGATTACACCAAACCAGCCCACATAAAGGCGGTTATCGGTGCTGGTCACCCAGTTACAAAACCGCTCCCACAAATTCGCGCTTTCGCGACGTTGGAGAGTTGTGGTCATAGTCGTGATAAGTCCAGATATATGTTCTTTCGATTTACAAACCCTTGAAAGCAGTTGCAAACCGCAAGGGCTTAAGCATTAAGTTAATATTTGCTCTAAGGGATCGGGGAGAGGCCTAAATTATTGTTAGTAAAGCTAAATAGGTGATTATATTTTATTTATTTTTCTTGATGTTTTTATTTCCATTGATTGCGAGCGATCGCCCCCCCTGAGGGCAAGCTCAAGGGTTAAGATATATTAAGCAACCGTGTTTAGGGCAGAGCCTTCCCATGCGCGTAATTTTAATGACTGGCAAAGGTGGCGTTGGTAAAACTTCAGTGGCAGCAGCAACGGGGTTACGCTGTGCAGAATTGGGGTACAAAACGCTGGTACTGAGTACTGATCCCGCCCACTCCCTTGCCGATAGTTTTGACCTTGAACTGGGGCATGTCCCTGTTCCCATCACCGAAAAGCTCTGGGGGGCAGAATTGGATGCCTTGATGGAGCTGGAGGACAACTGGGGAGCCGTCAAGCGCTACATTACTCAAGTCTTACAGGCACGCGGCCTAGAAGGGGTTCAAGCTGAGGAATTGGCAATTTTACCGGGGATGGATGAGATTTTTGCCCTTGTGCGCATGAAACGCCACTACGATGAAGGCCAATACGATGTTCTTATTATTGACTCTGCCCCCACAGGCACGGCATTGCGGTTGTTGAGTCTACCGGAAGTGAGCGGTTGGTATATGCGCCGCTTTTATAAGCCACTGCAGCGGATGTCTGTGGCATTGCGACCGATTGTGGAGCCAATTTTCAAGCCCTTGGTGGGGTTTTCTTTGCCCGATCAAGAGGTGATGGATGCACCCTATGAATTTTATGAGCAGATTGAAGCCCTTGAAAAAGTCCTCACGGACAACACCCAAACCTCTGTGCGTTTGGTAACTAATCCAGAAAAGATGGTGATCAAAGAATCCCTCCGCGCCCATGCCTATCTCAGTCTTTACAATGTGGCCACTGATTTAGTGGTGGCCAACCGCATTTTGCCGGAGACTGTTCATGATCCCTTCTTTACCCGCTGGAAAGAGACACAGCAACAGTATCGCCAAGAGATTCACGATAATTTTCATCCCCTCCCCGTCAAGGAAGTGCCTCTGTTTGCAGAGGAACTCTGTGGTTTAGCGGCACTGCATCGCCTCAAGGAAACCCTCTATGCCGATGAGGATCCGGCTCAAGTTTATTACCAAGAGCAAACGATTCGGGTAGTGCCCAGTGAGGGTCAGTACAGCCTTGAACTCTATTTACCGGGGGTGCCCAAGGAAAAAATTGAACTCAATAAAACCGCTGATGAGTTGAACATTCGCATTGGCAACCATCGTCGAAATATGGTGCTTCCCCAAGGATTAGCGGCACTGCAACCGGTGGGCGCGAAAATGGAGGCGGACTATCTAAAAATCCGTTTTGCTAGCGTCACTAGTAGTTAACAACAACTGCAATGAAATTTTCCTGTGTAACCTCCACTGAGCTAGCGATCGCCACTACAAACCTAACCAAGGTTTATCATTCTGGCCATCAGGAAACCCCGGTTCTTCAGGGAATTAACCTGAAAATCAAGTGCGGCCATATTCACTTACTGATGGGACCTTCGGGGTCGGGTAAAACCACACTCCTCTCGATTTTAGCTGGCATTCTTGCCCCTACCAGTGGTCAAGTGGTTGTCTTAGGCGAAGAGATTACCCAACTGTCCAAGGCCGCCTTGGCAAAGTTTCGTCTGCAAAATATTGGCTTTATCTTTCAGAGTTTTATCTTTTCCCCGCCTTGACAGCCTTGGAGAATGTCGAAATTGCTCTCAATCTCAAAGGGATTAAAGGTAAAAAAGCAAAGGAAGAGGCTGCAGACTTGCTAAAGGCAGTTGGTTTAGGCGATCGCCTCGACTTTGTGCCTGCCAACCTCTCTGGGGGGCAGAAACAACGGGTTGCCATTGCCCGTGCCTAGCGGGTGAACCGAAAATTATTTTTGCCGATGAACCCACTGCTTCCCTTGATTCTCAAAACGGCCAACAGGTGATCAACATTCTCGACAAGCTGGCAAAACAAAAGGGCTGCACCGTTATGATTGTAACCCACGACCCACGGATTACGGCCATTGCCGATCACATTACTACAATCGAAGATGGCAAGTTGACATCCTCCCCGGCCTGAAGGCCGGAGGTTTCCATTACAGCAGCACTCACTTCACAGGCGAACCGAGCGCGCGCCGACCAGATGAGCATTGTCCTCGAAGCTGCATTCCACACACGCGAACCGGAATTGTGTCCGCCCTCCAGTTGGCGACGGAACTCAAACCAGCCTTACCAGCCTTGGTCGAGGATAGACTTGACCCCAAGTGTCTACCCGGTTGTTCGGTTGTGCCTGCCGCCGCCTTGGACATCTCCGCACCCATAAGTCTTCAATACACACCATCGTCTGGCTGTTGCTGATTGCACTGGAGGTCTTGTGCAGAAAGTCACGGCGGGCGGTGGCGATGCGCTTCGCTTTCTTAATTTCACTTTACAAGAGAGCGCCTGCTGCGCTTTGCGCAAGGGGGCTTCCTGCCGCTGGAAGCGATTGAGCGGCACGATAAATGAGCCTAGCAAACCGGGTAATGCCCGAGTCAATGGATACTGGCCAGTAGTTTGGCTTCCTCCTCTTTGGAAATGACCCGGCCTTGATTTTCGTAGTCGGGAATTTGGTCAAAGTAGAGGTAGCGATACAGATCTGCTGCAAAGGGATTAATTTTGCGCGTTACAATCTCTAGGTACTCCTTGTGAGTGGGAATGCGTCCCAGTAGGGCACAGACGGCTGCTAGCTCTGCAGAACCCAGATAGACCCTTGCCCCCTTGCCCATACGGTTATTGAAGTTCCGTGTGGAGGTGGAGAAAACCGTTGTGTTATCAGCAACGCGAGCCTGATTCCCCATGCACAGAGAGCACCCTGGCATCTCCATGCGGGCGCCAGCTGCCGCAAAAATGCCATAGTAGCCTTCTTCGCGCAACTGCTGCTCATCCATCCGGGTGGGAGGCGCAATCCAGAGGCGTACCTTCACCGCCCCTTCCCCTTCTAGCACTTTGGCAGCGGCACGGTAGTGGCCAATATTGGTCATGCAGGAACCGATAAAGACCTCCTGTACCGGGTCGCCTGCACATTCTGAAAGGGTTTTGATGTTGTCGGGATCATTGGGGGCAGCAACTAGGGGTTCTTTAATTTGGTCTAAATCCACCTCAATCACATCGGCATACTCAGCATCAGGATCCGCAGAGAGGAGACTGGGATTGGCCAACCATGCCTCCATCTTTTTCACCCGCCGTAAAATTGTCCGTGCATCCCCATAGCCGCGAGCCACCATATTTTTTAGGAGTACCACGTTGGAACGTAGGTATGTGGCCACCGTTTCCTCGCTCAGCTTAATGGTGCACCCTGCTGCCGATCGCTCCGCTGTGGCATCCGTCAGTTCAAAGGCTTGCTCCAGTTGCAAATGCGGCAGCCCTTCCATTTCCATGATCCGCCCAGAGAAAACATTCTTTTTATTCTCTTTGGCAACGGTGAGCTTGCCCTGCTGAAGCGCCACGTAGGGAATGGCATTGACAATGTCCCGCAGCGTTACCCCTGGTTGCAGCGAACCTTTAAAGCGCACCAGCACCGACTCCGGCATATCTAGGGGCATCACTCCCAAAGCAGCGGCAAAGGCCACCAAGCCAGAGCCGGCAGGAAATGAGATCCCCAGAGGAAACCGGGTATGGGAATCACCGCCTGTGCCCACGGTATCCGGCAGCAGCATGCGATTGAGCCACGAGTGGATAATGCCATCTCCCGGTCGCAGGGAGACGCCCCCCCGCGAGGTGATAAAGTCCGGCAGTTCTTTGTGGGTTTTGATGTCAACGGGCTTGGGATAGGCGGCTGTGTGGCAGAAACTTTGCAATACCAAGTCTGCCCCAAAGCCAAGGCAGGCCAGTTCCTTAAGCTCATCGCGGGTCATTGGCCCAGTTGTGTCTTGGGAGCCAACGGTGGTCATCACAGGTTCGCAGTAGGTGCCGGGACGGACACCGGCAAGACCACAGGCTTTGCCGACAATCTTTTGTGCTAAGGTATAGCCCTTGTTGCTCTCAAGGGGTGGCTGAGGACGGGTAAAGAGGGGACTGGGGTCTAAGCCCAGGGCAAGGCGGGCTTTGTCGGTGAGGGTACGACCGATGAGGAGGGAAATCCGTCCGCCAGCACGCACTTCATCTAAGAGGGTAGGGGGCTTGAGGGTAAAGCGACTGAGGACTTCTCCGGCGTCATTGGTGATTTCGCCGCGGTAGGGATAGATGGTCACCACATCCCCCATGTTCATTGAGCTGACATCGCACTCAATGGGGAGCGCCCCAGAGTCCTCCAGTGTATTAAAGAAAATGGGCGCAATTTTGCCCCCGAGACATATCCCCCCTGTGCGCTTGTTGGGGACGTAGGGAATGTCACGACCAATGTGCCAAATTACCGAGTTGGTGGCGGATTTGCGGGAGGAACCGGTGCCGACCACATCCCCTACATAGGCAAGGGGATAGCCCTTTTGCTTGAGTTCAGCAATCATTTGCAGTGCCCCAGGCAGGCGGCTTTCCAGCATGGTCAAAGCGTGGAGGGGAATATCGGGGCGGGTGGTGGCATGGGGGGCAGGGGAGAGGTCATCGGTATTGGTTTCCCCCGCCACTTTGAAGACCGTCACGGTAATCGCTTCTGGCAGTGGTTCACGGCAGGTAAACCAGTCTCCATTGGCCCAAGATTCCATCACTTGCCGGGCATAGGGGTTGCCTTGTTCCATTAGGTCTTGGACATCGTGAAAGGCGTCATAGACCAGTAGGGTATGGCTGAGGGCAGTGGCCGCCGCACAGGCCAGCTCCCTGTTCTCATGGCGCAGTAAATCAATCAGGGATTGGACGTTGTAGCCCCCAAGCATCGTGCCGAGGAGTTCTACGGCTGCGACGGGGGAAATCAGGGGACTGGTGAGTTCGCCCTTGGCAATCGCTGTCAAAAAGCCCGCCTTGATATAGGCTGCTTCATCAACTCCAGGGGGCACGCGATCGCGAATCAGATGCAGGAGATACTCTTCTTCTCCCGCTGGAGGATTTTGCAGTAGATCACAAACCGCTGAGGTTTCCGCCGCCGTCAGCGGCAAGGGGGGGATGCCCAAAGCAGCACGGTCTTGAGTTTGCTGACGGTATTGGCTGAGTACGGTTGTGTCCACGCTATGTTGACCTCAATTCACAAACACCAATGAGATTAGAAGAAGCAATTGGGGTGCGGATCTAGATTTTAGATTACAGAATCCCCCTTGGGCGTTTGGTTACGATGGATATCGCCCCTATCGCCAGTCTCGCTGTAACTCTTCAGCAACGCGGCGGTAGTCTGCTTGGGCTTCCCTGGCCTGTTTGCCCTTCCATTGGGTGATGGGAA
>DVDZ01000056.1 GCA_015296025.1 Thermosynechococcus sp. M46_R2017_013
AGTCACTCTAAGCGAGGTGCTGACAGGTCAAGTGCTGCCCTCGAAGGTACGCGATCGCGCCGTACTTATTGGCCTCACTGACAGCGGCAGCAGCGACAAGTTTTTGATTCCAATAGCATTGCCGGGTCAAACCAATCGCCTTACCCCCGGTGTAGTGGTTCAAGCAGCCATCCTTGAAGATCTACTGGCAGCGGCTCTCGATCACCGTTCTCCCATCGGTACATGGCCGCAGGGGGCGATCGCCCTTTGGATTCTAGTTTGGTCTGGCTTGGGTGCCCTGATCATTGCCAGGGGACACCGCTGGGTGATTGTGCCGCTGTTGGTGGCCGGAGGATTGGGCTTAAGTGGCCTCACCTTTCTGTTCTTTTTACAGGGAAGTTGGATTCCCTTAGTCGCACCTCTTGTTGGCTTTGGTGGCGCTGCGGTTTTCCTGCTGGGCTACCGCGCTATCTCTAGCCCCTCTCCACCAGCGGCTACTCCCTTGCAGTTAATGACTGAAGGCATGGGTCAACCCACCACACCTGAATCAGCTCCTATTTTGGAAATCCCTGAAACCCCGCCAACGCAAGTCTCGTGCTTCGAAACGGATGCCAACGCAACGGTGCTGCAACCCGAAACGGCGATTTCCTTTACCCCCGTCGAGCCAGTACCAGCTCCTCCCACTGGGGATAAACCCCACACAGCACCCACCCTCATTACCTCCGTCGTCGATCAAATTCCGCCCACAGAGACGCGCAAGACACCGCCACAACCCGTTACCGAAAGGGAAACCTTTTTAGTGGTTCACGCTGATGAGGCCGCACCTACCGCTACCGATTTGCCAAAAACTGCCACGACCGCTCCTGAACCCACAAATGCTGATCTTCCCGAAACTCAGATGGTGGTTCCTACTGCTCAGCCGGCAGCTCCCTCAGAAGTACCCTCGGCAGTGCGCCTGATTTAGCGGAAACCCAACTGACGGTTCCCGAGGCCTTGACAACCATCCCGCAGACCCCTAATATCCCCAATCCCAATTTGCCTGAAACACAACTTCCCCTTCCTCAGCCACTGGCTACCTCAGAATCAATCTTGATGCCATCAACCCAGTTGGCAACCAGTGCGGATTTGCCTGAAACCCAATTGCCAATTCCAGAGACTCTGCGGCCAGACCTACTGGAAACACAACCGTCCAACCCTGCCCCCCTGACTGCACCGCCTGCAGATCCCACTCAGCCCCCAGAGGTGATTTGCACTGTGGCAGTCCCCTCGCCGGCACACCCCACCACAGAGACGCAAACCCCAAGCGGCACTCAGTCAAAAACCACCGTCGTTTCTGACATTGCCGAAGAACCTAGTGAACCACTGCCTCAGACGGTGGGGGGACGCTACCGTGTCCTGAGTCAACTGGGGGAAGGAGGATTCGGACGGACGTTCTTGGCTGCGGATCTACACCTGCCGGATCATCCGATTTGCGTGGTCAAGCAGTTAGTGCCCTCCCGTAAGGATGAACGCTTTTTGGCCATTGCCCGTCGTCTCTTTCAGCGGGAAGCAGAAACATTAGCGCAATTGGGTGAACACGAGCATATCCCTCGACTACTGGCTTACTTTGAGGAGGGGGGATATTTTTATCTCACCCAAGAGTATGTGGATGGCGAATCCCTCAAAGAGGAATTTGAAAAGAAAATAACTCTCTCCCAAGCTGAAGCCCTCGCCATTCTCAAGAGTATTCTGGAGATTTTGCAGTATGTGCATCAGTTTGGGGTGGTGCATCGGGATATTAAGCCCGCCAATATCTTGCGCCGCCGCAGTGATCAACAACTGTTTTTGATTGACTTTGGGGCGGTACGCCATGTCCAGCCGGAAGATTTACTTCAGCACGGCAAATACACGATTTCGATTGGTACCCGTGGTTATGCCCCTAGCGAGCAAATGGCAGGACGACCCGTGATTGCCAGTGATATTTACTCTTTGGGCATGGTTATTGTTGAGGGCTTGACAGGACTTGCTCCAATGGATTTGCCCTCTGATCCCCACACGGGGGATATTATCTGGCAGCCAGGACGGCATCTCTCGCCGCAGTTTGTTGCCATTATCAACAAAATGATTAGGTATAACTTTCGCGATCGCTACCAGAGCGCCGAGGAGGTACTCAATGATTTAGCCAAAGCCGGCCTCTAGTAAGCCGCCGTTTGCGAATGTTTGGATTCTCTAGAGCGCTTGCAGTTCTACAACAGCAGTTTGCCCACTTTTGTCGCTGCTTTATCTTTGACAGAGGGGTGGATTGACGTAGTTAAATCCTTGTGAAAAAAAGCTGTATGATGGATAGTAGCGTTTCCTTTGCTCAACATTAGACACTTTGGAGGCATCGCAACGTGGCTGGAACGACAGGAGAACGACCATTTTCCGACATTATTACGAGTGTCCGTTATTGGGTGATTCACAGTATCACCATTCCGGCATTGTTTATTGCAGGCTGGCTTTTTGTCAGCACCGGCTTGGCCTATGATGTGTTTGGCACACCCCGCCCTGACAGCTACTATGCCCAGGAACAGCGGTCTATTCCCCTGGTGACCGATCGCTTTGAAGCCAAACAACAAGTTGAAACCTTCTTAGAACAGTTGAAGTAGGATTGCCATGACCAGTAACACTCCTAATCAAGAACCCGTTTCTTACCCCATTTTTACGGTCCGCTGGGTGGCCGTTCATACGCTTGCTGTGCCCACGATTTTCTTCCTCGGGGCGATCGCGGCAATGCAGTTTATCCAACGTTAGGAAGGTACAGCCATGGAACCAAATCCGAATCGTCAGCCCGTCGAACTGAATCGCACATCCCTGTATCTAGGATTGCTGTTGATCTTCGTCCTTGCGTTGCTTTTTTCGAGCTACTTCTTTAACTAAAACTCTTTCCTATAACCGAATTTGCTTAGGAGGAATTCATCATGTTGTCTGAAGGTGGACGTATTCCCCTGTGGATTGTGGCCACTGTGGCCGGCATGGGAGTAATTGTCATTGTTGGACTTTTCTTCTATGGCGCCTACGCGGGTCTTGGCTCCTCTCTCTAGAAGTTGGGGTCTTGGCGCGTACGCAATTGCAGCCAGATGAGTCCAAGAGTCGCTGCCAAAAGCACCGTTGCCGCCGCAGCGGCATAACCAAAGTCGAATAATGCAAAGGCCTGTTGGTAAATATAAAATACCAGCAGGTTTGTTGTATCTAGGGGGCCACCACCAGTCACCACATAGACCTGTTCAAAACTGCGCAAGGTAAAAATTGTGGTTGTCACAAACACAAGAATTAAAGTAGGTCGCAGCCCCGGCAGTGTAATGTAGCGAAACTGTTGCCAAGGATGAGCACCATCGAGGAGGGCAGCTTCATAGCGATCGCGAGGAATGGTTTGCAACCCTGCCAAAAAAACCACTAGATTAAACCCCAACTGCTTCCAACTACTGAGCAAAATCAGCACCGGCATTGCCCATGCCGGATCACTCAGCCAAGCAATGGGTTTACCCCCTAATGTTTGCACCAGTTGATTCACTGGGCCATTGGTTTGAAACAACCAACGGAACCCTAACCCTGCGGCCACAATTGAGGTCATCGTCGGTAAAAAGTAGGCTGTACGCAAAAGATCCCGTCCGGCAATTGCTTGGTTGAGACCCACCGCCAATAGTAAAGGCAGCGCAATCGTCGGTAGCACCGTTGCCACTGTGAAATAGAGCGTATTGCCAATCACCTGCCAAAAATCTGGACTCAGGAGCAATCGCTGATAATTTTGCAGGCCAACCCAACGCACCCCTTCCTGAGTAAAACTACCGGTTGTAAAACTAAGATAGACTAGGTACAAAATTGGCAAAAAAACAAAAATTGTCAGAAACGACAGGGCAGGTAACAGGAATAACCAAGCTACCCCTATCGATGACAAAAAAACATTCCCCCATCGTAGGAATCGCGATCGCACCATTGGCAAAGATGATGACCCCAAAATTTGTCTTTTTATAAATTCAATCCTAAGGTAGTGGCTCCCAAAATTGGAAATGATAAGATTGAAATCAAAATGCACGCCATCTTGGGGAGATGCTGTGATTCACACTGCGCCATTGCCCACGACTACCCCCTCTCACGTTTCTGATCATAGTCGTCTAAAGCTGTTTTCGGGTTCTGCCAATATTCCTCTTGCTCAGGAAATTGCCCGCTACCTCGGTATTGATCTAGGCCCAATGGTGCGCAAGCGATTTGCTGACGGCGAACTGTATGTGCAGATTCAAGAATCCATTCGCGGTTGTGATGTCTATCTGATTCAGCCCTGTTGCCGCCCCGTCAATGACCACCTAATGGAACTGCTGATTATGGTGGATGCCTGCCGCCGCGCTTCCGCTCGTCAAGTGACTGCGGTGATTCCCTACTATGGCTATGCCCGTGCCGATCGCAAGACCGCTGGCCGTGAATCCATTACTGCCAAACTGGTGGCTAACCTGATTACCCAAGCGGGGGCAAGTCGGGTCTTGGCCATGGATCTGCACTCAGCGCAAATTCAAGGGTACTTTGACATTCCTGTGGATCATGTCTATGGTTCGCCAGTGCTCCTTGACTACCTGCGCAGTAAAAACTTGGAGGATATTGTTGTAGTGTCCCCCGATGTGGGGGGAGTAGCCCGCGCCCGTGCCTTTGCCAATAAACTTGACGATGCGCCCCTCGCCATTATTGATAAGCGACGCCAAGCCCACAATGTGGCCGAAGTGATGAATGTGGTGGGGGATGTTAAAGGCAAAACGGCAGTGCTGGTGGACGACATGATTGACACAGCGGGCACAATTTTAGAGGGGGCACGGCTCCTGCGGCGGGAAGGTGCCAAGGAAGTCTATGCCTGTGCTACCCATGCAGTATTTTCACCGCCGGCAATTGAGCGCCTCCAAGGGGGTGACTTTGAAGAGGTGATTGTTACCAACACAATTCCAGTGCCGGAAACCCAACGCTTTCCCCAACTCACGGTGCTGTCAGTGGCGAGCATTCTCGGAGAAACCATTTGGCGGATTCATGAAGATAGCTCTGTGAGCAGCATGTTCCGCTAAAATTAGGTGTTCTTAGTCACCGAGGAGGATGGCAGGCATGGGGCGAATTGCCTTACTGAGCACCAGTAATAAACAAGGACTGGTGGAGTTGGCAACGGCCTTGGTGCAGGAGTTTGGCTTTACGCTCCTAAGTAGCGGCGGCACTGCAAAGACCTTGCAAGCGGCAGGAATTCCTGTGACAACTGTTGCTGAGTACACAGGAGCAGCGGAAATTCTCGGCGGACGGGTCAAGACCCTGCATCCCAAAATTCATGGCGGCATCTTGGCACGGCGCGATCGCCCCGCAGACGAAGCGGATTTGCAAGCCAGGGGATCCATCCCATTGATCTAGTGGTTGTCAATCTCTACCCCTTTGCGGAAACCATTGCCCAACCCAAGGCCACCCTTGCAGAAGCGATCGAACAAATTGACATTGGCGGGCCAACCCTGATCCGCGCTGCTGCCAAAAACCATGCCCATGTGACGGTATTAGTGGAACCTAGCCAGTATCAAACCTATCTTCAAGAACTGCGTCTTTACGGTGAACCTCAGCCCGCTTTTCGCTTGGCCTGTGCTCAGCGAGCATTTGCCTAACA
>DVDZ01000036.1 GCA_015296025.1 Thermosynechococcus sp. M46_R2017_013
AGCAGAGCCGTAAAAGTAGTTACTAGCTCGCCCGCGTTCCCCGGCTACAGAGGAAATCCCCACTAGAGTTCCAAATCCCTGCTGTTCAAACCGCTGGGCAAACAGACTCAAAATTATAGCGGGCCCCTCATAATTGGTGCGCATTACTTGAAGGGCAAGGGGCAGATTTTGCTCACAGTCTTTCTGATCCGGCATTAAGCCGACAACACAAATAACGATTGCGGGTTGCTGCGGCAACTGCTGGACAAAGTCGGCATGGGTTTCCACCGCCAAGACATCAAACTCATGGACACTCACAGACACACCGTAGCGTATTTCTAAGTCGGCTTTATCTAGCTCTAGACGACTCCTCTGCCGTGCGGCCAATTGAATCGGATAGCCCTGAGCCGCAAACCGCCGGGCGATCGCCCGCCCTATATCGGAAGTCGCTCCCAAAATTAACACAGGAGCTGTCATAGCTTTAACCTCTTCGACTGTTCCGAAGCAAAGTGCACCCTCCACTGATGGGCATTCCTGACCTGTACAAACGTTTCTACCCGAGAATCAGACTGGCGCAGGCGCATTGGAGTCAAATGGCTATCCTTGGCAAGGTAAAAGCGCCCCCCATACCCTAGGGCAATCTCCTCCAGTTGATCCAAAACTTTGAGGGTGCGTTGAGACATCGGAAAGTCCAAGGCCAATGTATAACCCGCCATGGGAAAGGAAAGATAGCCCTGGGAATGCCCCAACTTCTTCAAAACCGCTAGAAATGATCCCGTTGCTGCGGCTGACGTGCAATGGAGTAACGCCGACAGGCCTTCCCGTGCCGCACTGAGGGGGAGAACGCATTGAAACTGGACAAAACCACGCCGCCCATAGATGCGATTCCACCCCAGCAGACTATCAAGGGGATAGAAAAACGTCTCCCAATCCACAAAAGACTGACCTGCCTGACGTTGGCTATTGAGAAAATACAACTGATTAAAAGCGCGCACCGTCAATGAATTCAAAGCACCATTGGGAAAATCCATTACAATGGAGAGTCTGCGTCGTCGCGGAGTCCGCAGTGGCCTTTGCTGATATTTAGCTGGCAGCTCCTCCCGTGTAGCATGTTCCCCGAGCATGACAACAGACCGGCCTAAATGGGCACCGCTGGCCAGACAATCAATCCAAGCAACAGAGTACGTTGCCGCCTGAGCAGCCTCAAACAGATCAATGGCCTCGTCTAAATTCTTGGCGATATGGGTAGTCTGGCGAATCCAAGCCGTTTCAATGGGGCGCAAGCGAAAGGCGGCTCGCAAAATCACTCCCGTCAAACCCATTCCCCCCACTGTCCAGTAAAACAAATCTCGATTTTCTAAAGGGGAGCAGCGATAAATTTTACCCTCAGTGGTGAGCAGATCCAGCCAGTCCAAACTATGTACAAAACTGCCGTCTTTGTGGTGATTCTTCCCATGCACATCGGCAGCAATCATGCCACCTACAGTAACAAACTTCGTGCCGGGGGTAATCAAGGGAAACCAACCGCGGGGCACAAAAATCTCTAGAATCTCCGCCAACAAAACCCCAGCTTCAGCAATCAACTGACCGGTTTGCGGGTTAAACTCCAAGAGACGATTGAAATGGCTCATTTGTAGGGTGGCTTCCCTATTAAAGGCACTATCCCCATAGGCACGGCCATTTCCTCGAGCAATAAGTGGCAAGCCACTCTTGAGCAGATGGATAATCTCGGATTCTGAGCGTGGGCAATAAACATAACAGGTTTGTACAGGATACCGTCCCCAGCCACAGAGCGTTTTGCGAGAACTCCTAAGAGTCATGACAGAAGACATATCGTTTATCCAAGTGATACTTGACTACATAGCCAATGGCTAAACCAATGATTGCGCCAATTTCTCGCATGAAATGGTTCTGCCAAATCAGCCAAAAGACTGTTTCAAATCCCCAAAAGATTGTCGTTGTAAAAATCCCCATCAAAGCATAAAGACTAAATTGACGGCTGTAGTGATGCACACCCTTTTTATGATCGAAGAAGATCCAACGCTTGTCCAGATAATATTTCACGCCTAAGCCCACAAGTGTACCCACTGCCACTGCGGTCATAAAATAGGGCAAGCGATTATCAATCAGTAGTATCACTCTCTGAGAAGAGAGATTTAGAAAGGTAGCAATAATGGCAAAAGCCGTATAGCGAATAATCAGAGTTTGTAAAGTCATAAAATTCTACCTAAGATAAAGAAAAGTAGGCAGATGAGAAAGCACAGTTGACTGGGGCGATCTTTAATTGCATAAACAATTGGATCATAGTGCATCAAACCTCGGTGAGTGAGCATAATCGTTCGGGTAATCCAGTACAGTAGCACACAGCAAATGCCCCAAAGCACCTGTGGCTTTGTGTAAAGAAGCTGCACTTGGGAAGAATTGATATAAAGCGCCAGTACTAGAATTGAAACATAGCCTGCCCCAATGGCCATCATGCTAATAATGGGTAAATCGTCAATATAGTAGCCTCGGCCACCGGCCTTGAGCTGTTTGCGCTGACGATAATCCACCAGTTCAGCTTGCCGCTTGACGGTTGCTAGGCTAAAGAAGAAAAAGATGGAGAAGGCCAAAAGCCAGACACTGAGGGAAATCCCAGTGGCAACTGCACCCGCAAAGATACGAATGGTGTAAAGACCAGCAAGGGTACAGATGTCAATAATAATCCGCCGCTTTAGGTAAAAAGAGTAGGCTGTCGTAAGACCATAATAGAGCAACAAAATGCCGAGAAATGGCCAACTAATAGTGGTGGCGATCGCTAGCCCGGCGCCCAAAAGCACCAACATCATCCATATTCCATGAATCAGGGGAAGATCACCTGCGGCAAAAGGACGGTGACGCTTCCGCGGATGGGCGCGATCAACTTGCAAATCTAAAAGATCGTTTAAGACATAGACACTGGAGGCTACAAGACTAAAAGCAACCGCTGCCACCAGCGAACCCCAAAAGGTTAGCCAATGAAACTGATGTCCTGCAAGCATGGGCACAAAGACCAAAACATTTTTTACCCACTGGTGGGGACGGATTGCTTGCAAGTAGGGTTTAACACTGCGTTTTGCAATGCCTAAATGTTCTACATTAAGATTTATATGCTCAACTTTTTTGCGTAGCTCTGGCGAAGCATTAACCGTAATTGCTTTAGCTGCAACTGCCCACACTGGCAAATCGGCGGCATCATCCCCCATGTAGATAAACTGCTGTTGTCCAAATTGCTTAAGCAAAAACTGAGCTTTGGTCTTGCCCTTGAGATTAACTTGCCCGTCGGAACCATAGACGGTATCAAAAAGACCCAAATGGGCAGCAACTTTTTCAGCCAAAATTTGATCTGTGGCCGTGGCCAGTGCAGCCCGGCCCCCTTCTGCTTTCCAAGCCTGAATGTATTGAATGACTTCAAGATTGTAGGGCAATGTGGCTACGTCTATTTGGCAATTGATTGCCAAGAGGCGCTTGATTGGCGCCAGCTTCCAGCAATTAACATTGAGCCACATTTGGGGAGCGCGTTGCAAAGAGAACCAAACACATTCAAGCAGAATGTCGGTTTTCAGCAGTGTTTGATCTAGATCAACAACGAGATACAGCCCTTTCATTGATCTCGGTATGCAGGCTTCCCCAATAAACTAGCAAAAAAGTGGCGATCGCTCCCCTCCTAACCGATTCAGCCAATCAGCCAATAAAACAAGGCGCTCATGCTGTTCAAGCTGGGGTCTAGAACACACCTCAGCCAGATTTTCAACACCAGTTGTGAGTTCAAAACAGGAGAGTCGCAAGTTTCCTTTTTTCTAGTCTCTCAAGCTATCGTTCAACACCTCTGTCGGCGATGTTCAGTAGCGCATTGGAGCTTTGATTGACAGCCAGAGCTACTTATGGCCTCTCGCATCCGCTCGACGCAGGCTGAGAGTGTTAAGCTTTGTTACAGGACTCAACACTTCTGCACGGAGTGTTCACTTGCTGTAAAAAGGACTGTAAGATACTCGGTGTTTCTTGTGCTCAACTTGCCTCTGGGTCACCCCCTCCTGATGCCCACCATACCTGTAAAAGTCTCAGTTTTTGGACTTCCCCTCCATTTGGTGGACAATGCTCCCGAGTGGCTACTGATGCAACAGCGGGATGGTCATGGTCAGCACGTGGTCACGCTCAATTCAGAGATGGTGATGCTGGCGGAGCGAACACCAGAATTTGCTGATGTTATACACCGCGCTGATTTGGTCATTCCCGATGGATCGGGGGTGATTCTCTACCTCAAGTTGCATGGCCTGTCCGTACGCCGTCTGCCGGGGATTGAATTTGCCGAAGCCCTTCTGCGGCTGGCCAATGAAGCTCCCCAGCCTAAGCGGGTCTTTTTCTATGGGGCAGCACCGGGGGTGGCAGAAAAAGTGGCTGAGCGCTGGCATCGAGAGTTGCCAAACTTAAAAATTGTTGGCGTACAGTCCGGCTACCACGATGCGGATACCGAAACGGCTCTCATTGAAAAGCTAAAGGAAGAGCAACCCCACATTATCTTCGTTGCTTTGGGGGTGCCTCGGCAGGAGTACTGGATTGATCGCCATCGTTACATTTGCCCGCAGGCTATTTGGGTGGGCGTTGGCGGGAGTTTTGATGTTTGGGCAGGGGTGAAGAAACGGGCACCCAAGCTATTCCAAAAACTTTATCTGGAGTGGCTCTATCGCCTGTATCAGGAACCTTGGCGGTGGCGACGCATGCTGGCTTTACCCCAATTTGCATGGAAGGCGCTCCTGAGTCGTTTGTATGGACGACAGCGTTTCTCATGCCGATGACAGCAGTGACTCCAGTGGGAACCCCCTGTGAGCCGACCTCTGGGGGGGCAATCATTGCGGAGCTGTGTCAAGTCACAAAGTCCTTTGGTGGCTCGTTGCCCTGCTTACATCGCGTTAGTTTGCAACTGCGACGGGGAGAGTTTTACTTTCTCACTGGGGCTTCGGGATCGGGTAAATCCACCCTCTTAAAACTGCTCTGTGGTCAACTGCAGCCAGATCAAGGCACGGTTCGCCTGTTTGGTGAGGAAGTCAATCCCCAGCAAGATTGGCGCATGGCACAGTTGCGGCAGCGCATGGGAGTGATTTTTCAGGACTTTAAGCTCTTGGGCGATCGCTCAGTTGCTGAAAATGTTGCCTTTGCACTGCTTGTGCGTGGTACACCAAAAGCAGAAATTCAGCAGCGGGTGCAAACTGCCCTCAAACTGGTGAGTCTAAGTCACAAAGCCAGTGCCTATCCCCAATCCCTATCGGGGGGAGAGCAACAGCGGGTAAGCATTGCCCGTGCTATTGTTGGTGGCCCTGAGCTATTGCTGGCGGATGAACCCACTGGTAACCTAGACCCCCAAACGAGTCAACAAATTCTCGCCTTGCTCCACCGCCTGCACCAACGTGGGTTAACAGTTCTCTTTACCACCCATGATTTGGCTTTAACCCGCCTAGTTTCACATCGGATTCTCCATTTGCACCATGGCAAACTTGAGTCCCTTCCCTACCCTTGATTTTCTGATTCCAGAAGTGCGCCGCAGTCTCTGGCGCGGTGGCTGGCTCAATGGTGCAGCTGTTATTGCTGTGGCCGTAACCCTCTTTATTTTTGGCTGGGGCTGGCAAGTGTCGCAACTCCTTGGTACCGGTGTCGAGTCCCTCGGCAATCGGCTGGAAATTACTGCCTACGTATCCTCGAATCTGTCGGCAACTCAAGTGGCAGCCCTAAAGGAACAGTTGGCGGCATTACCAGGAGTGGCAGACTTCACTTGGATTGATCGCGATCGCGCTTGGGCAGAATTGCAAGCGGATTTGGGTCTCAAAAGCGAACAGAGTGGGTTACAGCTCTTTGACACCAATCCCCTGAGCGACGAAGTGAAAATTCGTGCCCAAAGCCTCGAACAGGTGGCTTCTTTGGCTCACCAAATTGCCCAAAAAGAAGGCATTGAGTCCGTACAGTACCTTGAGCGCGCCCTCGCAGGCCTGCAAAGTGTGCAGCGAGTGGTGCGGGGAGTCACGTTGATTCTGGTGCTGCTACTAAGTTTAACGGTGGTTGCTCTGGTAAGCGCTATTTTGCGCTTGATTATCCTTGTGCGCCAAGCGGAAATTGAGATTATGACCCTAGTGGGGGCCACCCAAACTTGGATCTATACTCCCCTATTCATTCAAGCTGCTAGCCTAGGGGGAGGCGGCGGTTTGCTGGCGTGGATAGTTGGTTGGGGCAGCAGTCAACAACTTCAGCAGTGGTTAGCCCAACAGACCAGCTTTCGTGCCTTTGCCAGCAATGCCTCCCTTGAATGGTCAGCAGGCTTGGGGATATTCCTAATTGTTGTCGGTGTTATTTTGGGGCTAGTGAGTACTCGCTTGGCACTGCAAACCACAGCCCCTATGCCAAAATAATTGGGGCAATGACGATTCATCGAGAACTTATGACACAATCGACACCTAACGAAAAGGCAATTGTTCAAAACTACTTCAACACTACGGGGTTTGATCGCTGGCGGCGCATCTATGGCACAGAGGAAGTCAGCAAGGTGCAAGCGGATATCCGCAGGGGACACCAACAGACCATTGATACGGTGTTGGCATGGCTGAAAGCCGATGGCTCCCTTAAGGGCAAACTCATCTGTGATGCCGGCTGTGGGGTTGGCAGCCTGAGCATTCCCCTTGCCGAGTTGGGGGCACGGGTCTATGCCAGTGACATTTCCGAGAAAATGGTGGCCGAAGCTCGCGATCGCGCCGCTGCTCAATTGAATGGCCACCATGAACTGATCTTGAGCGTCAGCGATCTCGAAGCCCTGCGGGGACAATACCACATCGTCATCTGCCTCGATGTGCTCATTCACTATCCCGACAGCCAAATGGCCGGCATGTTAGCCCACTTGAGTTCCTTGGCGATGGATCGGCTCATTCTTAGCTTTGCCCCCAAAACACCAAAATATACGCTCCTGAAGAAAATTGGTGAATTCTTCCCCGGCTCGAGCAAGACAACCCGTGCCTATCTCCACAGTGAGGAGTTTATTGTCGGGATTTTGCGGGACTTGGGTTGGCGGATTGAGCGGAAGGCAATGACAAAAACCCGCTTTTACTTTTCGCGACTCCTAGAAGCAGTGCGAGCCTAAATGATGAACCTCAATCTGAGCTTGGCAGAACTGCAAGCCTTGGGGCGCCAGTGGGGAACATGGTTACCTGCGGGCACAGTCCTGTTGCTCTGGGGGGGAACTAGGGGCAGGAAAAACAACGTTTGTGCAGGCCTTAGCGGCAGGGCTGGGTATTGAGGAGCTCATCCCAAGCCCCACCTTCACGCTTATTCAGGAATACCCCGAAGCGCATTCCCCTCTATCACCTCGACCTCTATCGCCTTACCCCTGTTGAGGTGGTGGAGTTGGCACCAGAACGCTATTGGCTGGGGGAAGAAGTTGATCTAGGGATTGTTGCAATTGAGTGGCCCGATCGCCTGCCCAGCTTCCCCCGCGACTATCTTAAGCTCCAGCTTCAACGAGAGCAGGAGCGCACCCATCTAACTTTAGAGGCTGTAGGGGCAGCGACATCGCTGTTGCCCAAGTGCTTAAATCCCTAAGGGCGCGATCGCGATAGGCAGCATAGCGCAAGGCCTTTTGGCGAACCTGTTGCTCTAGGGGGGGTAAAATTCCAAAGTTGGGGGGCATGGGCTGGAAGGTTTTGCTCTCAGCCGTACTGATGTAGTGGAAGAGGGCACCGGCCATCGTCGTTGCTGGCAGTACCAAGGGTGTAAGCCCCTGGGCCAAGCGAGCCGCATTGGTGCCCGCTAACCAGCCGCCGGCTACCGCAGCGGTATAGCCTTCAGTACCCGTAATTTGACCCGCGGCCAAAAGGGTGGGGCGATCGCGAAACTGGAGAGTGGCATTCAATAACTTTGGTGCGTTTAAGAACGTATTGCGGTGCATTACCCCCATGCGCACAAACTCTGCCTGCTCTAGCCCCGGAATCATCCGAAAGACCCGCTGCTGCTCTCCCCAGCGCAGATTGGTTTGAAAACCCACCAAGTTCCACAGTTGGCCATGGCGATCCTCTTGGCGCAGTTGTGCCACCGCATAGGGACGCTCTCCCGTGCGCGGATCGCGCAGACCCACGGGTTTCAAAGGGCCGAAGCGCAATGTATCCACACCTCGCCGTGCCAACTCTTCCACAGGTAAACAAGCCTCAAAAAATTGAGCCCGCTCGCGCTCAAAGTCTTTTAGAGGCACCTGTTCAGCTTCGCAGAGGGTCTGCCAAAACCGCTGATATTCCTCAGCAGTGAAGGGACAGTTGAGATAAGCGGCTTCCCCCCGGTCGTAGCGGGAGGCCAGAAAAGCCACCTCACGGTTAATGGACTCCCCGACCACAATTGGACTGGCGGCATCGAAAAAACTCAGATAGTCCAGCCCTGTAAAGCGTTGGAGATCGGTACTTAGGGCTTCACTAGTCAGGGGGCCGGTGGCCAACACCACAATCCCTGTTTCGGGAAGGTGCAGCAGTTCCTCGCGGCGGATGGTGATGAGCGGATGCGCTTCGAGGGTTTGAGTTAAGTCGCGGCTAAACCGGGCGCGATCTACAGCCAAGGCACCGCCGGCTGGCACTTGATGGCGATCGGCCGTGCTGATGATTAACGACCCAAGGGCACGCAGTTCATGGTGCAATAACCCCGTGGCGCGATCGCTCGCCTTAGCTCCAAAGGAATTACTGCATACCAATTCCGCCAACTCCGCCGTATGGTGAGCTGGACTGGGTCGATGAGGACGCATTTCATACAAAATCACTGGCAGACCCGCACGGGCAATTTGCCATGCCGCCTCCGTACCCGCTAAACCACCACCAATGATCGTAATCGGTTCCATCCCTATCCTTCTGGAGGAGACTCCACTGCAACATCTGAAGTTGGTAACCCCTCTGCGGTCTCTACCTCTGACTTAAAGACTAAACGCAACAGGGGTGGGGCAACGAACGTGGTCACAATCACCATTACGATAATGCCGGCATCGAGAGCTTTCGAGAGCACGCCGCTAGCAGACCCCACAGCCGCAAAAATCAACCCTACTTCCCCCCGAGGTACCATACCAATGCCAATTGCCCAACGGTTAATGCCCGGTTGACCAAAGACCGTTGCCCCTGTTACCACCTTACCAACAATGGCCACGACTACAAGGAACGAAGCAATAATCAGACCCGCATGATTAGCCGGTTCCAAAGGATTGAGAACGCTAATATCAGTACGTGCGCCAACACAGACAAAGAACACCGGCACCAACATATCGGCAATGGGCAAAATTTGCTCCTCTAGCTCACGCCGCTTCTCTGTTTCTCCCAAAACTAAGCCAGCGGTAAAAGCACCGAGAATCGCTTCCAGTTGCAGAATCACTGCCACGTATCCAAGAACAAAAGCAAAAATCAAGGAGGGAATCAGCAAGTTACCGCGCGTCGTCAGGCGATCGACCATCCCCAAAAAGAAGGGACTCAACAGCCGCCCCACCACGACGGATCCGACCAAAAAGACCACAGAGCTAATGATTAAGTAAATGACATTACTGATCTCGACAGTACCGGTTTTAGCCAGACTCGCCACCACTGCCAGCACAATAATGCCGAGAATATCATCGAGAACTGCGGCGCCGATGATGATTTGACCCTCCGGTGAAGTCAGGCGCTGAATCTCGGCAAGGACTTTAGCAGTGATTCCGATACTGGTTGCCGTGAGCGCTGCCCCAGCAAAAATTGCCGGCACCAAGTCCACATGGAACAGCATCACTAGACCAAGGGTTCCCGCCAAAAAAGGAGCAACCACCCCCACTACCGCCACCAGAGCAGCTTGGGGACCCACCTTGAGTAAGCCCTCTAAATCCGACTCTAAGCCAATCTCAAACAGCAGGATCATCACACCGATTTCCGAGAGGACGGAAATCACTTCACTGGCGGTATTCGCAACCACTGTAGCCAGCGTGTCATCCATGCTGGCGGTCTGTTGGATAAATGTTGTCAGTGCCGAGGTTTCAGTTGCCCCCCCTTCAGAAAAGACCAACAAGTGCAACACAGAAATACCAACAACTACACCCCCTACCAGTTCGCCTAGCACCGGTGGAAAGTTAATGCGGGCACAAATTTCACCGCCCACTTTGCTGGCAAAGTAAATGACCACCAGACTCAGCAAAACAGCCGCCAAGATCAATGGACCCGCTTCCGCCAAGTTCACTGATTCTGCTGCAACATCGGCAAGAAAAGGTTGAAAAAGTGACGTTATCAAAGGCATAGGGGCAAATTTTACAAACTCTTTAACTAAGTTAACCACGCCTTCCCCTTCTGCTCAACCTTGAATTTACACTGAACCTAATCCTGTTCTTTGTTGTCTAACTGTAATGGCATTTCAACAGGGTTATCATAGTTTCTTATAGGGCGATCGCCCCCGCCTTGGGAATTCCCATTCTCTTGATCGAAGACAATTTGCACTACAGTTAGAAGTGTCGTTGCTAATGCGTTGAGTCTTGATGATGGAACTGGCTCAGTGAGGAGGGATGCAAAGCCGCCTTGGTTTTATAAATCAATTTTTATTTCCAGTCATCACTAGCCAGAAGCAGTCTAGAAGTCAGCTCAGTTGTATTATTGACTCTTAGGCTAAGCCATGAGTTTTTCTAAACTTTCCGGCAAAAGATTCTTGGTATAGTAGAAGCGTTGACGAACTATTGTCCACTCATCATTGGGTTAGCTATGTTACTGAAGTCCACAACACGCCATGTTCACATTTATGCCGGCCATGTGGTTGATGGTGAAGTTCATCCTGATACAGAAACGCTGACGCTGAATGTGGATCCCGATAACGAGTTGGAGTGGAATGAAGCTGCTCTTGCCAAGGTGGAAGCAAAGTTTCAGGAATTAGTGGCCAATGCCGCAGGCGAAGACTTAACGGAATACAATCTGCGGCGAATTGGTTCGGATTTGGAACACTTTATTCGTTCGTTACTGATGCAAGGGGAAATTGGCTACAACCTCAACAGCCGCGTGCGCAACTATAGTCTCGGAATTCCCCGGGTCAATCACTCTTAGATGCAATCATCCTCAATTGCAAATAATTCAACACAGTCCTTTTCTTACACAAAGGGAGTGCAATCCTCTCCTATAGTGGCTTTCACGATTGTTAAGCCTCTTCTCTCTTTGCAAAAAGAGCTGTGCTTGTTCTCTACTAGCCGTCAATTGGCAAAAAAAAGAGGCCATCGCTGACCTCAAATGACACTTTGACCGCTGAAAGTTGGGAGAGAGTTAAGGTCTAAAGGAGACCCCAGAAGTGAAGCACGCCTTGTTTGGTGATCAGTTCTGTGAGGAGCGCTGCCACAAAGCCAATCATGGCAAGGCGACCGTTCCAAATTTCAGCTTGGGGGGTGAATCCAAACACCCATGCATTGCGTCTTCAGCTTTGATGGTTTTTGTATCTTCCATGGTTTTGACTCCTGATCGAACCCTGTATCCTCACTGTAACAATTCTTTACCAATTGCGCAACAACTCTTAATATATTTTTCTCTATCCCTGCCCTAGAGGGCGATCGCGGTATCCTCAATCAATCACTGTGGCCATCTTGACATTCTCTAGCTTGGCAAGGATTTGCGGCTTGTAGTTCTCAAACTCTGCCTTGAGCAGATTACGGCTGACGACCGCTGGGGCGGAACTGGGCAAGCTTTTGCTGGTTTGCAACCAATCCCGTAGAAGTTGCCGTTGGAAAGCGGCGATCGCAAACGTGCGGACATTGATGCAGTGTTGGGGATCCTCCAGCGGAAAAAAGAGCAGTGGGTAGTAGCCAGTGTCTGCCAACAAAGTACAAAGTTCTTGATGGCGCGGTAGTTTCATATCGAGATAGCAGGGTAACCAACGCGGGCCTTGCTTGGGGTCATAGATCGCCGTAATCCAGAGGATCATTGGGTGAGGACTGGTGGTAAAGAGAAACTGGTTGTAGCGAATATTCAGCATCCGCCGATCAATTTCTGCCCGCGGCAACATCACCCACAGCGATGCTGCCGATTCCCGTTGTGCATACAGAGGCATTGGAAAGACAATTTCGGCCACTGGTTTATCCGCAGGCCAGACACTCTGCCAGCAGACTTCTTCAACCGTAGCCAGGGCAACAGGGGGTTGCGATGGCTGTTCAGGGAGTTGGGAAGTCCTTATGCCAATTGGGTCAATCCCCGGCTGGGTTACTCGACCACTGCCAAACTGCTCTTCAAGGGCAACGAGGACTTTAATAATGTCGCCCACGTTTTGGGGACGATCGGCGGGTGATTTGGCCATACAGGCCATAATCAGTTCTTCAAGGGCAGGGGGAAGACGTAACCCTGGGCTTGCAACACTAAAGGGTATGGGCTGTTGAAAGTGGTGCGCTTAAACCAACTGCCAATGGAGTGGGTTTCCGCCTGGATGGGCATCTTGCCTGTGAGTAGCTCATACATTGTGATGCCAAGACTGTAGATATCCGAGCGGTGATCCAATTCCCGCCCTTCAATTTGCTCTGGCGAACAGTAGGCTAAAGTGCCCATAAATGAAGAGGTTTGACCCTTTTCAGAGACATCCCCCAAAAATTTGGCAATTCCAAAATCCAATACCTTGGCGAGTTCCCCTAGGGTATTGTCCTGAATCACAAGGACATTGCTAGGCTTAATGTCACGGTGAATAATGGGACATTTTTGACCTTCGATGACAATCCCCTCATGGGCAACCTGAAGACCAAGACAGATATGCCGTGCAATTCGCAGAAATCGGCTCAGAGGGAGGGGTTCTTCTAAAAGCAAATCGCTGAGGTTTTCCCCTTGCAAAAATTCCATGACATAGAAGGGAATTTCCTCATTGTTCATGCCGTAGTCCAGCACCCGTACCACGTGCATGCTCTTCTGGCCGAGAAGAGCACCCGCCCGCGCTTCTTGGGCAAAGCGGGTTTTCATGCGGTCATTGAGCAGGGTTTGTGAGAGAAATTTAACGGCAACAGGAACCCCCCCTAAAAGAATATCTTCCGCTCGATAAACCCGTCCCATCGAGCCTTTGCCAATCAGCTCTGTGAGCTGATACCGATTCATGAGAACTTGGCCAATATTGGTATCGCGGGACGGATCTGACATAGTTGCCTCAAGGGAAAATCGGCTGGCGAGGTCGCAAACAGGCAAGCATTGCGTTGTTCAATCTCTATAGTTATTATGTCTATTATCCTGAAAATCTTTAGGTTCTGTTTTATTGGTTGGGGCGATCGCTCTCCCTAAACTGTAGTTTCCTAAACATTTTTTGGGTTTTAAGCATTGGGAACTCCTAACCAAGACATCAGGGAGGAGCCGGTGATCTGAATCTCTTTGTTGAGGTCGGGAACGGGAAGAAAAACGACACCGCCACTACAGGAAATCTCCCCCACCGCTCGCCAGCGGTTAGCGGTATAGATATGCACATGATCAACTACCCTGCGGCGCCAACTGCGCCACATTTCGCTGGCTGCACAATCATAGAATTCATAGCCTTCGGGAATGGCGGCACGGGTAAAGGGCACCAGTTGGGCTTTATTTTGAGCAAGATCAGGAAAAAATGAACCATGGGTCAATGCTTGTCGCAAAGCTTCCCACGCATCGCAGTAACGCTTGACGATGATCTGCAGTTGACCATTTTCACTCTTGCTTGAGGCAATGACGCCAGCTTTTTTGTCCACCAGTTGAATCGTTCCTAAGACGGATTCAATGCGGTAGCTGGGATTCGAGGCAAGGCTCTCAGTTCCATTGACAACATCGGCAACAAAAACAGCAAATAACTCGCTGTCATCCATGAATCCACTCCTGATCCTGCTCTTTTACTAGTTTACTTTGCTGCACAACCCGAACAGAGATTGGTCTTTGCTTTTTCTATTGCGAAATTAAAATATCTGCGAAAATTTGCTTTCTGAGGCGATCGCAAACCTCCGTATAATCATGGATTGATAAGGTAGTTGTATAGCTGCCTTCACTGGACTTTGATACAGGGGTATTTCCCACACTCTGACTGCTTTGAGATGCTTTGACTTCTGAGGTTAACCATGAAATATCGCATTTTAATGGCGACTCTGCTGGCGGTATGTTTAGGGATGTTTTCCTTGAGCACCCCCGCCTTTGCCGCAAAACAGACTTTAACCTATGACGATATTGTCGGTACAGGTCTGGCCAATAAGTGTCCCACTCTTGATGATACGGCGCGTGGTGCCTACCCGATTGATAGCTCCCAAACCTATCGCATTACTCGACTCTGCTTGCAACCCACGACATTTTTAGTCAAGGAAGAGCCGAAGAACAAACGCCAAGAGGCCGAATTTGTTCCAACAAAGTTGGTGACCCGCGAAACCACAAGCCTGGATCAAATTCAAGGGGAACTCAAGGTCAACAGCGATGGCAGCCTCACGTTTGTGGAAGAGGATGGCATTGATTTCCAGCCCGTAACTGTACAAATGCCCGGTGGTGAGCGCATCCCACTGCTGTTTACAGTGAAAAACCTAGTGGCAAACACTCCGCCTAACATGACGAGCATCACTACGTCAACCGACTTCAAAGGGGAATTCAACGTTCCCTCCTACCGTACTGCCAACTTCTTGGATCCTAAGGGTCGGGGCTTGGCCTCTGGTTATGATTCAGCGATCGCCATTCCCCAAGGCAAAGAGGAAGAACTGGCGCGCGCCAATGTGAAACGCTTCTCACTGACCAAGGGTGAAATTGCTCTGAATGTAGCGAAGGTGGATGGTCGCACGGGGGAAATTGCCGGCACCTTTGCAAGTGAGCAACTCTCCGATGATGATATGGGAGCGCACGAAGCCCATGAAGTGAAAATTCAAGGGGTCTTTTACGCCCGTATCGAACCTGCCTAGGATCAACAGACCCATGGCGACTCTTTTAGAACTCAGGGAACTGCGGGTCGCCTACCCTACAACATCATCTGCTGCAACATTCGTGGTGGATGGTGTTTCTTTTTGCTTGGCCGCAGGGGAGCGCTTTGGCTTAGTGGGGGAGTCAGGTTGTGGCAAATCCACGATTGGTAAGGCTGTTTTGCAGTTGTTACCGCCGGGGTCACAGGTCACTGGGGAGATCACGATTCAGGGGCAATCCCTTTTGGGGCTGACCACTTCTCAATTGCAGCGGCTGCGGGGCGAGCAAATTGGCTTAGTCTTTCAGGATCCGATGACCCGCTTCAATCCCCTCATGAGTATCTATGACCACTGCGATGAACTATTGCGCAGTCATGGGTCTGCTTTGAGTCGCTGCCAACGGCGACAGCGCATTGTTGAGGTGCTGGATCGGGTGAAAATTCCTGCCAATCGCCTCCATCAGTACCCCCATGAGTTGAGTGGCGGTATGCGGCAACGGGTGGCGATCGCCCTAGCGTTGCTATTGAATCCTCCCCTGATCATTGCCGATGAACCGACCACAGCCCTGGATGTGACCGTCGCGGCAGAAATTCTTGATGAACTCACGCGCCTGTGTCAAGAGGAGCAACGGGGACTGTTACTCATTTCCCACGATCTGGCACTAATGGCCAAATATTGCGATCGCCTTGCAGTGATGCACCAAGGCAAAATTGTCGAAATGGGTGCGGCTCGCCAAGTACTGCAACAGCCCCAACACCCCTATACCCAATTCCTACTCGCGGCTAGCCAACTCACCTCTCGAGAGCCCCCACCCTTGGACACTGCCCCAGAACTGCTGCAAGTTCACAATTTACAGCGGCACTATCGCTTTGGAGCATGGCTACAACCGCAAATTACGATTCGAGCGGTAGATGGGGTTAATTTGACATTGCGCCGGGGAGAAACCCTTGGCCTTGTGGGTGAATCCGGCTGTGGCAAAAGTACCCTTTCCCGCTTGATTTTGCAACTTATTCCCGCCAGTGCCGGTGAAGTGGTCTTTTTAGGTCGCAATCTAGGCCAATTGCCAGCGGCACAATTGCGGACTGTCCGCCGTGACTTACAAATGATTTTCCAAGATCCCCATGCCTGCCTCAATCCTAAAATGACTGTGGGGCAAAATTTACTGGAGCCCCTGCTGATTCATCGCCTGCTGGAAAAAGAAGCTGCCCAAGAACGGGTACGCGAAATGCTAGCACAGGTGGAATTAACCCCCGTCGAAGCCTACGTTCATCGCTATCCCCATGCCCTCTCGGGGGGACAGCGCCAACGGGTGGCGATTGCCCGCGCCCTAATCACCCATCCTCAGGTGGTCATCTGTGACGAACCAGTGAGTATGCTCGATGCCCATATCCAACGGCAGATATTGGCACTGATGCAGCAGTTAAAAGAACAGTTGCAACTCACATATCTTTTTATTACCCATGATCTGGCGGTTGCCCGCAGTTTTTGCGATCGCATTGCCGTAATGTTTGCAGGCAAGATTGTGGAACTTGCTCCCACTGCTGAACTCTTTGCCCACCCCCGCCATCCCTACACCCAACGACTGTTAACTGCTGCTTTTGGTCTTCTTTAACTTAAGTTAACGTTGCTTGACTATCTTAATAACTGCAAAATTACGCACTCATGGTGGTAAGGTAGCAATGACAGAGTATTTTGGTGACATTTTACAGGCCACACTGCGGCGACGGGATTTTCTTAAAACTGCCCTTTGGGGAGCGGCGGGCTTGGCACTAAGCCAAGTGGAGGCCGGTGTTGCTGCTTCTTTTTCTTCCTCTAGCTTGAGTTTTGCCACAATCTATCCCAACAAAGATGACAAAGTCACTTTGCCCGCGGGATTTAACCAGGGAATAGTGATTCGCTGGGGCGATGCCCTAGACAATGGCCCCAACCTCGACTGGAACCGTCTGCACGAGAGTGTTACGGCAGTAGAAGTGGAGCGGCAAAAACGCTGCTTTGGTTACAATTGCGATTTTGTGGGTTATCTTGAGGCTCCCCAAGGCCGCCGGCTTTTGGTCGTCAACCATGAATACACCAATCCAGAAATCATGTTCCGTGGCTTTGAGAAACGCCCCAATCAGTGGCAAGCGGCTCTGCAGCGGGAAGCCCATGGTGTATCGGTGGTGGAAATTCAGCCCCAAGGTCGGGGAGGATGGCGCTATGTTAAGGGTTCTTCCTACAATCGCCGCATTACTGGCTCCACGCCCTGCGAAATCGGCGGCCCCCTTCAGGGACATCCCTTGATGTGCACCCAATACGATCCACGGGGAAGACTGGTTTACGGCACCCTCAACAACTGCGCTGCCGGTAAAACGCCTTGGGGAACAGTTCTCACCTGCGAGGAAAACTTTCACAGCTATTTTGGTGGCAGCGAGGCACAACTGAGTGGCCAAGTGCGCGAACTTCACAAGCGCTATGGCGTTCCTAGCGATCGCGCTGACCGCTATGGATTCTATCTCTACGAAAGTCGATTCAATATTGAAAAAGAACCCAATGAAGCCTTTCGCTTTGGTTGGGTCGTAGAGGTCGATCCCCTCAATCCCAATCGTCCAGCGGTGAAACGCACTGCCTTGGGTCGATTCCGCCATGAAGCGGCAACAACGGTGGTTGCTCCCGACGGCCGCGTTGTCGTCTACATGGGGGATGACGCCCGCTTTGAGTACATCTATAAATTCATCACCAAAGGCAAATACAACCCCCGTCAACGGGAAGCCAACTGGGGACTGCTAGATGAGGGCACTCTCTATGTTGCCCGCTTTAATGAGAACCTAGGCGGTGAGTGGCTGCAAATTGCCTCTATTAAAGGAACGCAAATCATCCCTAACCCGGCATTGCCCGATGTCTTCCAAGCCGATCCCGGTCTGTGCTTGATTAATAGCCGCGGTGCTGCCGATGCCCTAGGGGCAACCAAAATGGATCGCCCTGAAGATGTGGAGTGGAACCCAGTCACCAAAACTATCTGGGTAGCCCTAACCTATAATGAGCGGCGCACAACCAGCGATCGCGCCAACCCCCGCACCGAGAATGTCATGGGTCATGTGCTGGAGATGGCAGAAGCCGGTGGCAACCCCACCGCGCTGCGCTTCCAGTGGCAGATTCCGCTGCTTTGCGGCGAACCGGGAGCAACTGCTTCCAATCGGCAACTCCTACTCTATGGTCAAGCAGTGGATAAAACCGTGCCGGCCATCTCAGCGCCCGATAACTTTGCCTTTGATATGCGGGGCAATGTCTGGATTGCAACCGACGGCAACCCCGGCTCAAGTCGCCTCCAAAAGAACGACGGCGTCTATGTCCTCAATCCCTTCCGCCGTGAATTCAAGATGTTTCTTTCGGGGGTTCCTGGCTCTGAGATCTGCGGGCCAGAGTTTACCACCGACAACCGCACCTTCTTCTGTGCCATTCAGCACCCCGGCGAAGGAGCTAAATCCACAGCAGAACTCCCCACCCGCTGGCCCTATGGCGACAATGTGGTGATACCACGGCCTACGGTGATTGCGGTCTGGCGCCAAGACGGTCGTCAAGTGTATGTCTAGGGTTGACGTGAGGAAGAGCGCTTGAGGCGTTCAGTCCGCAAAGAAACCACAGAAGCACCGGGGAGACGCTTCCCCTGAAAGTGGGACAGTTGAGTTGTGCCCGTGACTGCCGCAAGGTAAATAATCTCTGCCTGCTGAGCTTCACGGGCACAGCGAATTAATAGGCCAGCGATCGCCATACTGGCCATCATTGAACTACCGCCATAGCTAAAGAGGGGAAAAGGCAATCCTGTGGTTGGTAGGATACCAATGGCGACGCCTATATTAATGAGGCTTGCAGGAGCATCATCACCGTCGTTCCTAGGGCAATGAGTTGGATAAGGGGATGCCGCGCCTGATTCACCACCCGCATTCCCAGCCAACCGTAGGCCGCCAGCAATGCTAGGAGCAACAGACACCCCAACAGCCCCATTTCCTCGGCATAGACCGCAAAAATAAAATCGGTGTGCTGGATGGGCAAGTAGGAAAGCTTTTGCTGGGAAAAGCCGTAGCCAGTACCGAAAACGCCCCCCGAGGCAACAGCCAAGAGACTCTGCACTAGTTGGTAGCCATCCCCCATCGCATCGGCCCAGGGGTTGAGGAAGGACATGACCCGCCGTCGTTGATACTCGTTAAGGCTAATGCTGAGGACTGCCAAGCCCAAGCCACCCGTGGCGGTCAACAGCAGTGGCGCCAAGGGTAAGCCCGCCCCAAGAGCCATCAGCCATAACGTAATGCCGCAGAGAGCTGTGGTACTGAGGTTTGGTTGAATTAAAATCCCCAGCAGTGTCAAGGCAAAGGCAGTGAGCCAAAAACAGCGTGCCTTCAAATGGAGCCGCCGCCAAGAACTAAACACCCAAGCCGCTTGTAGGACTAAAAAAGGCTTCATCATCTCCGAGGGCTGGAGTTGAAAAGAGCCAATACTGATCCAGCGGGTAGCGCCCATCACAGTTGTCCCGACCCCCGGCAGTCGCGTTGCCCAGATCAGCAGCAGAAACAAAAAGAAACTTGGAATAGCCAACTGGAGCGATCGCCCCAGAGGTAGGTGCAGAAATAGTTGAAACCCCACCCAGCCCAGGGCGAGCCACAGCAATTGACGTGTAAAGTAGTAAAGTCCATCCCCTGTTTCGGCCAAACCCACGGGAAAACTGGCGGAAAAAAGCACCACTAACCCCAAGGCAATCCAGAGAAGGGTTAGCCAGTGGAGCAATCGCGCCTCCAGTGACCATTGCTGCAGCTCGCGATTGCCAAAGGGAAGAAAACGCCACCAACTCACGCTTAGATGACCCTCACTGGCACCTACCACTACAGGAAGAGTACAGCCCAGCAGGATGGCAAAAGCTCACAATTGCAACAGCCACCGCCCTGAGAGAGCGTGTCTCCCCGCTGTGTATCCCCTATTTTAGAAAAAGGCTGTATCTAATCTGGCACAATTATTATGCATCTTTTAGAGCGACTGCCTGTGACTGTGCCTGCCATTTCTGAACGCTTTGAGCAATGTCGTGCCCGCCAACGCTGCGCCTTGATTCCCTTTTTGACTGCTGGAGACCCTGATTTAGAGACCACAGTTGCTGCCCTCAAAGCCCTAGATGCCCATGGAGCAGATGTCATTGAACTAGGAATGCCCTATTCGGATCCTTTAGCCGATGGTCCGGTAATTCAGGCAGCTGCCACCCGTGCCCTGCAACGGGGAACTCGTCTCGAGTCGGTCTTAGAAATAACAACGGACTTACACCGGCAACTGAGGGCACCGCTAATCCTCTTTACCTATTACAATCCCATTTATCACCGAGGAGTCTCTGCCTTTCTCAAAGCAGCTGCCCAAGCAGGGATCAAGGGCTTAGTGATTCCCGATTTGCCCTTCGAGGAAGCCGAACCGGTTCTGGCAGAAACAGTAAACTTGGGCTTGGAACTGACACTGCTGATTGCTCCGACAACGTCACCGGAGCGAATGCGGGCGATCGCCACCGCTTCCCAAGGATTTATTTACCTTGTCAGCACCACCGGTGTCACGGGTATGCGCCAAGAAATGGCCAGTCGCGTTCAGGAACTGCTACACACCCTACGGCAGATCACCCCCAAGCCCATTGGTGTGGGCTTTGGCATTGCCAGTCCCGAGCATGCCCGCCAAGTGCGCGATTGGGGCGCCGATGCTGCCATTGTCGGCAGTGCCTTTGTCAAACGTCTAGCAGAACCAGATCAGGGGGTCACCGCCGTCGCCGAGTTTTGTCAGTCACTCCGCACAGCCTTAGATACCCCCTAGGGACGCACGGTCAACGTAAAGTAAATGCCATCGGACTGTAAACTACGGGTTTGACCAGGCAGATCAATCAACGGCACCGCGTACTGGAACTGAATGTCAAGGTTCGGGATGGGTTGCACTAACAATCCCATTCCTAGACCGGCAATCACATTATTGGGCACCGCACCTGCAGGATTACGGCTATTGTTCCAGACGACCCCCAGATCAAACAGCGGCTCTATGGAAATCAGGGGGCGACGATTAGCGGTGCGCAGCACGGGAAAACGGGCTTCTCCAGAGAACCGCAGGCCATTATCCCCAGAAAGGGCATTGGTCGAGTAACCCCGCACCGACAGAGGCCCCCCGATCACAAATTGGTGGAAAGGGAGCAGGCTATTGGGACTGAGTTGGACATCGGTGCGCAAAATCAAGAAGTTATCTGCCCAAAGGCGTTGCAACCGCTGCCCCTGTCCCAGCCAGCTAAAAAAGGTCCCATCGGGGATGGGACGAGGGTTCTCTGTGGCTCCAAAGATGGGCAGGCCAAAGTTAAACTGCGAACGAAAGACCCATGCCCCCTGGGGATCACGGCGGATATATTCTTGGCTCAGTTCAAGGACACGGGTGGCACTATAGCCCGATGGGTCAGAACCAATGGAAATGGGGGCTGGCACTCCCAAAACAAAGGTCTGCGCTGACTGCATCAGTAAGCCAATGCCAAAGGCCAGCTCCTCACGGAGATTGCGCATCACCGGTTGGCGAAAACTGCTTGATAAATAGAAGACTCACTGCGAGTATTGAAGGCGGCAAGGGCGGGTAATTTCGCTGTCTGCTTGCACAGTACGAATGGTGAGTGTGCCATTCATAGCATTGAGGGGCAGGCTGTAGCCAAACTCCACTGTGTTGGATGCTCCCCAATCAAACGTGCCTAGGTTATTACCGATGGCGTAGGAGCCATAGACACTATCGCCGCGACCACTAAGGTGGTTGTATCCCAAAAAGGCCGTAGCTCGATTCGGGGCGATCGCCGGTGGTGTAGTATTATCCAGACCAAAGGCAGCATTCAACCAGCGGGCAGGTACCACCCGTACCACCAAAATACTGTCTTGGGGTGTACTGCCGGGTCGCAGACTTGCAGAAAGATTGGCAAAGAGGGGATCTGTTCGCAACAGCCGCAGCTGTTCTTCTAAACGACTGGAGTTGAGGGGGACCCCCGCGCCGCGGGCAATACGACTGCGAATATAGCGCTGAATAATCCCTTTATTACCTTCAATACGAATGTCCTCTAGGCGGCCTTCAAGCACTTGAATCGTGATCACCCCATCCCGTACCACCTGCTCACCTAAAACGGCGCGAGAGGTTAAATAGCCTCTTTCTAAATAGAGTTTTGTAATCGCGTCGGCGGCTCCCTGTAGCTCCGCAAGTGTCACCTGCCGCCCTTCAAGGGGCTTGATAATCGGATCAAATTCCGCTGCTTGAAAGATGGTGCTGCCTTCAACAACAATTTTTTTTACAGGTATTAAAACACCTTCCAACTCGGAGGGCGGGCTAGGGGGGGTGGCTGAAGATCCTGTTGGGTAGGGGTAGGGATCGGAATGGCTACAACTGGTAACATTGCCCCCGTACCGCTGAGAATAGAGAGAATAGCAACGGGTGTCAATAAATTTGCTTTCACGTCCTCAACCCTGATGTTTAATTATTTGGTTTTAGATAGAGCCGCAAAATAAATGTCAAAAC
>DVDZ01000032.1 GCA_015296025.1 Thermosynechococcus sp. M46_R2017_013
CTCTTAAACTAAAAAGTGTTGAACGATAGATTGAGAGACTGGAAAAAGAGAAGAAATGGCGTATTCTTCCCTTAAGGAATATAAAATTTATTGGCTAATTATCGCATCCTTTGGCAAGATTGCCAAGTTTATCCTCAAACACCTCAGCCCTTGCGACTCTCCTGTGTTGAACTCACAACTGCTGTTCAAAATCTGGCTTTGTCTTAATCAATTGTTTTGAGGTGGCGATCGCTAGATTGGCATTCCTGCGTGTCAGTTAGCCTCAGCGGATAAGATTGTTCAAGCGTATGGGAGCACATCCGTATAGTTCACCTTTTTTGTTCTTGATCTGTTTGATCTGCTTTCTCAGTCTTGGCAAGACAACCTAGTCGCGCAGAAAGCTAGTGCACTGTGCTAGGGCTTCGGGTGGCAGGGCGAAGGAGAAAAAGGTCTGGAAGAGATGCTCTAGGGCAGCCACCTGTGCGGCAGGCGGCTCAGCTTTCAGTGTTTGTGCAATAAACAGGCACGCTCCATTAAGCCACCGTTGCTGAATCTCGTGTTCAGCTGATTAATATAGAAACTTATGGAAACTTAAATGGAAACAAACTATTGACATAAGGGCAATAGCAACGTCACAAAGTAAAACACAAGAGGTGCTGTAAACACATAGCTATCGGCGCGATCCAAAATACCGCCATGTCCCGGAATCAACTGGCCAGAATCTTTGACCCCAGCATCTCGTTTCATCATTGACTCTGTCAAATCCCCCAATAGGCTAGCAATGCCAATCATGAGGCCAAACATTGCCCCCAAAAGCCAAGGGAGTGGCCAGCCAAGGGAATACGCTCCCCAAAGAGCGACGCCTAAACTCCCCAAAACGCCAAACACTGCCCCTTCCACAGTTTTCTTGGGACTGATGTGAGAAAGTCGTGTTCGGCCAAAGAGCTTGCCAACCGTATAGGCACCAATATCCGCTGCCCAAATGCAAACAAAGGCCAAGAGAGTCGCCTGTAACCCCAAAGGCAAAGCAGTAAGTTGAAACTGCTCTGGCCAAAATCCCCCCAAAGGTAATGTTGCCTGTTGCTCTAGCCCCCGCAGACGCACCCAATAGCTTGGCAAATAGCCGCCGTAAAACAGCCCCATGATTGAAGTGGAAATATCGGCGATTGAGGCCAGCTTGGGTTGAAATAGCAAGTAGAAGCAAATAAAAGTACCCGCAACGGGAAACACGGCATCGGCAAGATCTGGCTGCAGCAAAGAAGTGATGAGAAGTACTTGACTGACCACAAGGGTGGTTTTGGCTGCTGGCGCGCTCCCCTTGGCACGAGCTAGTTCAAAGTATTCCAGTTGACCGAGATAAATTAGCGCCCCAATCCCCAGACAAAAATACCAACCGCCTAGAAAGGTCATCAGCAGCGTCAGAGCGATCGCGACAAGTCCACTGGCAATGCGGATCCAGAGCATGGTGGTGAAGGGCGGTGATTAGGAAGGGGGGTTACATTGAGCCGCGCGTTAAGTGTCTGCGTAGAGCGTCCAAAGAATGATCGCCACTACAATAAAAAGCTTAATCTAAATTCATCAACGTTAAGGGAATATTAACAGATTAGGACGTATGACCCTGTCCTGGGCAAGCTATAACGGATCAGGGAACATCATGGGGGCACAGGCGTCATGAAAAGCGATTGGTCTGAGGTCAATTGTATCCATGACATCCAGTCTTCCCCTCACTTGGAAGCGTGTTGAGGAGATCAGTGCTCGGGTGACGCTGCCGCTGACAAAACTTACACCCCAAGAGTTGGTTGTTCGCTGTCAAGCCGGCAGAACCCCAGATCGTGCTGCCTTTACTGAACTGCTGCGCCGATACCAATCCCATGTGGAGCGAATTATCTATCATCTTGCTCCCGACTGGGAGGATCGCGCCGATCTTGTCCAAGAAGTCTGGATTCGGGTCTATCGCAACATTCACAAATTGCAAGATGCCAGCAAATTTCGAGGTTGGCTCAGTCGCATTGCCACCAACTTGTTTTACGATGAGCTGCGCAAACGCAAACGCCATCAGCCGCCTCTTTCTCTGGATGCGCCCTTGAAAACCCAAGAAGGTGAAATGAATTGGGAACTTGCCACTAGTGATGCCAGTCCCGATGACCGGTTGCGCACAGATGAGTTCTATGCTCAATTACGGCGGGCGATCGCCAACTTACCAGAAGCCTTTCGGACAACCATTGTCCTCCGCGAAATTGAAGGCCTCTCCTACGAAGAAATTGCCCACATCACTGGAGTTTCCCTCGGCACCGTGAAATCACGAATTGCCCGTGCCCGACAGCGGCTCCAACTAGAACTACAACCTCACCTCGATCTCCCTTCAACCTAATGCGAATCACCCCTACCCTTTTCCTGCAAGGACAGACCCCCATGATGGATGAACTTGATTACTGCAAACGCGATACCTTTGAACTCCTGAGCGCCTACCTTGATGGTGAAGTGACGGCTGCAGAACGGCAACAGGTGGAAGCATGGCTTGCCACCGACCCTGAAGGACAACGCCTCTACCGGCGACTCCTGATTCTCAAGCAGCAGATGCAAGAGCTGCCCGTACCCCTGACCCCCTGTCCAGCGGATCATTTGGCGGCTCAAGTAATTGCTAAGGCCAATCGTCCCCGTCGTATTTGGGTCTTAGGGAGTGCGGGGGCGACACTAGCTGCATCCCTTGTAGCAATGTTTACAGGTCTAATTCCCAATCCCTTCCCTAGTCTGCCTGTGGCTGTTACTAGCCCTGCCCGTCTTGAGCCAGCACCATCTCCTTTACCGATTGAACCCACAGGAGTCGGTTTGATGCTCAGTCTCGACCGTCCCCCCATAGCTATTCCCGTGAGTGAAACGGCTCCTGCGGTGCTGCCAGAACCCAGTGCAGAATCAACAACTAAAACCCCAATCCAGGAATAATCTCCGGCTTGAAGGGACGCTCCAAAAGACAATTGAGAGCTGCTTGGGGCGTGAGATTGCCAGCAAGAACTGCGTTCACCATGGTCGTAATAGGGATCTCTAACTGGTGCTGTTGAGCATAGGTGCACAGAACCCATGCAGTGTTTACCCCTTCGGCAGTCCCCTTTGTCAAGGCTAGAGCTTGGGAGAGAGATTTACCGTGGGCTAGGTGCCACCCCACTTGATAATTGCGACTGAGGGCACTGGTGCAGGTGGCAAGGAGGTCCCCTAGCCCAGAAAGACCGTAGAAGGTTTCCACTTGTCCGCCCCAGTGAGTCCCCACCCGCACCATTTCTACAAGTCCTCGGGTAATCAAGGCAGAGCGGGCATTGACACCAAGACCGAGACCATCATTGACACCGCAGGCGATCGCAATTACATTTTTGAAGATGCCCCCCATTTCAACGCCCCGCCGGTCCTCATTGCTATAGAGGCGGAAGGTGGTGCTCCCTAAACAGTCCTGCACTTGCTTGGTAGCCATTGGATGCCCCCCCACTACTGCTGCTGCTGGTAATCCCTGCTGAATTTCACTAGCCAAATTGGGACCTGAAAGCACAACCAGATCGTGATGCGGACAGTAAGCTTGCCAAATATCCGCCGCCGTGGCAAAGGTTTCAGATTCTAGGCCTTTTGTGGCACTGACAAAGATGATGCCTAAAGGGGGGCGAAGGGCAGCAACTTGAGCAGCAACTTCCCGCACCGCTTTGATGGGGAGAGCTGAAACCATTAACTGAATGTCTTGGAAAAGAGCAACTGAGAGTGGCCCGTGAGATCGCCCCCAACAGGAAACCGTGCAGCCCTGTTGCTCAAATAGGTACGCCAGTGTTTGTCCCCAATGCCCTAAACCCAAAATCAATACTCTTGGGGACATACCATCCCCATCCTAGGGGGTAACCGTTAAATTTTGGAACTGTTGCTGCTGCCGTTTGCGAAAGGCCTCTGCTTGAGCATTGAGATTTTCCATTTGATCTGCCACCACTTCGCGGGGATCGCGACCATCCATCAAACGCAGCCGATTCATCAATCCGGGCACAGAAAAATTGCCATTTTGGGGATTGAGAATGGTGCCTAAATCATTGGCATTGCCATTTTGTTGCCAGCCCTCCATTGGGTTATTTGGGCTTGCAGTCTGAGCAAGGGCTATACTCCCAAGATTGAGCGTTAATGTGGCAAGGACAAGACTGGTCAGGTAGCGGGGTGTCATCGGTCACTCCTCAAAATTGTGCTGGGAATGCAGACGATAGGATGGCTGAATCGGTGCCGCAGTGAAAAGAGCTACACAAGGGATTATACCAAGTCTTTGTCTGTGCCTAGGGGTTGCAGAAGTAGCAGTGACCGGGATCGGCAACGGTTTCCGCCCTAGGCACTGTCACTTGGTACAAACAGTGTTGACAGCGGTAGCGGTTGGCTTTGATGGCGCTGGTGGATGCCCCACATAGCGCGCAGGGCAGCCCCGGCAGTTTCTCGCAAACCACAAACCCCGGCCAACCACACCGAGGACAGCCCTGAGCCATTGCTTGAACGAGCTCGGCAGCAGCTTGAGCAATCACCTGCATCCGTGTGGGGTTCATGTGGGCACGCATGTCAGTTTCTAGGTGAATCCTGGGGCTGTAGGCCTGTAGGGTGGCGATCGCCCTTTGCAACTGTTCCTCGCTTTGAATCCCTTTGAAAATTGGCGTATTGGGCGGAGGATCAGCCTGCGCCATGGCAAGCAAACCATGGGTTGGAAAGCCCACCTGTGCCCCAAAGGCCAAGGCCTCTTCAAGATCACTCACGGTGGCATGGTTAAAGTTAGTTTCCAAGGAGCGCACCTCCCCCCGCAAGACAAGGTTATGGCGGCGGTCTATAAGGAGGACAAGTTCGCGATCGCTGGGCAGCATCGGAAATTGAGGATGGGGGCCAAAGCTGCCTTCACTGGCAAGGACTAAGTCTGTATCCATTTGCGCTAGCACCGCTTCTGCCTTGGCGAGAGCTGCCTCCTCTTGGGTACCCGTACGGGGAATTTCACGGCTAAAGGTGCCAAAGCGATCGCTATCAAAATCTGGGGCCACAACCACGGTCACCCCCAAGGGGGCAAAAGCAGGAGCAATCACCTGTTCTTTGCCGTGTTTACTAGCAAGAATTGCCGTACGGCCTTGAAAATAGGCATCTGTGGATCTAAACATCGCCGCCCAGATAGGCCTCAATCACCTTGGGATCGTTTTTAACACTGAGGGGGTCGCCAAGGGCAATGAGTTGACCAAAATCTAGAACCGCTCGGCGATCGCACAAACGCATTATCAAGGGGACATGGTGTTCAATAAGAATCACCGTCAGTTCAAAGGTCTCCTTGAGGCAGCGAATTAGCTCGCAGAGGTCTTGCTTCTCCTTGGGATTCATGCCCGCAGCCGGTTCATCCAACAAGAGCAGTCGCGGTTGGAGTGCCAAGGCACGCGCCAGCTCAAGGCGGCGTTGTTCACCATAGGGCAAATTGC